>CAZGSN010000672.1:0-41295 GCA_964528465.1 uncultured Binatia bacterium (SeqCode)
CCCGGCAACGTCCCCAGACGACGCGCCCACCGTCCGCCATGGCCTGGCTGGCGATCTCTTCGGCAAGCCGCGTCTTGCCGATTCCGGCTTCGCCGTAGAACAAGAATAAACCGCCGCGGCCGTGCTTGGCGGCGAACCATCCCGCCCGCAGCTCTGCCAGCTCCCGCTCGCGTCCCACAAACGCCGACAGCGCTATGGGCAATGCTGTGTCCGCACGTTTGTCCAATCTCGAAGAGGATTCCCTGCTCATTAGCTGTCTGCCGAACGGCAGCAGGGCCGATGTTTATTGGGCCAAGGCAAGGTGGTCAAGCCAGCTATCGAGACAGGGCATGCGTCAAATTTGTTGGCTTTCATCCGAGGTCCACGGCCGCACGGCCGCGGCTACTGTGTCTTCGCCGGCTGCGTGTAGTGGGTGCCATGGTCGATTCCGTCGTGGCCGCATCGTTTGGAGCGAGAGCCGCGACGGCGTCGCAGACCAACTATGGCTGTTCGAGCCGCAGTAAGATCCTCGAACTCGTTCGAAAGGCAGGTTCGGGCCAGAGAAGGGACAGCGGTCTCGGCAGTCAGCGCAAGCATCGATAAAGAAGGACGGGTTGGGCGGAGTGCGGCGAAGTTCACCGCAATGACCGCTTCCGCCCAATACCAGGTTGCATTCCTGCGCTGCCGCCGCGTAACGGCGCATGGCGCCCGTCCACGGCCATAGACCTTACTCCGCTTCTGCCGCTACAAGGCCGCCGTGGCTTTTTCGCATTCCAGTGCCTGGCAGTATGCGCTCCGGCTGCTCACCGCGGGCGATCGTAGCGAGCAGGAGCTGCGCACGCGCCTGGCTGGTCGTGAACACAGCGACGAGGAGATCGCCGAGACTGTGGAGCGCTTGCAGCGCGCCGGCTTCTTGGATGACGCTCGGCTAGCCGGCAATGTCGCCGCGGTTGCAGCCCGACGTGGCTATGGGAGCATGCGGGCTCGGCTTCAGCTCCAGCACCGTGGTGTCGATCGGGAGCAAATCGCCGCGGCTATCGCGACAGCTTTTGCCGACGAGTCGGAACTAGCGCGGCAATTGTTCCGTAAGCGATTTCCTACGCCGCCGACCACCCAAGCGGAGCGTGGCAAAGCCGCGCGCTTCCTTGCTCAGCGTGGCTTCCCGCACTCCATAGTCCTCGCCATAGTTGGCGAAGATTGCTAAGCACGCGCGACCATGACCGGCGCCGAAATCCGTTCCCAATTCGTTGAATTCTTCCGCCAGCGCGGCCACGACTTCATCCCCAGCTCGTCGCTCGTACCCGACAAGGACCCCACGTTGCTGTTCACCAACGCCGGGATGGTGCAGTTCAAGCACGTCTTCTTGGGCAACCAGAAGCTTTCCAATCCGCGCGCTGTGAATGCACAGAAATGTTTGCGCTTGAGCGGCAAGCACAATGACCTCGAAGAGGTGGGGCGCGACGGATACCACCACACGCTGTTCGAGATGCTCGGTAACTGGTCGTTCGGCGATTACTACAAGAAGGAAGCCATCGCCTGGGCCTGGGAGCTGATCACCGCGGTATGGAAGCTTCCCAAGGAGAAGCTGTACGCCACGGTGTATCGCACCGACAGTGAAGCCGAAGAGCTGTGGCGGGAACTCACCGACATCGATCCGACGCACGTCTTGCGCTTCGACGAGAAAGACAACTTCTGGGAAATGGGAGAAGTCGGCCCGTGCGGCCCGTGCTCCGAAATTCACATCGATCGCGGACCCGGCACTTGCGACATGCAGCACGTTTCCGGTCACGTTTGCGCCGTCAACGTCGGCTGCGCTCGTTTCATGGAGCTGTGGAACCTCGTCTTCATCCAGTACAACCGCCGCGAGGACCGCAGCCTCGAAGAGCTGTCGGCAAAGCATGTCGACACCGGTGCCGGGCTAGAGCGCTTGGCTGCCGTGCTGCAGGGGGTGCCTTCGAACTACGACACCGATTTGTTCCAAAACAGTATCCGCTTCACCGAGGCGCAGTGCGGGCGCCGCTACGGCCAGAACGAGGCCGATGACATGGCGTTTCGTGTCATCGCCGATCATGTGCGGGCGCTGACCTTCCTCGTCGCCGACGGGGTGACGCCGAGCAATGAAGGACGGGGGTACGTCTTGCGCCGCGTTCTGCGCCGCGCTGCACGCCACGCCAAACACCTCGGGTTCGATGAGCCGATCCTGTGTCGCGTCAGCCAAGCCGTGATCGACACGATGGGCTCTGCCTATCCGGAGATCGTCGAGCGTCGCACCCACATCGAGGCCGTGCTGCGCAGCGAAGAGGAACGGTTTGGCGAGACGTTGGACAAGGGGCTTTCGCTGCTTGACCAGGAGAAGGCAGCGCTACGTCAGGCGGGGGGCATGACGCTTGCCGGGGCCGTGGCTTTCAAGCTCTACGACACCTTTGGCTTTCCCCTCGACATGACGCAGGACATCTTGCGTGAGGACAACATCAGCGTCGACACGGCAGGGTTCGAGGCGTGCATGGCCGAACAACGCCAACGCGGCCGCGATGCGCGGCGCGCCGGCGCCGAGGTCCTCACCTCTCACGGGGCACACACCTCGCGCTTCGTCGGCGATCGTGTTTACGACTACGACTCGCAAGTTACCGCCTTGGTCGCCGAGGGTGGGGAGCAAGACGAAGTACGCGAGGGAGCCAGCGTACAGATCATCGTGCCGGAGACTCCCTTTTACGGCGAATCGGGTGGACAGGTTGGCGATCACGGCCTCATCGAAAGTGAACGTGGCGACCGCATTGAGATCCTCGATACGCAGAAGCCGCGCCCGGAGCTGACGGTTCATCTCGGTCGCGTCGTGCGCGGAGCGCTGCGCAAGGGCGACCGCGTGCGGCTCCAGGTCGACCGTGCCTTGCGGGAGGCCACGCGCCTCAATCACTCGGCGACCCACATCGTGCACTCGGTCCTGCGCCAGCATCTGGGCAAAGACGTGCATCAGCAAGGATCTTTGGTCTCGCCAGAGCGCCTGCGTTTCGACTTCAACTTCTCGGGCCCGGTAGCAGACAACGTGCTTCGCCAGATGGAAGACGAGGTCAATGCCTTGATCCGAGCCAATGCCGAGGTGCGCGTCGACGAGATGGCCTTTGACGACGCCATCAAGGCCGGAGCGTTGGCCTTCTTTGGCGACAAGTACGGCGACCGCGTGCGCGTCATCCGCTTCGGCGATTACTCCACCGAGCTTTGTGGTGGCACGCATGTGCAGCGCGCCGGCGACATCGGCGTGTTCAAGCTGCGCAGTGAGAGCGGTGTCGCCGCGGGAGTGCGGCGCATCGAGGCCATGACCGGCAGCGCAGCCCTCAACTGGATCCGCACTCGCGAGCAGGCTCTGCAGGAGGTTGGCGAACTCATCCGTAGCGGCGAGGACGAGGTGGCGAGCCGTGTCGCCAAACTCGTGGCCCAGCAGCGCGAACTCGAAAAGCAGCTCAAGCAGTTGCAGGGTAAGCTGGCGGGATCACAGAGCGAGGACCTCCTCTCCAAGGCTCGGCAAATCGATGGCGCGGCCGTGCTGACGGCGCAGGTGGACGGGTTGGACGACGCGGCCTTGCGTGACCTGGCCGACCGGCTACGCAACCAGCTCGGCTCCGCGATTGTCGTGTTGGGCACGCAGCGCGACGACCGTGCCGTCTTGTTGGCGGCAGTGACCAAGGACTTGGTCAAGAAGCACCACGCCGGCAACATCATCAAGAAGATCGCCCCCATCATTGGAGGTGGTGGCGGGGGCAAGCCCGATCTGGCGCAGGCCGGAGGCAAGGACCCCAGTAAGCTGCAAGCAGCTCTGGAAGCGGTTTACGAACTTGTCTCCTGACGGCGCTACGGCGGCTCGCGAAGGCGGCGATCTCGAACTCACGTTCGACAATCCGCGTTTCTTTCAGGATCTGCTGGGTCACCACGACGAGCACGTCAAGGCCATCGAGCGCACCCTTGGTGTGCGCGTGGGAGCCAGCGGCACCACATTGTTGATCCACGGGGATGAGGTCGAGCGGGAACTGGCGGGGCGGGTTCTCAACCAACTCTATGCGGTGGTGGAAAGGGGGTATCCGATCTACCCGAGCGATATCGACTACGCGATTCGCATCTTGAGCCGCGACCGCGGTGCCAACCTGCGCGACATATTTCTCGATACGGTTTACATCTCGGCCCACAAGCGCACGATCACGCCGAAGAGCGTGGCGCAGAAGCAGTACATCGACGCCATCCGCAACTTCGACATCGTGTTCGGGATCGGCCCGGCGGGAACCGGCAAGACATACCTCGCCATGGCCATGGCTGTGGCCGAACTCATGCGTAACAACTTTGCGCGTGTCATCTTGGCGCGGCCGGCGGTGGAGGCTGGCGAGAAGCTGGGATTCCTCCCGGGGGACTTGGCAGAAAAGGTGAATCCGTACCTGCGTCCGCTTTACGACGCCCTGCACGACATGGTGGATTTCGATCGTGCCCAGAAACTGCTCGAGCGTGGCGTCATCGAGGTGGCACCGCTCGCCTTTATGCGTGGTCGCACACTCAACGATTCCTTCGTCATCCTCGACGAAGCCCAGAACACCACCCCCGAGCAGATGAAGATGTTCCTCACCCGTCTTGGCTACGGCTCCAAGGCGGTGATCACCGGCGACGTTACTCAGATCGATCTCCCTGCGGGCCGCCTCTCTGGGCTCAAGGAAGCGCAGACCGTCCTCGCCAACATAGAAGGCATTCAGTTCTGCCGCTTCAGCGAACGCGACGTCGTCCGCCACCGGCTCGTGCAAGACATCATCGCCGCGTACGACCGCCATGAGAACCGGGAAGCGTAGGCCCACTGTTCGCGTCGGGCGCAGCGCTGGACAGTCTTCCGGCAATGGAGACTGTCGAAAAAGTCAGGTGGAATACCGTCATCCCGGCGAAATCCGGGGTGACGGTATTCCATTTCGCTTTTTACGGCAGCCACCAGTGGAGGGTTGCGAAGTACGCTCTCGCGGGCCACAACCCGCCCCATGGAACGAGTGCAGTGGATAGAAGAGACGCTACGCGCGGCGTTTGCGCCGACACATGTGGAGGTGGAAGACGAGAGCGCCAAGCACCGCGGTCATGCCGGTGCGCCGGCCGCCGGAGCTAGCCATTTCCGTGTCCTCCTGGTCAGTCCTGCCTTTCAAGGAAAGAACTTGGTGAGCCGCCAGCGCGCCGTATATGCCGCGCTCGGCGACGCCATGCGCACAGGCATCCATGCGCTGGCCCTACGTACCCTGACCCCGGAGGAGTGGGCGGCAGGCAGACAAGGTAGCCTAAGCGATAACGCGCGATAACGTCGTGGCCCCCGCGCGGCCCAGCCGCCCCGAGCTTGATCGAGGTGGGGACAGATGCGGGCTCTCACAGTTGATGCTCTTCGACACGACGCAGAACGCCGGCGTCAAGTTCCGCCAACAGGAACGCCGGGGGGGCACTGCCGGGCGAACGCACATGACCCAGGGCGGCGCCAATGTGCATGGATAGAACATCACGATCGTTTCGTTCCGAGGAGATGGCAGCCGAACTTGGGCGCCAGCTCCTGCGCTCTACCTCGATGCGACTCGACTGATGCACGTGGCCGGAGAACGTCGTCACCGCGCCTCGCACCGAGGTCAGGGCGCGCAGCAAAGGACCGGGGTTACGAAAGGATACGCCATTGCGCAGACCGCTACGGCGCAGACGGCGTTCGAACAGCAGTTGCGTGGGTAGTGTCTCGTCTTCGCCCGGGTGCAAATGGGCGAGCCTTTCTTCGACGCGAAACTGCGGCTGCGGGCACAGCAAAGGCGCGTGAAAGAACACGGCCGCATGGTGACTGCCGGCAAGCGTGTGGCTCAGCCAACGCATTTGGGCGCGACTCGGCCCCTGGCTATCCGGGTCTACCCAAGATGTAGGCAGCGCCCGCACCAGCAGCCCACGGCGTTGCCAATCCAAGCCGCGCCAACGCAGCACCATGTCGCGGCCCGTAGCAAAAAACACCAGCCGCGTGCCGCGCACGTCGACGCAAAAATCCGTTGCCGGTGCCAGCAGCGACAAGTGCGGCAGCAGACCATCGACGCCGTCGGCCGCGTGCGTGCGCAGAGCATCGCGGTCGGATGGCACCAGACGCCACGCATCCCACAACCCAGCGGGCTCTAGAAACTCGCGCAGGCGCTGCTTCGGAATTCCTACCGAGCCCAAACCAAAGCTGCGCGGCCGCCAAGGGTTGACGCGGTAATCGTGATTGCCGGGAATGGCGAGAACCGGCACCGTAAGCTCGGCTAACCTGTCGAGGAGAAGCTGGACGTTGCTGTCGCTCACCGCCGTCGAGTGGCGGCGCAGGGCGGGGAACACGTGATCCACCAAGTCACCACCGAGGACAACTAGATCGAGTTCGCCGCGCGCCGCTAGCTGGTTCATTCTCGCGATGAAGTTTGCCAGCAGTCGTTGCGGGTGACAGAACTGCCGACCCAAGTCGGGAGCGTGACGTTCGATGGCCGAGGCGATGACGTCCCAGGCACTGGCTACGTGCAGGTCGGTGGCAAACGCAAACCGCAATCGAGTTAGATTCTCGGTAAGTACCGCCACGGCATTCGGCCGCACGATTCGCCCCTCGTGCAACAAGTCGAGCACGACCGCCGTACGCGGAGATGCTGGGCTGACAGCCCGCGGAAGCTCGACCACTATCTCGAACAGCGGGTACTGTTGCGATCGCTGCCGTAGATACTCCTTGGCATAGGGGTGGCGCCTGGTGTTGTCGTAGTCGTGCACCTCGACGAGCGACAGTGGGATACGGCGCAGGCCCGGCTTCTCCACCAGAGCCAGCTTGCTGGCCCATTCCTGCAGGTCGTCGAGACCACATTCATGCTCGACCAGGATGGCTACACGCCGCTGTTCGCCTTCGACAAACGCTGGCAGGCACGGCGCCGGCCAGATCACGCGCGGTATCGAACTCACGTGCGCGGCTGCCACACTTGCGCCGGTTTGCGCGCGAACATGTCAGGAACCGAGTACAGCTCGACGCGCCAGGGCGTAAGCTTCAAAACCCCAAAGTCCCCGTCCCCAGCACCGCCTTGGAAGAACAACCCTGGATCGTAGCCGACCGGCTCGGGAGTAGACTTCAGCAAGTCCCAGATCCGCTGCTTGGTGGCGAGATCGTCTGCCCATTCTGCCAGGCACTCGGCATACACCTGCTCGTGCTGCGGGTCCCAATAGCTCAACGAGACGTAGGGATTGTGGGCAATGTCCTTTGCCTTGGGGGAATTGCGCCCGGTGGCAATCCAGCCGGTACTGCCCTCCCAAATGGGGTGCAAGATGCGGCTGCGCAGTCGCCCCTGGGGGTTTTGTGTGGCCACGGTGCACCACACGATGCGATGCACCCGCTTGGTGAACTCTGCCTCGATGTCAGCAAAGGATTGGACAGTCATGAGGTCCTCCGTGATGAGTGAGCGCCCGCTGTAGCCTCTCGCGCCAGGCAACTCCATCGTCGATCTGAATTCGGCAGCGAGTTTCCGGTAGAGCCCGGGGCCGTGGCTGGAGCCGACAAAGTTGCCCAAAACACTTCTCCCGTGCACACCGAAAAGGCTATGCTGCTGCCGCCATGGCGTTTCAGGTGGAAGACTTTCATGACCTCGTGCTGTTGCTGGAGCAACGACCGGACCTGCGCGCCCAGGTCCGCACCCTCGTGTTGACCGACGAGCTTCTCTCCCTTCCCCATGTGATCGCGCAGTTGGCCGAGGCGCAACAACGCAGCGAAGCACGCCTCGACTACTTGGGGGAAAAGGTTACGCAGTTGACCGAGGCGCAACAGCGCACCGAAGCGCGCCTCGACTACTTGGGGGAAAAGGTTGCCGAGCTGGTCCAAGCTCAAGCGCGTACAGAGCGTCGCATTGAGGAGCTGGCTGAAGCGCAACAGCGCACCGAGAAGCGCCTCGACTACTTGGGGGAAAAGGTTACCGAGTTGACCCAAGCGCAACTGCGTACCGATGGGCGAATCGAGGAATTGTCGCAAGCGCAACAGCGTACCGAGAAGCGCTTACATGAGCTGGGCAGTGATTTTCGGGGCTACAGACTCGAACGGAAGTACCGCGACAATGCGCCGGCGTTTTTCGGCAAGATCCTCCGCCGTTCGCGCGTCGTGTCCAAGGAAGACCTGGACGCATTGCTGCCGGAACCGGGGACGACCCTCAACGAAGCCGAGCGCGACCGCTTGCTCGCCACGGATCTAGTTGTGCGCGGTGTCGAACCGGTCGACCGCAGCGAGGCCTACCTGGTGATAGAGGTTTCCGTCCTCATCGAGTTACATGATGTCGCACGTGCACGTGATCGCGCCCATCTGCTCAGTAAGGCCACCGGCAAGACCACCATTGCCGTCGTGGCCGGGGATCGCATTACCGACGAGGCGCAGCAGGTGGCGGCGGGCGATCAAATCTGGTGTGTACTCGACGGGACCTCGACTGCCCCGGAGTCCCCTCGATCTCCTTCTTAGACAGCCACTTCACCCCCGCTTGTGAGCCGGACCACAGAAGCATCCCTAGAGTGCGCGGCATCTAAGCCGTGCCCGGCACGAACGGAGGAGAGCCGAATGACCAATTGCTTGGATGAAGCCTATGCGATTCTCGAGGAGACGGCGCCGGAATATGGTCCTCTGGGTTTATCCAACCATGGGCCGATGGCGGTGGAGGCCTTGGCGGCGCTGGGCCGTGAGGACGCCATCCTGCCATGGTTGGATAACTATGCGCGCCATCTCGACCCGCGGCGTCCGTCGCGACAGCCGGTGGATCCTGGCGATTGGCAAGGTCTGCTGGGGCACGTGGATCGCCACGCGGACTTGGCAGCATTCTTCTCCGCAGAGTTAGCCAAAGCATCGTGGGAAGAAGTGGTGGGCGAGTGGGCCCGACGCCTGGCCCCGGGGCTGGCTGGAGGAGCGCTACATGGCTTGCTGCGGGCTTGCCACGCCGTGCGTGCCATCCGCCAAGAGGACAATGCGTTACGTCGCCAAGAGCTGGCGCAAGGCTTGGCGTACTGGGCGGCGTGTTACACCAAGCTTCCCGGCGATGCCGACGGCAGTGGTCGCCAGCAAGCGGCTGCCGCGCTGGCCGGCGTGGCCTTGCTACCGCAGGAGCAACGCTCCGAGCACGGGCTGATCACGGTTGCCTTGGTGGCTCTTGCAACCTTTCCCCCATTTCCCGCAGTGGTGAACGCGATCGATGTCGGCAGTC
Source organism: uncultured Binatia bacterium (SeqCode) (assembly GCA_964528465.1). Taxonomy (GTDB): domain Bacteria; phylum Desulfobacterota; class Binatia; order HRBIN30; family HRBIN30; genus CAZGSN01. The sequence continues at coordinate 9,192 of CAZGSN010000672.1, forward strand.
GCCCCGCTCCGGAGATTCTTTCCGACCTGACGGAGACCTTTGCCAACGTGTACCTGGCCAACGCGACTCCGACCAATCTCATTGCTCTGATTCACATGGTAACGGGCCCCAGCGCCGTACGCCTGCTGCTGCCCCTCGTCGACGAGACAACCGCACAACACCTCCTTGCCTACGCCTGGCAAGCCGGCTGCGCTCTGTACTCCGCCTTTGCCACAACTCACGTACGGCCACAGATCGCCCAGCCGCCACCGGTTGCCGACGAACTCATCGACCGCGCCATCGACAACGGCGATGAGCACGCCATCAAGTTCACCGAAGCCTGCTTGCGCGAAGAAGCCGTGCGCCCGCTCCCCATTTTTCGCGCCGCAGCCGATGACGTGATCCGCCGCACGCCGAAGGCTTGACGCGCAAGTCCTTAGGATTGCCCCACAAACCTAGGACTTCGCCAAGCAGATCCGCCCCCACAAGATCAGGCTCCGAGCTTGAAGAGCTTTTGGTCGAGATCTGTTGAGAAGAAATTAGCAGTGACGATATCGCCGGTGGGGATCACCACCTCGAAATCCGAGAGCGTAAGGTTCACAATCGCTCCCTCGATAATCTTGGAGTAAATCGGGTCGTACGTCGTTGTGGCAATCCAGTCCAGGGTCTTCTCTTCTCTGTAGCCACTGATGACTGGCAATAGTCGGATATCGGTTGATCTGCCCTCAAGGATTGGGGGCGTCCTTGCAACCAAGCCGACATAGACCTTTCTGTTCCGTAGGGTGATGGAGACCATTGCGTCTTTTTCAATCGCGGCGTGGAACAGCTTTTCCATCTCCGTGCCATGTTCGCGAATTGCCTTACTTGTCGCCTTATCTTCCGAGTAGAAGCGGTTGACGATCTTTGCCGCGGCGACCCCAAGTAGGACCGACACAAACGCCGTCCCTAGCCACCCGTCGACTGGCTGTGGGAGAAGGCCTAGCCATATCGAGCGCAATGGTTCATACCACCCACTTCGGGCAGCCAGAGTGAGCAGAATCCGTGCAAGAACGAGGAGGAAGAATGCGGAACAGGCCGAATAGAACAGGAGCCTTTGCCCATCGGCTCGTGTGGCCCGATATCTGGTAGTGTACGCAATCTCAACGAAGGCAAAGCCACCCGCGAGTATGAGGAGAGCGATGACGGCCTCGCCCATGTGGGTTATTCTTCTTGCTTTGACCGATCGGACAACGCAGGAATTATCGCGCGGACCTCTTTAAGTAGGCGCTTGAAGTTCTCGCTCTTCCGCAGGTCGTTCGTATCGATATATTTTGCGCCGTTACCTGGCGAGGTATGAACTTGGGGACGACCTTCGTTCTCGTGCTTGCTTTGATCGGGCATGAGGCAATATAGGCACTTCGAGGTTTTTTGCGCAACTCCGCTCTTGAGTATCCCATTTCTTGGGTACCGCTAGGAACTCATGGGAAGCTTGCCCCAGGAAAAGAATGGCCTCGTTCCAACTCAAGGCGTGACGATGGCGAAGTTGCCGTCGGGATCGTCGAGCAGCGAGAAGAAGGACAGCAACGTGAGGCGGCTGCCTTCGACCGACAGCTCATCAGAAAAGATGGTTTCCTTCAAACCCGCTTGTTTGGTGGCCAGGCGTACAAGCAAAGCTTTGCTGATGCGCACGGTGGCGTCGGCGCTAGGGTCCGGGTCTTTTTGCTTGTGATGCAGGACCCCGTTTTCCAGGATCACCCGATGCGATTCGCCGATGTCGGTGAAGACGAAATTGAAGCTCATCTTCTTTCCCTGGGCCTTCGGTCCGATCACTCGCACCGCCATGGAATCGAAGAAGCGCGCCGCCGGCATATGCTGCAAGATGGCCGTAGCCGAAGCCAAGCGCAGAGAGGAGCCGCCCGGTCCGTTGCGGAGTTCGACGGCGCCGGTGAGGTAGAAGTCGCGCCACGGGCCGGATTCCGCCTGGTACCCCAGTTGTTCGTAGGTTCGTGCGAGCAGCTCGCGTGCAGCCTTGTCGTTCGGCTGCAAGAACACCAGGTGGTTGAGCAACGTCGCTGCCCACCGGTACTCGCCCGCATCATAGGCGGCTTGTCCTTTCGCCAACACTGCCGCCGCTCCACCCATGGCCTCGACGTACTTTGCCGCGGCAGGCACCGGCGGCAGTGGGTCGAGGTTAGCCGGGTTGCCGTCAAACCAACCAAAGTAGTTCTGGTAGACCGCCTTGGAGTTGTGGCGCAGGGTCCCGTAATAGCCTCGACTCGCAAAGGCAGTGTCGAGTGATTCCGGCATCTGCAGCTCTTCGGCAATCTCTTGCGCCGTTAGACCGGCGTTGGCGAGGCGCAGGGTTTGGTCGTGAATGTACTTGTAGGTGTCGCGCTGGCTCTTCAAGAAATCGAGGGCGCGCACATTTCCCCACACCGGCCAGTGATGGCTAGCGAAGACCACTTCCTGATCTGGGAAGCGCTCGATCGCGTCGTCGAGGTAGCCGCTCCATTTCAATGCATCGCGCACTTTGGCCCCACGCAGCGTGTAGAGGTTGTGCATGTTGTGTGTGGCAACCTCGGCAGCACAGAAAGCCTTTGCCTCCGGCAAGTAAAACGTCAGCTCCGCCGGTGCTTCGGAATCGGGTGTGTATTGGAAAACAAAGCGCACCCCATCAATGGTTCGTTCCTCGCCGCTGCGCTCGATCAGATCGGTAGGCTCAGCAATGCTGATCTCTCCGACGGCGGGGCTCTTCCCCAGACCCGAATCCACATGCCCCTGCGGGTGACGGGGCAGATGCGTGCCATACATGAAGGAAGCCCGCCGGCCCATCGCCATGCCGGCAAGCACGTTTTCGCTGGTGGCTTCTTCCATGAATCCGCGCGGAGCAAGGATCTGGACCTGCGCGCGAGCGGCCGCATCCTCGGGCAACACCGCCGCGACGCCACCAAAATGGTCAATGTGGCTGTGCGTGAAGACAATGGCAACGATGCGCAGGTCACCCAAATGCTTGCGTGCCAGTGCCATCGCCGCCGCCGCGGTTTCTCGCGCCGTGAGAGGGTCGACGACAATCCACCCGCTACGGCTACGAATCAACGACAGGTTGGCGATGTCGTAGCCGCGAACCTGATAGATCCCCTCGGCAACCTGAAACAGACCGTGCTCGCGATTGAGCAATGCCTGTCGCCACAAACTTGGATTCACAGAGGCAGGCGCTTCCCCTTGCTCGAAGGCATACTGCGCCACATCCCAGATCGGCTTCCCTTCCGCACTGCGAATGACCAGGTTCTCTTCCCGCCCGATGAGCCCACGGCGGACATCCTCGAAGTCTTGCGGTTGCGTCAGCGGTAACCTCGCAGCAACGGCCGCCTGCAACGCCGTGGTGAACGACGTGGCGCCGGAAGCCTGCAACGGCTGCGGCGCAGGCTCCTGGGTGTGTGGCGAGCGCGAGCAGCCAGTTAGAAGCAGGGCCGCCAAGGCAACCGCTGCGTAACCGGCCAGCGAGCTATTGCGTGCAGACATTTGCCGACCCTCCATGGTGCGGCAACGAAGCATAGGGGCAGCTCGTGGAGCAAGCTGGGCGTTACACCTTCTACCGTTCGCTCGATTCGACGCCATTCAATCCCGATGACGCTAACACCCACTTTCGCCTTCTTTGGACGGATTATCCTGAAACCCGCACGCTTACCCGTGATCTGGCGCGTCTGATTTTGGGAACGCGGCGCCCCGCACCGGCGAACCGGCGCACCGTGCACCTCCCGATCCGGCACCAGCGCCGGATCGGGATTCAAGGATCGCGCTTGAGATGCGGTCTCGATTCAACCATCCTCCAGCTTTGCCCTGAGGGACTCATGACAGCGAGACGGAGTTCACCGCCAACGATTCGGAAACGCCAACGGCAGCATCTGCAACGCGCGCTCTTATGGTCTCTCGTCGGCTTGCTGCCCGCAACCTTTGCTGCGGCAGAGGCGGTGCAGTTCTCGGTCCTTTCCTACAACACACATGGCTTGCCCGCCTGGATTGCTCGCGATGAGCCGGCCAAGCGCTTCCCGCTGATTGCCAAGCTGGCCCGCGCTTACGACATCACCCTGTTTCAGGAGAATTTTGTCGATTCCGACTTCCAACTTCTCGCGAAAGGACTGGCCGGACGCTTCCTGCAACGCGGCAACGGTAGTAGTCGCAGCCGCTCGCGCTGGTTGTCGTCCTTCTGTGGAAGTTGTGGCTCGGGCCTCACTGCCGCCGTGAGCCAGGGCCTGCAAGCCAAGTTGCTCGCGCGTAGAGGTTACGGCTCTTGTTCCGGCTGGCTCGGCGGGGCCAATGATTGTTGGGCCAACAAGGGGTATCTCGCTCTACGTGTAAGTCTAGAGAACGGCGACAGCATGGATCTATACGACCTTCATCTCGATGCCGGCCCCGCCGCGTCAGATCATGAGGCCCGTCGGCACCAACTCGAAGTTCTGCGTGCCGCTATCACCCAACTGAGCCAAGACCGAGCCGTCATTGTGGCCGGCGACTTCAATCTCGATGCCAGCAGTGGGCGCGATCAGGACCTTTTGCAGTGGTTTGCGTCCGAGCTGCGCCTGTCGTCCAGTGGGGCTGCCGGCAACGGGCAGTGGCCCGAACACCTCGACTACATTTTGTATCGCTCCGGCACAGCCACAGAACTGACTCTTCTCGGCGCCGGCGAAGCCGAAGAGTTCCAAATCGAAGGTGTCCCCCTAAGCGACCACCCCGCCGTCTTCGCCCGCTTTCAAGCCACGGCGAACAGCGGCACCGGCCGTGCGGCTACCTCGACGAAATGACGACTCCTTCCTTTGCGTCTCCGAGCTGCGCCACGGTCTACCGCCTGCGCCCATAGGACGCACGCAAAGTGGACGCTCCCCACCGCGCTTACCACCGTTGCGGCCCTACGCGCGCAAGCCATCACGGCTACGCGCATCGTCGCGCCCGTGCGGCTTCCGAGCCGTATCGCGGGAAAACCTGACTTCGAGTTTTTCTTCGCAAGAAGCTCGTATTATCTAATTTATCGAAGCTGGGAGCGGGGCTACGTTTGCTGTCGCATGTACTCGTTGCAAGCAAAGGAGCATCGCAGCATGAAGGTTCCAGCGGGCTACCGCAGACACGCATTGGCGAAAGGCGGGGGCTTAGGTGACGAAGTGATTCGACTGCGGCAGTCCGCAGGACTACGCCTGCAGCAAGTGGCCAGGAACAAGCGGCTTGCCGAGCGAAGCGCTCTGGCCAAGGTGGCCCATCTCCGGGACGAAGCCCTTGTCGAACAGCTTGTGGCCCTGGGCATCCGCGCCGATACATTGCTTGCCCTGTCACTGGTGCCATTGACGGAGGTGGCCTGGGCAGACGGGCGCGTCGAGGAAGCTGAGAAGAGTGCCATTCTCGAGGCGGCACACGCGGCAGGGATCGCGCCGGCAAGTCTTGGCGAACGCTTGCTGGAGAGTTGTCTTGTCGCACGTCCCCCCGTATTCGTGCGACGCTTGTGGTCTCGGTACATCGATACCGTTCGTGAAAGCTTGTCGGAGGACGAACGGCAGCACCTCGAGCGCGAGGTGCTGGAGCGTGCGCGTCGCGTTGCGGAGTCCGCGGGACATGGGACGGAGCCTGGCTCCAACGTATCACCGGAGGAACAGAATCTGCTGTCCAAGCTGGAGGACGCCTTGCGGCGGCAAGCCTCCCTGTCTTGCTGATGCCACGGCCCGTCGGGTGCCGGTGGTGACAAGGAACGGGGATGGAGGGCCCGGGGGCCTATGCGGGGGATCTCGCACCAAGCTTTTCTCCACCCTATAAGGCGCCCTCGTGATGAGCGCACCTACTGCCGACCTACCCCCTTACGATCCTCAGCGCATTCTTCGTGCACCGTTCCCCGAGCGGGTTCGTTTGGTGTGCGCGAACTGGGCGAATGAGAGCCCCAACCTGCCCATCGTCATGGCCCTCTATTGGATCAAGTACTTCGCATTCCTGATCGGGGGCTGGGCACTGTGGTGTAGCTTCAATGGCGATCACCGCGCGTTCTTCCCCATAGGAGAGTGGGCCTTCACGGCCAACGCCTTCAAGAAGGCCATGGCGTGGTCGATGTTCTGGGAGCTTGCCGGCTTTGGCTGCGGCTGGGGGCCGATGAACGCCCGTTTCGATCCATGGTTTGGCGGTTACCGCCACTTCTTGCGACCAGGCACGCTCAAGCTGCCGCTGTTTCGGGGCGTAGCGCTGATTGGTGGTGACACGCGCACCTTGCTCGACGCAATCGTTTACGGCGTGCACCAGGCGTGCCTTTTTCGCGTACTCGTGTCCCCCGAGGTAACGCCCGACCTTTTCTACCCCACCCTTCTGCTCCTCCCCATCCTCGGGATCCTCGACAAGATGCTGTGGCTGGTTGCTCGCTCGGAGCACTACTTTGTCGTGATCGCCTGCATCGCGCTCGCACCCGGTGAGGATCTTTGGATTTCAGGCGCCAAGCTGACGTGGTGCTGCATCTGGTTCTGGGCCGCGACATCGAAGCTCAACCGGCACTTCCCATCGGTGATCATGTTCATGATGAACAATGGCCCGTTCTTTCCAAAAGCTCTCAAGAAAAAGCTGTTCCGGAGTTTCCCCGACGATCTACGGCCATCGTCGCTGGCCACGTTCATGGCCCACTTTGGCACTGCCGCCGAGTACGCCATCCCGGTCCTCCTCGTGTTTGGTGTACAAGATCCGTTTCTCCGAACCTTTGGCCTGATCCTCATGACCGGCTTCCACACGTTCATCGGCATCAACAATCCGAACGGAATGCCTGTCGAATGGAACATCCTGATGATTTACGGCGGCCATTTCCTTTTTGGCTTCCACCCGGAGGTGAGCCTCTCCGCGCTTACCGAGACGCCATTACTACTGGCGGCACTCCTTTTTTCACTCGCGGTCATCCCGACGATCGGCAACTTCGTGCCGTCCCGAGTCTCGTTTCTCCTGTCGATGCGCTACTACGCGGGCAACTGGGCCTACAACATCTGGCTATTCCGCAAGGGAACCACTGACAGGCTCAACGCGATTCCTAAGGCGGCACCCGTTGTCTACGAGCAACTCGCCAAGCTGGTGCCCGACCCAACCCAGTTCGAAATGGCGAAGATGATGATGTGTGTGAGCCGCTACATGCACACCGAGGGGCGCGCACTGCTGGAGGCTCTGCCGCATGCCGTGGACGACATCGAAGCCTACGAGTGGCACGAAGGCGAAGTCCTAGGAGGCACGCTTCTGGGCTGGAACTTTGGGGACGGACACCTGAACGGCGGGCAGCTTCTGCGTATCGTACAACCCCTGTGCGGCTTCGCCGAAGGCGAGGTGCGGGTCGTATCGGTCGAGTCGCAACCGCTCTTCAATCCTAAGATGCATTGGCGAGTCTATGATGCGGTGAAGGGGCTCATTGCTGAGGGGCACACCAATCTCGACGATTACGTCGATGTGCAGCCGTGGCCTGCGGGACGCTTTGCCGAGGCGTTGCGGCCAAGGTCTGCGTAAATGTCCGTTTGATACGAATGGCAGCCGCCCACGGCGAGTTCGATGCGGTCGTCGTCGGTTCCGGGCCGAACGGTCTCGCCGCTGCCGTGACCCTGGCACAGGCCGGAGCCAAGGTGCTCGTTCTCGAAGCTGCGGCTACGATCGGTGGGGGCACGCGAGTCGCCGAACTCACGCTTCCTGGCTTCCTCCACGATGTGTGCTCGGGCGCCCACCCGATGGGGGAGCTGTCGCCATTTTTTCGCGAGCTACCGCTGCACGAGCACGGGCTCGAGTGGGTGCATCCCCGTGCCTCGGTTGCTCATCCCTTGGAGGATGGTGCGGCGGTGATGCTGTGGCGATCCCTGGATCGTACTTGCGATGGCCTTGGCCACGACGGCTCGGCATACCGCCGCCTGCTTGCGCCGTTCTTGCGCAATCCCCACGGGCTTCTTGCCGATGCGATGGGGCCGCTACGCGTGCCATCGCATCCGCTTTCCTTCCTCCGCTTCGGCGCCTTGGGTGTGTTGCCGGCAACCTGGCTCTCTCGCGCCGTCTTTCGTGGCGATGCGGCGCGGGCCGTGTTCGCCGGCTGTGCCGCGCATTCGATCCTGCCACTATCCCATCCCATGACGTCGGCTCTCGGGCTGATGTTTGCGCTGACCGCACACGTCGTCGATTGGCCGGTGGCGCGCGGTGGCTCCATCGCGATTGCGACGGCGCTTGCGAGCCTCTTGAGGACACTTGGCGGCGAGATTCGTACCGGGGTGGCCGTGCGCGCGCCCAGGGATCTCCCCTCGGCGCGCGTATTTCTCTTCGATACCGACCCTTGGCAGCTCGCGTCGATTTGCGAACCCGTGCTGCCGGCTCGGTATGTACGCCGGCTACGCCGCTTCCACTTTGGTCCCGCTGCCTTCAAGCTGGACTGGGCTCTCGCGGCTCCGATCCCATGGCGGGATCCAGCATGCCTAGAGGCTTCCACCGTGCATGTGGGCGGCTCGCTCGACGAGGTTGCCACGAGCGAAGCCGCGGCGTGGCGCGGCGAACACTCCGAGCGGCCCTTCGTGCTCGTCGTCCAACAAAGCTTGTTTGATGCGACGCGGGCGCCGGCGGGGAAGCACACTGGCTACGCTTACTGTCACGTGCCCTCCGGATCGACCGTCGACATGACGATGCGCATCGAAGCGCAAATCGAACGCTTTGCCCCCGGCTTTCGCGATCGCATTCTCGCCCGGCACACGACCTCGCCTGCCGACTTTGAACGAGACAATTTCAACTACCGCGGAGGAGCCATCACGGGCGGAGCCGCCGATCTGACGCAACTATTCACGCGACCCGTGGCGCGCCTCGATCCGTACACAACGCCCAACCCACGTGTATTCCTGTGCTCGGCATCGACGCCACCTGGGGGCGGGGTGCACGGGATGTGCGGGCACTACGCCGCGCTCAGCGCCTTGCGCGCAATCGAACGGCTGCTGCCAGAACAGTTGCAGAGGAATCCGCAGTAAGCGTCCCCCTCAATTCATCCATCCGATTGATCAACACTACGACAATCTCCAACGCGAAATGCGACGTACTTTCGAGACCCTCAATCTTGCAGCATGAAATGCGCCCGTAGCTGACAACATGTTGGCGCGAAGGAAGAACTAGAGGCTCAGAGTTCCGATGCGTCGGGTTGGAGATTTGCGCGTCACGCCTCTCCGGGTCGGTTGTGCCAATTTCGTTCCGGTAGAAGTCGATCGCGGTCGTACGGCGACCTTGCGGGTGCGGGAATCTTGGTGCCGGGAAATTCGCTTACCAAGCACTGTGCCAGCTCCAATATTTCGAAGGCGGCATAGCGCCGTCCGGTGAAAGGCGAGCCGCGACTCAAAGCGAGTACACAGCGTCATACTCGAATTGAGTCGGGGGGTGTCGTCGGACGGCCGTCGCCCTGGTTCGGCAAGCTGCACACGGCACACCGGCAAACCCGCGCACCGCGCACCCAGTCATGTTGACATGGCGCTGGGAGGGCGGTTTACCAGGCGTCTTGGGATCTGGGAGTGGACGCAGACACAACAGCGGATGTAGCCGTCATTGGCGGTGGGATTGTGGGCTTGGCGACCGGCCTCGCATTGCTGGAGTCGGCGCCGCATTGCCGTGTGGTGGTGCTCGAGAAGGAAGCGCAGATTGCCCGTCACCAAACGGGGCACAACAGCGGCGTGATTCACGCCGGCATCTACTACAAACCCGGCTCCTACAAGGCGCGGCTGTGTGTCGAAGGAGTGCGGCTCCTGAAAGCCTTCTGCGAGGCCAACACGATTGCGTACGAGAACTGCGGCAAAGTGGTAGTAGCGACGAGCGCAGAAGAGATCCCGAGGCTGCAGACGTTGCAGGAACGAGGCACGGCCAACGGCGTGCCCGGGCTGCGAGTGCTGAGCCTAGAGGAACTGCGCGAGATCGAGCCGCATGCCCGTGCGGTAGCGGCGCTGCATTCGCCGGAAACCGCAATTGTCGATTACTCGGCGGTAAGCGCGGCAATGGCGCGACGGCTGACGCAGCACGGAGTTCCTGTGCAGACCTCCACGCAAGTTTTGGGCATGCGTCGCGCCGACGGCCTGCTCTACATCGAGAGCACCCGTGGTGTGACGCCTGCGCGCCATGTCGTGAATTGTGCCGGCCTTCATGCCGACCGTGTGGCGCGCCTGATGGGTGCCGAACCCGACGTGCAAATCATCCCGTTTCGCGGCGAATACTACACGCTACGCCACGATCAGCGCTTGGTCCGCGGCTTGATCTATCCGGTGCCGGATCCCGAGTTTCCGTTTCTCGGCGTTCACTTCACCAAGCGCATCCAGGGAGACTTCGAAGCCGGGCCCAACGCCGTGCTTGCATTGGCGCGCGAAGGGTATCGCTACACAAACCTCCACACCGCCGAGTTGGCTGGTACCTTGGCGTATCGCGGCTTCTGGGCGATGGCACGGCGCTATTGGCGGATTGGTGCCTACGAAGTGTTCCGCTCGCTGAGCAAACGTGCCTTTGTTCGCGACCTGCAAAAGCTGGTGCCGGCGATCGAAGCTAGAGACTTGGTTCCGGGTGGCTCTGGCGTGCGCGCCCAGGCGGTGGCGGCAGATGGGTCGATGGTAGACGATTTTCGTATCACTGAAACGGCGAATGCCATTCACGTACTCAACGCGCCTTCACCCGCCGCCACGGCATCGCTGGCGATTGGCAAGCACATCGCGGCGCTCGCAACCAAGTCGTTCTCACTACGCGTGAACTCAGAGCGATGAAGGTCGACAAAACGAATCTCCGTGTGCCATGGCACCGGAGTGTAAGGTAAGCGCAACAACCACACGGGAGGACTCGCATGCTTCAACCGATTGCAACCACCAACGCGCCTCAAGCGATTGGCCCGTACTCCCAGGCTATTCGCAGCGGCACCTGGGTATTCTGCTCCGGCCAGATTGGTCTCGACCCAGCCACCGGAGCCATAGTCGAAGGCGGCGTCGTTGCCGAAACCGAGCGCGTGCTCGCCAATCTGCGTGCCGTTCTTGCGGCAAGCGGTCTAGGTCTGGGGCAGATCGTAAAGACCACAATCTATCTCACCGATCTCAACGACCTTGCGCTGGTGAACGAAACCTACGCCAAGTTCTTCACCGCCCCCTTCCCCGCCCGTGCAACAGTTGGCGTCGCCGCACTGCCACGCGGTGCCAAAGTAGAGATCGACGCAATCGCCATGGCGTGAAGCTCGAACCCAATCACGCCACTCCGGCGCAAGAGACTGTCGATGCTGCGAGCCCGGGTTTCCCGTTTGTTGGTCATCCCGGCGAATACCTCGTTCTTGGGCTCTAGCCGGCTCTCGCCTGGGAACGAGCCCATAGCTCACAACCGGAGTTATCGGGGCTGGCTTGCCCCCAGTCGCAACGATCAGATCTTCAGCGTCAGCTCCAAGTAGGCGAAGTCGGCTTCGTCGCGACTGAAGATTTTTTGCGGCACTGCGCCGCCGAAGACGTGGCCATAGTAGAGCTGGGTATTGACGAAGGCGTTCCAGTCGTAAGACAGAGATGTCTGCAAGATGGTAAACAGCTCGCGCAATCCGTTGGCGGGGCGGCCGGAGTAGCCGAAGCCTTCCGGCCGATTGCGATCGCCAAGCGTGGCGCCGGCACCCTGGTACCAAAGGTCGGCACTTTCGGTGAGGCGCAGGGTGTGCACTTCGGTGCGCGACATCAACCCGGGAAGCGGTCGCAGCAACAGTTCCGCCGAAGCATCCTCGGTGTTCATCTGGTTGCAGAACGTCGAGAAGGCATAGATGCGTACCGTCGGCAGGATCTGGAAGAACGTGTGGTGCGTGCCGTCTTTCGAATCGTCATCACCCGAGCTGCGCGCGTAGCCGACACGCAGCCAAGGCTTCCACGGCAGCTTCGGTTGCCAGCCAACCTCCGTACTCCACGCCCAAGCCGCATGGTTCAATACACCCCAGTCCCCAACCTGGCCCACGCCCCAGGCATAACCGTCGAAGGTACCGGCGGCGGTGGGCATGACATGCACGACATGCGCCCCAAGTGTGTGCACCTCGATGTTGGATTGGCGCTCGTCCGCTGCGTTGCGCGCTGCGGCGGCGCGGTTGTCGGTCTTCTGCTGATGGCGGCGGTCGGCGTAGTACACGTAAAATAACCGCGCATCGCTGGTCGAATCGGCGCGTAGCTTCGTCCAAGTCGTCGATGCGTACGCCAGATCCACGTCATCCATCGTGTGCATGCCGTTCAAGTCGAAACCACCCTCCGTAGGATGCACGGCCAGCAACGTGGCGTTGAAGGGTGAGCGATTGAAAGACGCCGAGACTCCATCGAAGGCGCGGCCGACATGCGCCCAAGCAAAGGGACCAATGAGCCGCTGCGCTAAGCGCTGGTTCTTGATCCAATCCGTGGTCGCGTCGCCACTGAGCACCTCATTGCCTTCGGAGAATTCAAAACGTCCAGCCCGTGCGGACAAGCCCGGAATGCCGAACTGCTTCCAGGTCAGCACTCCCTGTTTCAAGAACACCGAGGCATCGTTACGCCGTCGGTTGTGCTGGTAGTACACGCCACCAAGGCCGAAGTTCCCCTGTGGCGCCGGTCCGTTGGCCGTTGTCGGCAAGTCAATGAGCCCCGAACTCTGGCCTTCCACCAGCACTTCGGCCCAGTCACCCTTCCACTTGCCGGAAGCGCGCAACGTGGTGCCGATGAAGTCGTAGTCGTTATTGCGGCCCGACGGCGCTTCGAACCAGTTCCACATCTCCCAGCGTGTGCGCAAACTCGCTGCGATGGAAAAGCTCGGCGGAATCTGTGGCGATAGGTTGTCGAGCGTGATCTCGGCCCCAGCCGCTTGCACCCATCCCACTACTGCGAACACAAAGAAGACGCGACCTTTCATATGCCACCTCGCCTTTCTCGATCGTTGTCGACCGCAATCCACTGGCCTACAGACTCGCATTCGATGTCGTCATTGCCGGCGCCCACGATTCGCCCGCAATGGTTTCTTCGGCTTGGCTCGGCATGGCCACCGTTCGTGCCTCCATCTCGTCGGCCGGGTCACGACGCGCGCCATGCCCTTCCAAAAACGACAGCAGGCGTTCGCGCGCGGCATAGTAGTTTGGGTCGTCGATGGCTTGCTCGCGCCGGCGCGGACGCGGCAGCGGCACCTCTAGGATATCGCCGATAGTCGCCGCGGGTCCGCTGGTCATCATGACCACGCGATCGGCGAGGAACAGGGCCTCGTCGACATCGTGCGTCACCATGACCACCGTCTTCTTCTCTTGCTCCCACAAGCGCATGACCTCGTCTTGCAACTCCATACGCGTCAATGCGTCGAGCAAGCTGAACGGCTCGTCGAGCAGCAAGACACTCGGGTCGAGCGCAAAGGCCCGCGCAATGCCGACGCGTTGCCGCATGCCGGCGGACAACTCCGTCGGGCGCAGATGCCCTTGGCCTTCCAGCCCAACCAGGCTTAGCGCCTGTTCCGCCAAGACGCGGCGCTGTTCTTTACCAGCATCCTTGGCCACCTGATCGACGGCAAGTTCGACGTTCTCCACCGCACTGAGCCACGGCAGCAAGGATGGAGTCTGAAAGACAACGCCCCGCTCCAAGCCCGGCCCGTCCAATTCGCGGCCGTTGAGAATCACACCACCCTCGGTGGCTTCGTTGAGACCCATCATGATCGACAGGACCGTCGACTTGCCACATCCCGAGTGGCCAATGATGCAAATGAACTCGCCGGCACGAATGCGTAGCGTGAAGTTCTGCACGATGACGCTTGGCCCCTTGTCCGTTGGATAGGATTTCCCAAGCCCAGAAATCTCGAGAAGGGGATCGGTCATGCTGCAACCTCCAAGTTTGCGCTGTCGACCGCCGGACTCTGCCGGCGCTCTGCACGCTGCTGCATCAGAAACGCGACGATGGCGTGACGCACACCCTGGTAGGCGGGGTCACGATTGAGGCTGCGATGCGAACGCGGATGCGCAATCGGCACCCGGATCTCGGGACCAAGGTGAGCCCCACGTCCGTCCGCGAGCGGAGCGATGGGAAAGATGCGATCGGCCAACAGGATCGCCTCCTCAACGTCGTTGGTAATCAAGATCACGGTCTTGCGATCGCGTGCCCAGATCGCCGCCAGCTCACGTTGCAGGGTAGCCCGTGTCAGCGCATCGAGGGCGCTGAATGGCTCGTCGAGCAGCAACAACTGAGGGTCCATGGCTAGGCCACGCGCCACCGCGACGCGTTGGCGCATGCCTCCCGAGAGTTCGCGCGGCCGCTTGTGCGAGGCAGGCCCGAGATTGACCATGCGAATCAAATCCTCGGTGCGGGCGCGCTTCTCTTCCTTGGACCATGTGGGGTGAACGGCATCGACAGCCAAGTAGATGTTCTCGAAGACGCTCATCCAACCCAACAGCGAGTAGTTTTGGAATACGATGCCGCGGTCGGGCCCTGGCTCCCGCACCACCTTGCCGTCGAGCCGAACCTCGCCAACATCCGCCTGCAGAAGCCCGGCGATCAGCGACACCAGGGTTGTCTTGCCCGAGCCCGAGTAGCCGATGATGGCAACGAACTCCCCGCGTTCGATCTCTAGATTGACATCCCGCAGCACGGCTCGTGTAGCCCCCGAGGGTGTCGTGTAGCTGTGTCCGACGTTGTGAAGCTCAAGGAATGCCATGCTTGCCTCACGCCGTCTGGAAGCGCTGCTCGACCATGCCCATGAGGCGATCGAGGATGAAACCGATCACGCCAATGGTGACGATGGACAAAAGAATGTGGGAGTAGACGAGGCTGTTGTATTCCTGCCACAGAAAGCCGCCGACGCCGGGAGCACCGGTGAGCATTTCGGAAGCGACAATCACCAGCCAGGCAATGCCGAGCGACAGGCGGTACCCGGTGAAGACGTATGGCAACGTCGCCGGGACAATGATCTTGCGCAGCATGGTGAGGCGCGACAGGCGGAGGACTCGACCAACGTTGAGATAGTCCGGATGGATGTTGCGCACGCCGACGGCGGTGTTGATTACCGTCGGCCACATGGCGCACAGGGCAATGGTGAAGATGGCCGCCGGCTCCGAGCGCTGGAATACGATGAGACCAAGCGGCAGCCACGCCAACGGCGAGATAGGGCGCAACACTTGGATCATGGGATCGAAGGCTTGGCGAAAGGTCTTCGACAAGCCGAGGATGAAGCCCAGCGGCGTGCCCAAAACGATGGCGACGAAGAACCCCTTGGTGACGCGCCACAAGCTGTAGAAGGCAAAGCGGCCAATGCCTTGGTTCATCTCGCCGTCCTTGAAGAACGGGTTGAGAATGTACTGCTTGGATTCCGTCCATGTCCGCCAAGGAGAAGGCAGGTCCGGCGCTAGGCTGTAGCTGACCACTGTCCACAGACCCAACACCACCCCAACACCCAGGAACGGCAACAACCACTCGCGTGCATCAAATCGCTGTCGCATACACACCTCCGCTTTCGCTCTACACCACACTGTGCACGGCAAAGCCGCGCGCGTACTTCTCGGGATCGGCCGGGTCGAACTCGACGCCGTCGAAGAGAGTTTCCTTCTTCAGGTCTTCGCCCGGCACGCTGACGCCCATCTCTTTGGCGACCTCGCGATAGATTTCGGGGCGGTGCACACGCGCAACCGTGGCGCTGTAGTCGATGTCGGCGCCGACCATCCCCCAGCGCCGGAACTGCGATAGCCACCACAGGCCGTGCGAGCGCCATGGGAAATTGGTGTCGCGGTCAAAGAACGTCATGAACAGCGGATCTTGCTCGCTCTCGCCGTTGCCGTAGTCGTAGCGACCCAACAGGCGACCGAGGATCAGGCCCGGCTCACAGTTGATGTACTGCGGTCGTGACACGACTTCGGCCACGCTCGGACGATTGTCGAGCTTGTCGATGTACTGGCTCGACTCGGTGACCGCCCGCAACATGGCCTTCACCGTCTTGGGATTTTTCTCCGCGAACTCTTCGGTGAAGGCGAGGACCTTCTCCGGGTGATCCTTCCACATCTTCTGCGTCGTGGTCACGGTGAAGCCAATGTCGTCGGCAACAGCGCGGGCATTCCACGGCTCACCAACACAGAACCCCTGCATCTTGCCGACCTTCATGTTGGCCACCATCTGCGGTGGCGGGATGGTGATGAGGGTTACGTCCTTGTCCGGATGAATCCCTCCAGCACCAAGCCAGTAGCGCATCCACATCGCATGCGTGCCGGGCGGAAAGGTCATGGCAAAGGTGAGCGGCTCCCCCTTTTGCTTGGCCTCTTCGGCCAGCGGCTTCAAATCCTGTGGCTTGCGCACGCCCTTGTCGCGCAAGACTTTATTGAGAGTGATCGCCTGGCCGTTGCGGTTGAGACAAAAGGGAATGACCATGGGCTTCTTGGGAGAGCCGAGCAACCCCAGCGTCGATGCGTACGGCATTCCGAGCAGCATGTGCGTGGCTTGGTTTTCGCCGAGCGTCAGCCGGTCGCGGATCACTGCCCACGAGGCTTCCTTCGAGATCGTCGATTCGATGCCGTATTTCATGAACAAGCCGAGTTCGTGCGCCATCACCAGAGACGAGCAGTCGGTCAGCGCAATGATCCCAATGCGCACTTGTGCTGTCTCCGGTCCGTCGTCGGCATAGGCGCCACCGACCCACCCCTTGGGCATTCCGGCAAGCAGCGCACCCACCGTTCCACCTGCTGCGTGCAAAAAGCGCCGGCGCGTCATTCCGCGCGTTACGCTTGTGCTGCGTGTGGTTGCATCCTTCTTCATACCGCCTCCTTTGTGTTGCACCTGGCCTCCGTCGGCTCAGGCATGGTTTCGTGCGCGCGCCCCTCGTGATTCGAGATCGAAGCGACGTTGGTTCGCTGTCGAATGGCCACCGGGGAAAGTCCACGTCGCGGCGGCCCTGCCAACACGGCCCCGGTGCGGGCGTCGAAGCTTGCCGCGTGGCAAGGACACTCGAATCGCGCCCGCTCCGCCGACCACAACACTGGGCAGCCGAGGTGCGGGCAGCGACGATCGAAGGCGACCACGGTTTGTGCATCGACGCGGACCACGAGCACATCTGCCTGTGTGGCCATCGACTTGGCGCTCCATGCTGCGCCGACGGCGAGAGGCATCGACTCGTTGAGATCCACTACGTCGTCGATGGGGCCAGGCATGTGCAAGGCGCCCAGCCATTCGCCACCCATGACGGCAGCCACACTGGCAAGGGCAGCACAAAGCAAGCCGCGCCGGTTGATGGTTTGCGCCTCGGATTCAGAGATCGGGAACGCATCGCTCGATGTCATACGATGGCCTCCTCCATGCACTCTTCTGCGCGTGTCTTGCTGCGACCAGGGTCGGCGCCCACGACCAAGCGCCCCTCCTGCCGCGGCAGCATCAGGTTTACCTTGGTGCGAACAACCTCCCCGCCGAACTGAAACTCACGCGTCCGCACCATGCCGCGTTGCGCGGCGATCTCTTCGACGGTGCCGAAGAAGAGAGCCCCAGACGGGCACACGGTGGCACACATCGGACGCAGACCGATCGAGGTGCGGTCGTAACAGTGATCACACTTCATCATGAGATCGCGGGTACTGTCGTATTTGGGAACGCCGAACGGACAGGCAACGACGCAATTCGAACAGCCGATGCAACGCTCGACCATGGCGGTGTGCACGATACCGTCAGGACCCTGGTGAATGGCGTCGGCGGGACAGGCATTGGCGCATGCCGGATCCTCGCAGTGCATGCATACCGTCGGCGTCGTCTGCACCGTGTCGGCGCGGGCGATCTCGTCGAGATGAATCATCGATTGGCCACCGTGGCTGGGACACTCGCCGCAGGCTTCCACGCAAGCCCGGCAACCAATGCAGCGTTGCGGATCGACGAACAGCTCGAGGTGGGCAGGAACGGCGGGGCGAAGCTTGGGTGACATCCCCATTATCACGCCACCTCTGCCTCTGCGCCGCCCAGGTGTGCTTGCGGCAACGCTTTCTCGACATGGACCGCCGACACCTTGAACTCGGGAATCTTGGCGATTGGGTCGAGAGCCCGCTGGGTCAGGAGGTTTGCCGACTTCTCTCCAGGCCAATGGTATGGAATGAAGATCGTGTCGGGGCGAATCGTGGTGACCACGAGAGCCGCCAGGGTTACCTCACCACGGCGACTGCGCACACACACCTGCTCGCCGTCACGCACCCCGAGTTTGGCGGCGAGCTTGGGATGCATTTCCACTTTGGGCTCGGGATAGAGGTCGACGAGCGGGCCGATGCGACGCGTCTGTGTGCCGGAGAGAAACTGCGACACCACACGGCCGGTGGTCAGCAGGATTGGGTACTCGGCATCCACATCTTCGGCTGGCGGTCGGTATTCGATGGCGTGAAAGCGGGCGCGACCGTCGGCATGAGCAAACGAGCCGCCTTCGAAGAGACGCGGCGTGCCGGGGTGATCGAGGCTTGGACATGGCCAGCTCACACCCATGTTGGTTTCGATCTTGTCGTAGGTGATGCCGTAGTAATCGGCCTTGCCTCCGCGCGAAGCGTGGCGCAGTTCGTCAAAGATCTCGCCTGGCGACTGGAAGGCAAATCCCGTCTTGTGGCCAAGCCGCTGAGCTAGGTCGCAGATGATGCGCCAGTCCTGGCGCGCGTCGCCCGGCGGTTGCACGGCTTGGCGGACACGCAAGACGCGTCCTTCGACGTTGGTCACTGTGCCCTCGTCTTCTTCCTGCAAGGAGCCCGGCAAGATCAGGTCGGCGTGGCGTGCGGTTTCGGAGAGAAAGAAGTCGATGACGACAAAGAAGTCGAGTCGCTCCAAAGCCTTCTTTGTAAACTGTGCATCGGGCAAAGAGACGGCGGGGTTGAAGCAAATCGTCAGCAAGCCACGGATGTCGCCACGATGGGCCAGCTCGATCAGCTCCGGCGCGGCGGCTCCCTTCCCCGGCAGCTCGGCTTCAGGGATTCCCCAGAAGTCAGCGATGGTTTGGCGATGCTCTGGATTTTCGATGTCGCGCGCGCCCGGCAACTGATTGCAGCGCTGGCCGTGCTCGCGTCCTCCTTGGCCGTTGCCTTGTCCGGTAATGGTTGCGTAGCCGCAACCCGGCTTGCCGATCTTGCCGGTGGCAAGCACGAGGTTGATGCAGGTCAGCACATTGTCGACGCCTTTGGTGTGATGCTCGATGCCGCGCGCATGCAGGAGCATCGTCTTCGGCGCTTGCATCCATAGACGCGCCGCTTCGCGCAGGCGTGCTGCCGGGACGCCGACCAAACGCTCGACATCTTCCGGGCGATACCGGCACGCGGTTTCGCGTACGGCTTCGAATCCGACAGTGTGGGCAGCAATGTACTCTTCGTCGACACCACCCTCTTCGATCACCGCGCACAGGATGGCGTTCATCAGCGCCGAGTCGCGCCCGGGCTTTACCGGCAGGTAGAGGTCGGCCGTGCGGGCAATCGGAGTGAGCCGGGGATCAACGACGATGAGCTTGGCGCCACGATCGCGAGCTCGCCAGATGTAGTCGACGGTGATCGGGCTGCACTCCGAGACGTTGGAACCAATGACAAGGATCAGATCGGTCTCGGCAATGTCCGACCACGGACTGGCGGCACGATCCATGCCGAAGGCTTTGGCATTGGCCATTCCCGCGGCCACCATGCACAGGCGGCCGTTGTAATCGATGTGGCGCGTGCCGAGCGCCACGCGCGCGAACTTGCCCATGAGATAGGCCTTCTCATTGGTCAGCGAGGCGCCGGAGAGAATGCCAATGCTGTCGCGCCCGTGTTGCGCCTGAAGGTGCTGGAAGCGCTCGGCAACAAGGTCGAGGGCTGCCTCCCAAGAGATAGGCTCAAAGCCGGTCGAGGTGCGGCGCAGAGGCTTTCGCAAGCGGTCGGGGTGGTTGTTTTGGAGGTAGCGCTTGATTCCCTTCGGGCACAGCTTGCCGCGATTGAAGGGGAACTCCTCCCACGGCTCGAGGCCAACGACCTGCTCGTTCTTCACCAGCAACTGCACGCCACACTGCTGGCCGCAGAAGCAGCAATGCGTCTTTACCTTGCGGTCGATGTCGGTGCGCGCCGCGAATCCTCCGGGTGGCTCGTGCTGCAAATGCGGCCCGAACTCTTGCACAAGGGAATCGAGAGGTGCGGGAAGGTAAGCCATGGCTACACGCCTCCCCTGGCAGAGACTGTCGCCATTTGTCCGCGGACTCCGGAATCGTCATCGCGGCGGTGAGCCATCGGCGTCCAGCGGCCATCCCCATCGTTGGCAGCAACTGCCACCGCCGTCTGCTGCAACGCCAACTGCCGGCGCCGGCACAGTGGGCAGAGATTCTGATAGCCGTCAAAGTGAAAGCCTCGCTTTTCTAGTGCCGCCCGCACCGCGGCAAACTGCACCGCCGCGACCATCTCACGCGCACAAGCACGACATCGCGTCGCCGGCAGGGTCTGCGCCCGCAGCAAGCGGACGCCAAGGTGCAACGGCCGGATGAACAGATGAATGAGCTTGCTGAACGACAGTGCCAGCAACAAAGCCACCACCGTCAGTTGGTGCAGCAGTTGCGCGGCCGGCAGCGCCCAGCCACTGGCACGCGCTGCCGGAATCAAGAGTAGGCCGCTGATGGCCACAGTCAGCAACAAGAGCAGGGGCGCCATATGATGGAAGGACGTGGAGTGCTGACGAACTCGTTGCCACGTGAAGTAGGAACAGCCACCGATCGCCGCGACTGCGGCGATCCCCAGAACATGGAAGATCAGCCAGCCGACCAGCCCGTCGGCAGCAAACCGTAAGGTCGCAAGGCCAGCGAACAAGGCTACGTAGTGACGCTCACCCACCGCCTCGAAGTGCATCCAGCCACACACCAACGGCACAGTGACGGCGAAGGCGACCAGTGTTCCCCACGACATTGCCAGGTGGGCAAGCCAACGTCCCTTGCTGCGTTGATGTACGAAGGTTTGCGCCACGAGGACAGTGGCCCCCGTTCGCAACGTAGCCAAGGCAAGGCGTGGCCGCGTCAACGCTGCGGCCAAAGTACGGCCAAAGAATGCCGAAGGAGGGCGGCTCCAGAACAAGGCGAGGCGATAGGTCAGGGCGCAGCATGCAACCAAGGTCGCACCGAAGTAGCCGCCGAGGGCCGGATCGAAATGCTGCAAGCATGCTGAGCCAAGATAGGTGGCAACGAGCAGCATGCAGCTCATCCCCAAGGCGAGTGCGGCGGCGAACCCACGTTCCGTCATGCAGCGGCCCCAAGAGTCACGCGCACCCGCGAGCCGATCACATCGACAACGTAGGTCTGCACCGCCGAGTCCTCGCCGACACAGCGCCCGCTTTGTAGATCGATCTTGCGGCCGTGAAGGGGGCACACCACGATGCCGCCGCCGGCAATGCCTTCGGACAGCGGGCCACCGCGGTGCGGGCAAGCATTGTCGATGGCAAAGACCTGGCCATCGCGTTGGCGAAAAATTGCCAAGGTGCGATTGCCGACGCGAAAGGCGCGGCCCTGTCCAAGCGGGATATCGTCCAGGTGACAGACATCGACCGAGACAGGCCCGCGGATCCCCGAAGCAATGGAGGGATTGGCTACTCCGTTCATCAACAGGACCGTCGCACCGTTCATGCTGCCACCTCGGCAAGCACGCTCACAGGGGTAACCGGTGCGAACTGGGCCTCGTGCACCGGCTGTTCCGCGTCGACGGCCCACGGGTCCTTGTACGACGCCACTGCCGCGTCGATCTCGGCATCGAGGCGAGCGCAAATACCATCGCGATCCTCGACTAGAATTTCGCGTAGGAGTTCGATGCCCAAGCGTTCGACGAAGCCGTAGGTACGCTCCAGATACTTGGCGTTCTCGCGGTAGTACTGCATGAAGCGGCCCATGTAGGTGAGCACCTCCTCATGTGTGTCGACGGTGCACAGCAGGTCGCCCTTGCGCACGGAGCTTCCGGCCGCGCCACCGACGTAGATTTCCCAGCGCCCGCCCTCGATGGCCACGGCGCCAAGGTCTTTGACGTAGGCCTCGGAGCAGTTGCGTGGGCAGCCGGTGGTGCCGAGTTTCATCTTGTGCGGCGACTCGATGCCTTGGAAGCGCCGTTCGATCTGCTGCGACAACAGAATCGAATCACCAAGGCCGTAGCGGCAAAATTGAGTGCCGACGCAGCTCTTACAGGTACGGAATGCCTTGGTGTAGGCGTGCCCGCTGGGCATGCCGAGATCCTTCCAAACGGCCGGCAGGTGCTCCTTGGGGATGCCGAGCAGGTCGATGCGCTGACCACCGGTGAATTTCACCATGCGCGCCTCATACTTCTCGGCGACCTCGGCGATCCGTTTGAGTTCTGCGGGTGAGGTCACCCCGCCGTAGATACGCGGCACGACGCTGAAGGTACCGTCGCGTTGGATGTTGGCGTGCACGCGGTCGTTGATGAAGCGCGCGTCGCGCTCGTCTTCGTACTCGTCGTGCCACAGAGACCGGAGCAGTGAGGCCAGACCGGGCTTGCTGTTCGCGTCTTCCACGCCACCGGCCAACGCCGCAAACACGGCGCTGACACTGCGCAGGCCTTGTTCGCGAATAGCGGCGATCAGTTCGGGCTTACGCAGGGGGACGCCAGGCACGTAGTAGTGCTCGCGCGGGTCTTCTTCGACCTCTCCGGCATACACCTCGAGGAACTGCTGCAGCAGCGGCTTGCAACTACCGCAGCCACTGCCGGCTTTGGTGCAGGCGCCGATCTTGGTGACCGAGTGGCACTTGCCGACGAGGATGGCCTCCTTGATCTGTCCCTTGGAGACGCCGTTGCAGTTGCAGATCTGGGCATGGTCGGGAAGGTCGAAGACCGACAAGATCGGGGCTCCGCTGGTCGAGCCGAAGAGCAGGTCGGCGCGGCGAACGGGGACCGGCGTCTGCATCGTGAACATTTGCATGAGCACGCCCGCGGTATCGGCCTCGCCAAGCAGGATGGCGCCGACGAGGGTGTCCTCGCGCAGCACCAACTTCTTGTACACGCCGCGTGCCGGCTCGCGGTACACAACGACTTCATCGTCCTCGGCTTCCGCCTTGGTGACGCCGAGGGACACCAGATCGACGCCCATCACCTTCAACTTCGTGGCCAGGCGCGAGCCCGTGTAGCGCGCTTGCGGATTGGCACCGGTGATGACGTCGGCAAGCACCCGCGCCTGTTCCCAGATCGGATCGACCAGGCCATAGACTACGCCCCGGTGCTGCACGCACTCACCGAGCGCGAACACATCGGGGTGGCTGGTACGCATGGCATCGTCGCAAACGATGCCGCGCTCGACCTGCAGGCCGGAGGCAACAGCCACCTCAGTGATGGGGCGGATGCCGGCGCTGACGACGACCATGTCGGTGTCCAGTGTGCTGCCGTCCTGAAAGCGCAAACCGGCAACGCGCCCTTGTGCGTCGCCGAGAATCTCCGACGACATCTTCCCGGGCAGCACACGAATGCCCATTTTCTCCATGGTGACGCGCAAGAGTTCGCCGGACTCCGGATCGAGCTGCACAGCCATCAGTTGCGGAGCCGCTTCGACGACGGTGACCGCGACGCCATGAGTCAGCAGCCCACGCGCCGCTTCTAGGCCGAGCAGGCCACCGCCCAGCACCGTGGCGCTCTTGCACGACTGCGCATAGCTGGCGATGCGCTCGCAATCGTCGAGCGTGCGGAACTGAAACGTCCCCGCCAAATCCATCCCGGGAAGCGGAGGAACAAAAGGTCGTGAGCCGGTAGCAATGATGACGTAGTCGTACTCGACCGCGAGCTGAGGAGCCTCGGGGTCGCAACCATCCACGGCATACGGTAGCGACGATGCTCGCAACGGCCTGGCGAGCACACGCTTGTGCTGGTGGTCAACGCTCGTGACCTTAACGCCGGCGTGCAGTGTGATGCCGCGCTCGGTGTACCAGTCTAAGGAGTTGAGGAAGATCTCCTGCATGCGCTGGGTACCATTGAGAACATTGGAAAGAAGGATGCGGTTGTAGTTGCCGTACGGCTCGGCGCCGAACATCGTAATCGCGAAGCGCGCCGGATCGCGGGCAAGAATCTCCTCGACGACGCGGGCTCCCGCCATGCCGTTGCCAATTACCACCAGGCGTTCACGCGGGTGCATGCTCATTGCTTTCTCCTCCGTGCTGTCTTCGTCCCGCACAGGCTCTCCAACATCCATCGTGGTTTCGCGTAATTCGTCGCGGAACTGGCATCCATCGTGCTTTTGATCCTCATTCATGAAGCCAATGATGAAACATTCCTCGTGCACGAGGTGGATTGAGCAAGAACAAGTCCAATTGCTGCAACGCGTCAGCGAGATTTCGCGATTGTTCGCATTGAGTGAATGGCAGCTCGTAGCGGAGCGCGCATGGTGATCGTTGCAGCAGCAGTCGGGCAGAACTCTGCTGTCGAATTCAGCAGGCAGTCGACTCAGCCACGCATTGAAAGCGCGGAAGAAGGTTATCCAGCCTGCTTATGGGAGGACAAATGAACGCCTTTGCGGCGCTTGAGCTGCGCTACCTGCGCACGTTCCTTGCCGTGGTGGAAACGCAGAGCTTCACGCGTGCGGCCAAGCGGTTGGGAATGAGCCAGCCGGCCATCAGTCAGCAGATGGGGATACTCGAGCGTGAGCTCAACGTGCAGGTGCTGCATCGCACCGGATCGGGAGTACGGCCAACGCTGGCGGGTGAGGTTCTGGTGCAGTACGCGCGGCAGATTCTGCGCAAAGTCGAAGAGGCGCACCGCATGCTCGTCGAACTCGACCCAACCGCAGCTTCGAGTTTGAGCATTGGTGCCCCGCTGCCGGTTTCGTCTTTTCTCCTACCGCCCGTGATCCGCCAATTCAGGCGACAATACGGAAAGTGTGAGCTGCGGCTCGAGGGCGGGCACAGTAAGCAAATCCTAAAACGCTTGCTCGCTTCGGAGATCGATGTCGGGATCGTGTTGTTGCCGGTGGATGAGCCGCAACTGCGCCTCATTGAAATCGGGCGAGACGAAATGGTGGCCATTGCACCGAGCGACCATCGCTGGACATCGCGGCGCCGTGTGCAGCCGCAAGACTTCGCCGGCGAGTCGTTGATTTTGTGGGGGCCGCGTTGTCACAGCGGTTACGCCATTCAGGGGCTGCTCTTGGAGGACGGTATTTTTCCGCAGATCGCCATGCATCTCGACAACCTTGATCCGGTGCCGAAGTTTGTAGCCGGTGGGTTGGGTGTAGCGGTGGTGCCGCACTGGGCGGTGCTGGAGGAAGAGAATCGCGGCGAAGTTCTCGTGCGTCCGATTGGCAAGGCGGGGATGACCCGTCGCTGGGCCGTGGCCGTGCGTGAGCGCGGGCAGCGTGCGCACAGCGTCGACGCCTTTGTCCGCATGTGCCTGGAGCTGCTCCCCGAACGCCTTGCCCCCGAGCTTGGAGTCTTGGAACAAAGCGCCTGAAAGCTGCGCCTACTTGGAACGACGCAAGCTCATAGCGCGGCCTCGTGGCCCCAACCAAAGTGTTGAGAGACGGTTTGGGCCGCGCAGGCTGTAGACCGTAGGCTCTAGGTCGGAGAAGCCGGGCGTTGAAGGAACTTCTTTGACCCGGTGACGCCTCGTGTCGAGAATCTGTGCGCGGCGCAACGAAATCGGGAGAGAGCAGATCATCCGAAGAGCCGTTCGCGCGCGGCTTCTGAGATGGCCACAACCGCCGGATTCTTCAGGCGGCGCTCCATAGAGATCGCGTAATAACGCTCGCGCACTACATCGGTGCGGCCGACGACGCGCACGCCGTACTGTCGCTGCACCTCTGCTTCGATTGCTGACGGGGTCGCAAAGAGACCGGCGCCGGCTTGCCCGAAGGCCTTGATCAGGGCGCTGTCTTCCATCTCTCCCACCACGTTGGGCCGCACCTCTTGAGATTCGAACCATTGCTCCAGGGAACGTCGTAGCGAGGTGTTCTGGGTAGGCAGCAGGAACGGGGCACCGTCGAGGCTCTTGGGGAAGTGCTTGCGGTACTGCGTCTGCAGTTTCGGCACGGCGAAAAACGTGGTGCCGCATTCGCCCAAGAGATGGTTGAAGGCACGCACACCGCTGCCCGGAGATAGGGAAGCGTCGGCAATGACCAGATCGAGTTCGTGTAACGCCAACTCCCCGAGAAGCCGATCAGCCTTGTCCTCGCGGCACACCACGCGCACCGGCTCGGGCAATTGCAGCGCCGGAGCCAGCAAGCGGTAGGCAATCGTCTTCGGCACCACGTCGGCAACCCCCACGTGCAATCGCAGCGGGCTACCGGTAGGGCGTCCCTTGACGACGTCCATCAGCTCGCGTCCCAAGGTAAAGATCTCGTCGGCGTAGCCGTAGACCCGCCGCCCGACCTCGGTAAGAACCAAGCGTCTACCCTGGCGATGCAGCAGCTTCTCTCCGAGAGCATCTTCGAACTGCCGCAACTGCCCGCTGACGGTGGGTTGCGCCAAACGCAACTGTGCCGCCGCACGCGACACGCCGCCCTCGCGCACGATGGTCCAGAAGTACAGGAGGTGATGGTAGTTCAGCCATTCCATGCCGCCCTTCTGACATTGTTTTTATCGATATTCTATGCCCGCAATACCTGTCGCTTCGATGCCAGCGAGCGCCGGATTCGGCCGGATCTGGGCTGGGTGCGCGACAAATCTGTTGGGAGGCAAGCTTCCACCATCCACGCACTCACGCGCGCGGCTACACGGAGCTGGCGAAGACACAGTAGCCGCGGCCGTGAGGCGCCGTGAGGCCGTGGATCTCGGGTGAAAGCCAACAAATATGACGCACGCCCGATCTGGGCTGGCCCTTGCGGATTGCTTTGCTTCGAGGCAGCAACATGGTCATGCAGCCCCTTTCGTCGCACTCCGGCCGGCTAGCCCTTGGCTGCGGATTGCTGCTAACCGCGGCGGCTTTGCTGGTGTTTCTAATTTGCACCTACGGGTCCGACCTTCCTGCTGCGGCCGGACAGGTCGAGGTCATAGCCTTTGCGCGCGGGGCTCGGGGCGATACGGCGCTGGCGCAGGTTCTGCTCGCTTTAGCTGCTGTCCTTGCTGTGGGTGTTGTTCTTGGGCGCGCCTTTGCGTGGATTGGTCAGCCGCCGGTAATTGGCGAAGTGGTTGCCGGAATCGTCTTGGGCCCATCCTTTCTTGGGGCGTCTGCCTCGGCTTGGATACTCCCGAGTACGGCCGCGCCGTTTCTGGGTGTCATCGCCGAGCTTGGGGTATTGCTGTACATGTTCGCGGTAGGCCTCGAGTTGCACCTAGGTCGCTTACGTGAGCGCGGCCCCGCCACCCTAGTCATCGCGCAAGCGAGCATCCTCATTCCCTTTGTACTCGGCAGCGCCTTGGCGCTCGTCCTTTATCCTCGGCTATCGAGTTCCGATGTGCCGTTCCCCAGCTTTGCGCTCTTCCTGGGTGTGGCCATGTCGATCACAGCGTTTCCGGTGCTCGCCCGCGTGCTCCGCGACCGCGGCATGCTGCACAGCGAGCTTGGGGTTCTCGCCTTGAGTTGTGCTGCGATTGCCGATGCGGGCGCGTGGTGCCTACTGGCGGTTGTCGTCGGCATCGCCAAGGCCGAGATGCGCGGCGCGCTAGCGATCGTTGGTGGCACCGCTGCTTATGTTGCGATCATGCTGTTTGCAGTGCGTCCTGTCGTGGCGCGGGCTCTTGGGCGATGGGAGGAAGTCCCGTTGCAACGCCACGCGGTGGCGCATTGCTTGGTTGCCGTGTTGCTCTCGGCGCTGACCACCCAGGCAATCGGAATTCATGCAATCTTTGGCGCCTTCTTGTTGGGCGCCGTGATCCCTCACGACAGCAAGATTGCGCAAGCGATGGTGCAACAGATCGAGCCGGTGGTGGGCGTCTTGTTGCTGCCTGCGTTCTTCGCCTTTACCGGCATGCGCACACGCATCGACCTAGTGTCGGGCGTCGACGCCTGGGGCTGGTGTCTGCTCATCATCCTGGTCGCTACCCTCGGCAAGCTTGGGGGAACCTTGGTGGCGGGCCTCGGCGCATTGATGAACACGCGGGGGCTTATGGAGCTGATCGTTTTGGACATCGGCCTCGACATGGGGATCATCTCGCCGACGTTGTTTGCCATGATGGTGCTCATGGCCTTGGCAACGACCATGAGCACAGCGCCGCTTCTTTCGCTGCTGCTCAAGGAACCTCTGCACAAGTAGCCCTGCGGCCAGATTGGGGTCGGAATCGGAATCCGAATCGGCCGCGATACGGTTGGGGAGACAGCGCGAAATTGCTTCGATGCCGACTCCGCTAGCGATCCCGACGCCGCATGGACGGTGACTTGCGCGGGCTTGATAAGAGGTTCCTCAAGGGGGCCCCACCAACCGAGAAGATTCGGGGGATACCCATAGCCGGAGCTACGGAACGCGACTGCACGGACGGCAGCAAACCGGACTCAGACGCTTAGCTTGCGCACCACCTTCTTCTTCCCGGCGTTGATCTCTTTCAGGTAGACGATGCCTTCCTCGGCGATGTCGTCGCCGACCATGCGGTCGCCTTCGTTCTTGAGTTCGTCCATATCGACCCACGCGGCGTAGTGAGAGCGCGTGCGTTCGGTGATCATGTCTGCCTTCACCAGTGTCTTGATCAAGGTGCGGAAAATATTGCTCGACTCGCTCATCATGCGCCGGCGCTCGGTGTCGGTAAACACTTCCATGACGGCGCTACGCACCCATTCCCAGTCGAGGCCGAAGCGCTCGTAGATCACACGCTTTTGCTGCGCATTGACGAGATTGAAGAGCAGGCGATTGAAACACTCGAGGGCCCAGTCCTCGACTGCATTGCGTTCTTCCTCGTTCAGCCTTGGCACCGTGTCGTGGGCCCAGATCTTGCCGAACTTGTGGTGGAACGCCTCGTCGGTCATCACCAACTGGCATAGGCGCCGCAGCAGCGGGTCGCGAGCTTTGGTGTGCAAGGTGGCAAAGGCACCCATGGCCAGACCTTCCACCAACATCTGCATGCCGACGAGCTTCTTGAACACGACATCGGAGTGGACAATGTCGCCCAGGAGGCTGCCGAGCGTGTCGCCGACCGGAAAAGCCTGGCCCCCGAAACGTGCTTGCATGTAGTTGGCAAAGGCGTGCACGTGGCGAGCTTCCTCGCGCGCCTGGTTGGCGGTGTACTCTTGCGCACCAGGATCGAGAAACATGTCGCACAGGCTGGTGGAGAGGCTGAAGGCTCCTTGCTCACCATGCAGGAGTTGCGAGAGCTGCCACTTGGCGCTGGCATTGGCGAGTTCCACCTTCTGGCGGTCGTCGAGCTTGTCGGCAACGGCGCTGTGCAACTCCGGAATCATGCCGAAGGGAAGAATGGGCTCTTCCTCCGACCACGCTTCGTCGAAGCGGATGTAGTCGGGGTCGTGCGGATTCCAGAAGTGTTCTTCGGTGCGCGCAATGATCTCTTCGAAATGGGAAGAGCGGCGGTTGTAGCGCTCGACATCGATCATGGCGGTGAAATTGTCACGGCTGACAGTATTGTAGGCGGGATCGAAGTTGGGCATAGCGGCGAACACCTCCGAAAACTGGAATGGCGCGACGCTAAGAAGGGGCACTGCCTAGGTCAAGCCGGGGGCATCCCGATGCATCCCGCGACGCGGTCAGATTCGATCATGCGGTTGGGCCAACCAGGAGCTTTGCCGTCGGTGACAGAGGCACTTCCTTGGCGGCCGGCTGGGTGTGCAGCAACCAATCGCCCTCTAGGCGAGTGACCCCGTACCAATACCCTTCGTTCTTGAAGTGGTGCAGACGATGGTTCTTCCACAGGCGCTGGTAGTAGCGAGTGCTGGGGACGTAGCGGGTGTGCACCATGAAATGGATCCACTCGTAGTGCAGGGCCAGGAGCAGATGGGCGCAGATTCCGCTCCAGGCCAAGGCGTCGCTCGGCGTCACCGCCTGCCAGAGCAAATAAACGAGCGGCAGGCTGTACACGAACGACTGCATGGGGATGAACAGGATCTCGTAGTTCCACGGATCGCGATGATGGGCTCGGTGCTTCTTGGGCACGCGGAAGTCGAGTGTCCAGCCGCCGATCTGGCGTGGCTTGAAATGCAAAATGAAGACGTGGATCAGCCATTCCTGAAGCGGCCACACGGCGGCGAGGCCCAGGACGGGGAGTATGTCCCAAAGAGATAGGGGCGCGAGTTGCACGCGCCAGACAATGCTGACTAAGCAAGCAACCAGAAGAATACGCGGGCTACCGTGGCGCAAGAAAATCGGCAGCGCCTCTGCCACAGTGCGTGGGCTATCCGACATTGCCAGCGAAGGCATCGGCGTCTCCGCCGTTACGGTGGCAGTGGTCATCGTGGTTTCCTCCTTGTGCTTGAGTCGAGTTGGGCCAAGACCGCATTGACTCCCGATTCGCCGCGCCGCACCAGGTCGCGCGCTAGCTTCTCGGCAGCATTGCCGTCCCCTTTTCCCACAGCCTTGGCAATCGCTTGGTAGGTTGCCGTGTCGCGCAACTCATCGCCCAAGACTTGCACGAGCAGCTCCCGGCAACGGGCGTACGTATCCATGAGGGAGTTGAAGGCGAGCCGGTAGGCAACGTTATCGGCAGCGTCGACGAGAAGCGACCAGAACTCCGAGGTGAGCAGTTGCAAGCCGCCGGCATCGGTTGCCGTCTCGCGCATCTTGGCCACCAGCGCTTGCAGTTGTGGTGCTACCGGCCGCCCGCGAAGCGCTGCAAGGCGGGCAATGTCGGGCGCCAAGGCCGAGCGCATCTCCATTACGCTACGCACCACTCGTGCATCGAAGCTACCGGCAGGAGTCACCAGAAGGCTGGAGAGCAGGTCGAGGCCGGCCGATTTGCGAAAATCAAGCACGCGTGAGGTGCCACCGTGACGCACATCGACCAAGCGCGCCTGTTGCAAGCGCCGCAATGCTTCACGAACCGAGCCGCGGTTGACGCCAAGAGCTTCGCAGAGCAGCCGCTCCGCCGGCAGGGCATCGCCGACAGCAAGCTCCCCGCTAACGATCTGATCGCGGAGTTGCTCGAAGACCGAATCGGACAGCGCTTGCCGGCGCACCGGGCGGAGTTGGCGAACTGCGGCAGAGACAGGCATGCAGCGCCTCTTAGTTCGACCTCCTCTCGATTGTCAACTGGTATGACAATTTTGTTTTGCGACCGGAAGTGACCGAACGAACTCGGCCAGTGCAACCTTAGGCTTTGCGATTGGCCCAGTAGACCCCGGTCAGAACGGCCGACCCGCCGATCACTTGCGACACGTGAAAGGATTCCCCCAAGAACGCGACGGAGAAAAGCGCCGTGAGAACTGGCACCAGATAGATGAACACGACAGCGCGATGGATTCCTACCGTTCGCAGACCGAACAAAAACCACTGGCCGGCAAGCGCCGAGGAACCGATGCCCATGACGGCCACGCCACCCAACGCTGCCCAGGATGCCCCGAGAAGCTGCGGAATCGGGTGCTCAGGAATAGCCAGCAAGCCCAGGGACAACGCTCCTACGCCATAGACCAACACGTTGGTAAAGGCTGCGGGCACGCGATGCACGACGCGTTGCGCTGCCACGTTCACACCTGCCCACAGCAGCGCCGCAAACAGAGCAAGCCAATCGCCAATCGACAACGAGAAGTGCGCAAAGGCAACGGCCTGCTGCCAGTTCCCGTGCGTTATCACAACGGCCGCGCCGGCAAGCGCGACCAGCACGCCAGGCCAGCGTGAG
Source organism: uncultured Binatia bacterium (SeqCode) (assembly GCA_964528465.1). Lineage (GTDB taxonomy): Bacteria > Desulfobacterota > Binatia > HRBIN30 > HRBIN30 > CAZGSN01. The sequence continues at coordinate 40,767 of CAZGSN010000672.1, forward strand.
ATGTCGATGCGCTCGCCGATCAACGGACTCATCAGCAAAGTAAAGATCGGGTTCAGAGCAATCAGCAAGGAGGTGTTGGTTGCCGTGGTGTGCTGCAGCGCCAGGAGGAAGACGGTCTGGTACAGAACCCCACCGCACAGAATCATCACCGCAAGTGGAACCAGTAACTCTCGCACGGTGGCCCATCGCGGCCGCTGCGCGGCCGCCCAAGGCAGGAGAACCAGCGTGGCGAGTACGTAACGCCAAATCGCCGTCACGTTCGGGCTCATCTCTCGCAACGCGATCTTCCCTGCCACAAACGCCGCAGCCCAGGCGCAGGAGGCAAGGAAAAGCCCCAGGTAGGCAAGGGACTCCGTGCGTACCCGCGTTGCGTCTTCTTCTGCCGCCGCTGCAATCATCGGCTGTGCCTACCACAACCCCGCGCCGCGAAGACAGCACCTTCGACAAGCGTCGGAACCACGCCAGCCGGGTGCGGCGCCACTTTCCCTGCACAATCCTTGAAACAGCGCCGGTCTATTTGCTGGCGTAA
>CAZGSN010000673.1:0-6894 GCA_964528465.1 uncultured Binatia bacterium (SeqCode)
GGTCAAGGGGACTAGTCAACTGTGTATCCCTCAGAATTCCCTTTGAAGAGTCATTCTTCGTGACCTTCGTGCCTTCGTGGTTCAATAAGAAGGCCACGTTGATGTTTGCCGCCTCCGTGGCGAGCAGTCTCACGAATTATGCGGACTAGTCGAATTGGCGGGCAAAGCCGGTGCGACGTGGCGCGGTACACAGGCGGAGGGTCCGCCTTTTATATCGCAGGTTGGGTGTGGGCGGCGCCGACTTCATGGGCCAACGCAGAGGCTGGGCACCGTTAGTCGGCTGACACTTCAAGCCTGCCCGTAAACAGGAATGACAGCTCCGCTCGTAGCGCTGGCGGAGGGGGAACAGAGAAAGGCAATGACCTCGGCGATGGCTGCCGGCGCCACCCACTTGCTGTGGTCGGCATCCGGCATGGCTGCCCGGTTGGCAGGTGTATCGATCGTGCTAGGGGCGACGGCGTTGACACAAATCCCATCTGCCAGGGTCTCCTGCGCTAGCGCCTGCACAAAGTGGGCGACGGCGCCCTTGGCAATCGAGTAGGCGGCAATGCCACCGGTGCCCTGCATGCCAGCCCGCGAAGCAATGGCCACGATGCGACCGAAGCCTTGGCGCTGCATCAGCGGCAGCACGGCTCGTGCACACAGGAAGAGCGTTTTCAGGTTCATGTGCAGCATGCGGTCCCACTCGTCTTCCGGCGTCTCTACGATCGCTTTGCCACCCCAGAATCCACCCACCAAGTGCACCAGGCCGTCGACTTGCCCGTACTCTGCTTGCGCCACAGAAGCCACGCGGCCGGCGTCGGCACCATTGCCAACATCGGCTTCCAGCATGTGCAGGCCTTCGACCTTCGCGCCAACGTGTGCCTTAAGGCGCGGGGCCTCGTGCGCCACGACATAGGGCACAACGACGCTGGCACCGCCGTAGAGTAAGCGATCGACCACGGCCGCACCAAGCGCACCGCCCCCACCTGTCACAACAATCACACGACCTTCCAAGCTGACCACGGCATTGGCTCCTTGCTGTCGTTTTTCGCTTACGCCGCCGACTCACTCGTCTTCGAGCGATTCGAGTACGGACTCCGCCTCTTCGCGCACATCGCGAGAAGGGTCATTGAGCAACTGCCGTACGAGATCGGCGGCGCGCGGATCTTCTGTGTCGCCGATGAGGCGCACAACCTCCTCCCGGATCTCATCATCCTGGTCGTGGATCGCCACCGCCAACGCATCGACGACGCCAGCTTCTTCTTCCAAGCCACCGAGTTCCTGCACCGCAGCCAGCCGCACCTCACGATCATCATCGCGCAAAGCGCTGGCCAACACCGGCAAGGCTTGCGCTTCATCACTGATCGATAACGACCACAGAGCCGATATCCGTTCGTCCGGGTCCGGATCATTAAGGGCTGTGTGTTTGAGAACTTCGATTTCGCTTTGCTGCGCCGTTCGCCGACGCCGCGGCCCAACCGTAGGCGTGGCTCCATCCTCTACTGCCGCTGGCATTGTCGGTGCGGCATCTCTGACCTTTCCGTCGCTGTGTTGCGGTGCCTTCCCCGGTTGCGCCCTGCCAACATCGCCTCCCTCACGGGCGGCCATCCAAGCGTCGCGCTTTGCACGCAGATCCTCGCGCGAACTGCCGCTCGACCGATGCCGCACGTCGCTGTGCCCCATCTCTCCCGCCTTTTCGACGGGATGAATCAAAGGATCTGCCACCTCGGGCGGCCCCCCCTGCAACTGCCACCAAATGGCAACCACGACTACCAGCGCGAATGTGCCCACAACAATCGGAAGTTTCTGCTCCATGCCCCTATGTCCATGCCATAGCCACTGCACCTCGGGCAATCCTTTCGGGCACGCCAATGTCCGGCACTCACGCCCGGTTTCACGTGACCGCGTTCGCCGGTGCCCGGTGCGCCGGTGCGGGGCTCAGCGCTTTCAGTGCCGGAGGTTGAGCGCGGCCACAGCACCGGATACTAGGCCTGCCATGAGCCGCAACCACCGCGACGAAGGGCTCGTGTTCTCAACGGAGCACGGCCGCATGTGTTCTGTCTGCCGTAAGGCGCAGGCCGCTTGCACCTGCCAGACGAAGCCTTTGATCATCAAGCCAGCGCGGGCCGTGGTGGTCGGACGTGAAACCAGCGGACGTAGAGGCAAGGGCGTTACCGTAATTCGCGGCGTGCCGTTACCGTCTGGCGAACTGGCGCGGCTGGCTACCGAGATCAAGCAGCGCTGCGCGTCAGGAGGCACGCTCAAGGACGACGGCAGCATCGAGATTCAAGGCGACCATCGCGATCGCATCGTCGCCGACCTGCTGGCCCGGGGCTGGACGGTAAAACGATCTGGGGGCTGAAACACTGAAACCCGTGGAGCCCTTTCTCCGCACAATTTCTCATCTACAGCCTACTTAGCGCTGACAAGAGCGATCAAACGGTCGAGGATGCAATCGGCGACCTCGTCTTTTGAGAGCAGGGGCGTAGTCTCACTGCCGCCGTTGCGATCGAGGATGGTCACGGCATTGGTGTCGACGGCAAAGCCGGTGTTCCGTCCTGAAACATCGTTGGCCACGATCATGTCGAGCTTCTTGTCGCGTAGCTTGCGCTGGGCATGCTCGAGCACCGACTCTGTCTCCGCCGCAAATCCCACAATCTGTCGCTTGCCCTTGCGCGCGCTTACTTCGGCAAGGATGTCCGTAGTGCGAGTCAGCGCGAGGCTGATGTCTCCCCTGCCCTTCTTGAGTTTCTGCGCAGCCACTTCCTTCGGGCGATAGTCCGCGACGGCCGCAGTCATCAGCAGAATGTCGCTCCTCTTGATTTCCGCGAGGACCGCCGTGCGCATTTCCTCGGCGCTCACCACGTCCAGTCGCTGCACCCCATAAGGTGTGGGCAGACTCGATGGCCCTGCGATCAATGTTACCGCGCTGCCACGCCGCCAGGCGGCAGCGGCCAAGGCAAAGCCCATCTTTCCGGTCGAACGGTTGGATAAGAAGCGAACCGGATCAATGGCCTCGCGATTGGGGCCAGCGGTAACCAGCACACGCTTGCCGGCCAGATCGGCCTTGGTCAGGGCACGCTCGCTCTCGGTAACCAGAGCCAATGTCTCCGGTAGGCGGCCCTTGCCTTCATAGCCACAGGCCAGCGATCCCTCGGCGGGCTCCACCACACGCACACCGCGGGCCTGCAGGCGCGCCAGGTTCTCCTGAACCGTGGCGTTGTTGTACATGTTCACGTTCATTGCCGGAGCCACGACCACCGGAGCACGCGTCGCCAGCAGGATCGTGGACAGCAGGTCGTCGGCAAGTCCGCAGGCCTGCTTGGCGAGCATGTTGGCCGTTGCCGGCGCCACTACGACGAGGTCAGCCGAATCGGCGAGATGGATATGTCCGATTTGCGATTCCTGGGTGAGATCAAACAGCTCGGTCGCCACAGGCTGGCCGGACAGCGTCTGGAACGTCAGCGGGCGTACGAACTCCTGTGCCGCAGCCGTCATGACCACCTGTACGCGAGCACCGCGACGACACAGCTCGCGCACCAACTCCGCTGCTTTGTAGGCCGCAATGCCGCCGCAGACCCCCAGGAGAATCCTCTTGCCTGCAACCGCGCTAGGCACTGGCTTCCTCCGAGACTTGCTCGATCTCGCGCAAGGTCATGCCTTCGCGCGCCAACGAATAGAGACCGCAGGCAACGACGCCGATGAATTGCGACACGTGCAGTACGATCGAGAAGGCAATGGCGTCACTCTCGGATACGTTGAAGATGGCGAGGGAGAGGACGCATCCAACTTGGATCGCTCCGATGTAACCGGGCGCTGACGGCATGGCGACCGCAATCGCCACCACGGCGGTGACCACAATCGAACCCAGCACCATCGGCACCTGCAAGTCGAACGCCAGTAGTCCACAGAGGTAGACGGCGACAATGATCACCCACAGATACAGCGACCACGCCAAGAGCTTGATGAATTCGAGTGGGCTCGCCAACACCTCCAGCGCCTGTACGAAGCCGTGAAAGAAGTGTGAGATGGGCTCGCTCAGTTTCTTCGGAAAAGGCGCCAGCACCGTGTCGAGGACACGCAGAGCCAACTGCTCCTGCCAGCGCACCAGTGCGACGCCACCGCCGACCACGAGCGCAAAGGTCAGCAGGCGCATGCCCCACTGCTGCACGTTTTCCGAAATCGGCAGGCTTGCCGCGGCCACACCGAAGAGGAACAGGATGGTGAAAACATCGAAGATTCGCTCCAGCAGGATGGTCGCCAGAATACCGCTGAGTGGCTGCTTCTCCTTCCGCGCTACCAACAAAGGGCGAATCACCTCTCCGGCACGCAGCGGCAGGACCATGTTGGCCATGAATCCAATGTTGGTAGCGGCAACCAGTGTCTTTAGAGTGGGATTGCCGACCGGTTGCAGTAGCACCTGCCAACGCTGGCCGCGGATGAACAGCGACCAAGCCGTCAGCGGAAAGATTGGCAGCACCCAACTGTAGTGGGCTTTGGCCAGCGCGGAACCAACCTCGTTCCAATCGACGCCCTGCACGGCAAAGGCGAGAAACGCAAGGGAAAGGACAATGCTCAAGATGATGCGAACCGACCTACCCACAAGAACCCTCCTGGGCCGCGAATCTCAGTGACCGCTCGCCCGCTGCTGTTTCCCTAGCTTGTAACCCCAGAGAAGCAGAGCAACTCCTATCAACAAAATGCTACCGGCGCTCGCCGTCGCCGTTGTCTCTAGGAGGAAACCTCCCCCGAGTACAACGAGAAATACCCCGGTGACTCGCTGCCCTTTTCCCGGGGCTGCGATCATCTTCATCGCGCTCCCAACTGGCGCCAGGCATGCACAACCCGTCCGATAGCCGTGATGTTGGTGGCCACGGCCAAGCCAATCAGCACGACCACGGCGAGTCCATACGGCGGGTCAGACCAGGTGCCGAGCCCGTGCTGTGCCAAGGCGCCAAACATGGTCCCGAAACCCAGCAGGACATAACGTTCCGGCCGCTGCATGGCGCCGCCCCTTGCCTCGACACCAAGGGCCTCGCCTCGGGCGCGCGCGTAGCTGATCATTTGCGTCCCGACAAAGGCGGCGAGCGTAACCACTAGAACCCACGAGCGGTGATAGAAAACGGCTAGGCCAAGGAAAGCCAGCGCGTCGGCGTAGCGATCAATCATGGAATCGAGGAACGCCCCGCTTCGACTTTCGCTACCCGCACGTCGTGCCAAGCGGCCGTCGATGATGTCCAAGCTACCCGTGCACAACAACAGCCAACCACCCGTGAACAGCATGCCTTGGGCGTAGCACATCGCCACGAGGAAGCTGGCCGGCAATTGTGCCAAGGTCAGATGCGCCGGTTGAATGCCCAGCCGCAGGCACGCGTCTTCGAACGGCTGCAGTTGCTCGAAGTACCAAGCGCGCAGCCCTGACCCAAGAATTGCCGAGCCTTCGACGTGAGTAAGGTCACGGCTGCGACGCTGAAAGGCGGCAATGCTGATACCCGCCACCACGGCAATAAACAGTGCCAGGAAGCCCGCCAATCCAGGCTGAAGCACGGGTGACGACATGGGCGGCACGCAGATTCGAAGGGAAGCCTACGAGGCACGCGCCAGGAGCTGATCCACCATCAAGAGCAGTTGGGTGCGATCGTCCGACGGGGGCAGTGCCATGAGATTGCGCCGAGCACGGTTGCCGTACTCCGCGGCCATTCGCCGTCCCTCGCGCAAGACACCGGAGGCGAGGATACGTTCCCGAGCCTGTTGCACCTGCGCTGGGCTGGGGTCTGCAACGGCAAAGAAGCGAGCGATCTCTGGATCTTCTTGCAGGGCCAGCACCAAGGGCAAGGAAGGATTGCCATCGCGCAGGTCGATCGCCTGTGGCTTGCCGACCTGCGTCGGATCACCCTCTATATCGAGCACGTCGTCGACAATCTGAAAGGTCATGCCCACGTTATGCCCGCATTCGGCCATTTGCTCGACAATCGTCTCAGAAGCACCCGCCAAGTAGGCGGCAGTACGCGCTCCTTGACGGAAGATGCATGCCGTCTTGCTACTGATGATGTCGAGATACTCCGTCAGGGTCACCGCCGGGTTGTTGCGAAAACGCCCCTGCATGATCTCGCCCTCGGTCAGGGCCACGCAAGCTTCCGCAGCCCAGTTGATCAGCCGTTCTTCGAAGCGTGCACACAACTGGAAGGCGCGACTGAAAACAAAGTCGCCGGTGACAAGGGTGCTCGCCAGGCCAAACTTACGAAACGCCGACGGCTGACCGCGACGTGTCTCGCTGTTGTCGATGATGTCATCGTGCAGAAGCGTGGCCGAATGAATCAGCTCCAGAGCGGCAGCCACGTCGACGATGTCGTCCACCTCAACCCCACCGGCAGCACGAAAGACAAGAATCGTCACCGAAGGGCGCACGCGCTTCCCACCCGAGGAGATCAAGTATCGCGAAATGTCGGTAAGCAAATCCTCCCGCGAACGCAGGCGCTCTTCGATGCGAGCTTCGACGCGATCGAGCACGTCAGAGAGCGCCAAGGGAGCATCCTTGGAGGCCGTGCGTAGCCTTGGCGTTACGACACGGCTCACGGGCGGGTCCTAGCAATCACGCGGCCTAGTAAGGTGAAACGAAACATCGAGTCAAGCTTCGCGATCCGCCGCTAGCGGCGGGTCGCGAGGTGCCCGGTTCGCCGGTTCGCCAGTGCGGTGTGAATCCGTTCCGATATCGGACGCGCCGCCACAGGGCTGGCTAAGCGGCCTTCAGGATAGCCTGTTCAGCGAAGGCAAAAGCGGGCTTTAGAGCCGCTTCGTTACCCGGCCGGGGTCGTAATCGGAACCGTTATCGGTATCGAATCCGGCCGCCTAACGATGCCTATAGCTTTTCCTTTTCCGACCCCGATTCAGTCGCTGCCCAAGACGCGGCCA
>CAZGSN010000674.1:0-6909 GCA_964528465.1 uncultured Binatia bacterium (SeqCode)
CGCCTTGCGGCTAGCGTCGACGCCAGCAAGAAAAGCTGCCACGGCATTGCGAAAAAGGCTTGGTTGCTCGATCGGCAGATTATGCCCAGCCTCCTCGATCATCAGCAGTCGGGCGTTGGGCAGAACACGGCTCATTTTCACGGAGCCACCCGGAGGAGTCAGTTGATCGTCGAGACCCTGCAAGAGGAGCACGGGCATCTGTAGATGTGCCAACTCGGCCGTCCAGTTGTAGTCGCTGACAGCTCGCGCGGCGCGTGCATAGCCTTTGGGATCACACGCCGCGTTGCGCCGGCCCAGCTCTGCTACTACCTCGGGACAACGCTGCGCGAAACTGGGTGACACGGAACGCGAAGCATCGACACTCTTGGCATCGAAACCGTCGCGCTCGATGCGATCGGCCAGACGCTGCCAAGCGGCAATCGACTTTTCCCCGACCTCGCTCGAAGTGCTCACAAGGGTGAGGGAATGAACGCGCGGACCAAAGTCCAAGGCAAAGCGCTGCGCAATCACACCTCCCATGGAAATACCCAGAACATGTGCCTGGCTTACGCCGCTAGCATCCATGACGGACGCCAAGTCCTGCGCAAACAGGTATGGCGAATACGGCCCCTCTGGCTTGTCGGATTCACCAAAGCCCCGCACATCGACTCGCAACACGCGGTGGAAGCGGGCGAAGAACTCCGCATCCGCATCCCAAATGGTGAGATCTCCACCAAGACCGTGGATCAGGATGAGATCGGTCCCCATCCCAGCTTGTTGGTAGTGCAACCGTACGCCGTCGACACTGACAAAGGGCATGCGCTCGCCTCTAATGCGCCGGCGGTGCCGATATGGCGTCTAGCCGTTCCTTCGCCTTGCCCGCGTAGGCACTGTCGCCGTGGTCGCGCAGGATGCGCTCATACAACTGGCGCGCGTGCTCGTGGTTGGTCTGCAGTTCCTCGAACTGCGCTGTTTCGTAGAGTTCCTTGGCCTTGTCGGAACAGGCAGTGGCGCCCAGCAACAAGAGGAGGGCAATCCCAGCGGCGATGCGACTCATGGCATGGCCCTACCACCCGTCTGGTTGACGAGCAACAAGCGCCACGCGCGAGGGCGTACGACCTCAGAGTTGGGGTGAAGAGCCGGGACCCGGAAAATCTTGAAGCGATGGGGTTTTCTACTGGCTAGTCTGACAGCCAAGGTGGCGGTCAGGCTGACGTTGCTGGATGCGGATAGTCGCAATGTTCCCGGGCACTCGTCGTCGAGAAGGGCTGCGAGACCGCTACCCACAAGCGATTAATCGTCAAAGACGGGTGTTAGCCTCAATGCCGCATGATTCCTTTATCCGCAGATGACGCAGATCCTCGCTCATTGAGGCTTCGGGGCTACGATTGTGAGCACCGGTGGATGTTTGAGGTTGAGGCCGATGCTGATGAGATTGTAGTTTGCGACCAAGCGTTAGCCCTTGGCGGGTTCTCATCTGCGTCATCTGCGCGATCTGTGGACTTCCTCCGCCACCTCAAGATTCGCGGTCGCGAGGGGGCATCTCACAAATTTGTCGTGCACCCCACGCGCGGATTCTAGGGAAGGCCTTGGAGACGAGTCTGCCGTGCACGCGTGCCGTAGCACTTGCGCTGCGGCATCGGCGGCGCTTCACGACGAGCTGCCATGCGTCGCTGCTTGTTCGTCCTCCCGTTACTTCTCCTCTGTGCGTGCCCGTGGCGTAGTTATGAGGAGATCTTGGAGATTCATGTCGAGGTGCTGACGCAGACCGCCGATAAGTTGCGCGACGTCAGCGACGCAAGCCAAGGCCCCGGCTCGCAGGGCATTGCCGAATACACCTATCCGGCAAAGCGCGCGCGCCAGTTCCTGCATCAATTTGCCAAGCATCGCCAACGCGCTTCCTACCAGGGCTTGAGCACTTTCCTTGATCAGTACGAAAGCATGATCCACAGAGTCGACAGCGTGCGCCCGGGGGACGAGATCGACAAGGCCGCTTTGGGACGAGATGTCGCCTCTCTGCATGCCGCCGCCGCTGCGATCCGCGCCGACATTGCCGCCGGGCACTAGCAAACCTGCGCACAAGTATTTCCGCCGCTTAATCGGGGTCGGATTGGTATCGTTCGGCGGCCAGATTCGATCCTGATGCCGACGCCGATACCCCGTCCAGGTAGCGAGCCGGCGCGTGACATCTTGAAGAAGAGTTGCGACCCGATCCTCTTCGAGGCTCAGGTACCTATACCAACCCCGCGGGGAAGACGGATTGAACCATCTTCGGAATTCCTGACCTCGCGACACGCAAGTGTGGAGGAGCGTTCGATACTTAGGACACCGCGTGGATTCTGTAATGATCCCGATACGGCTGAGGTTGATCCGGAACGGAGATTCAAACCATGAAGATCATGAAGTTCATGAAGAAGGATTGCCCGATGGCCGCTCTTTTTTCTGACTTCACGAGCTTCATGCCCTTCACGGTGAATACGCTTTGGGCTCACGGCAGATTCCTCGGGATCAGGAGGTCTGATCTTGGGCAGTGGTTTCCGAGAAAGAACAAGAACACGGCACTACTTGCTGGGGCTCAGCGCCGCGAGTTGAATGTGGCCCTCCAGATAGAGCACGGCCGAGCCTGCAATCAGCACGCGCTCGCCACGCAGCTCGCAGAAGAGTTCTCCGCCGCGCTGCGAGATTTGCCGTGCATGCAGCGTGTTCTTGCCGAGGCGCTTCGACCAGTAGGGGACCAAGGTGCAATGCGCCGAACCGGTGACCGGGTCCTCGGGAATGCCGGCCGCGGGCGCGAAAAATCGCGATACAAAGTCGACCTCGGGGTGGGGAGCGCTAGCGATCACGTTGCGCTTCAGGCTGGCCAACAAAAACATGTCGGGTTGGAGCGAAGCCACCTCCTGCGCGTCGCGATACACCAATAAGTAGTCCCGGGTTTCCAAGACCAAGCTCGGATACGAGCCGACCGCTTCGATCAGCGCCGCGGGCGGAGTACACGGCTGAGGCGACATGGCGGGGAAGTCCATGCACAGGCGATCCCCATCGCGCCGTACCGTGAGCTGTCCGCCTTTGGAAGAGAAGCTCACCTCGTGCAAACGCGAGTCGATGCGCTCAAACAAAACGAAGGCCGCGGCAAGGGTGGCATGGCCGCACAAATCGACTTCGGTCGTCGGCGTGAACCAGCGCAGATGGTAGCCGTCGCCCTCGCGCACGAAGAAGGCGGTTTCCGAAAGGTTGTTCTCGGCGGCGATGGCTTGCAGGAGAGAATCCTCTAGCCACGCATCGAGAGGGCACACGGCTGCCGGATTGCCGCCAAACACCTGCGTCGTGAACGCGTCGACTTGATACATCAGCAGTTTTCTCATCGTAGTGCGCCTCTCCATGCTTCCTTCGTCAATTCAGGACAAGGGACTCGGGGTAAGGGGATAGGGAAGGACCGAATCCTCCGGCTGACCTCGCACCTCTGTGATTCGTAGATGGTCACAGGTAGCTACCGGCCAGGGCTTCCAGGGCTTCTTGGCGGCCGGAGCGCGGCTGTGGGTCGAGGTTGTGCCTCTCCACGGCGGCGGCAAGGTCGGCCAGCGAACGCTTGCCGGAGAGGATGGCCCGGCCTTCTTTGCTGTCCCAGTCGGCGTAGCGGCGTTGCACCTCGGCCGCGAGCACACCGTCGGCAAGCATCTTTTCCGCTTGCAGCAAGGCGCGGGCGCAGAGGTCGATGGCTGCGGCGTGAGCGATCAGCAAGTCTTCGGGATCAATGGATTGACGGCGCAGCTTGGCGTCGAAGTTGAGGCCGCCTGTGGTGAAACCACCACCTTTCATGACCTCGTACAAGGCCAAAGTCACAGCCATAAGATTGTTCGGAAATTGATCCGTATCCCAACCGAGCAGCTCATCCCCACGGTTCATGTCGATAGATCCGAAGATGCCGAGAGCTTGAGCGAGAGCGATTTCATGCTCGAACGTATGGCCGGCCAATTGCGCATGGTTCTGCTCGATGTTGATCTTGATCTCCTTCTCCAGGCCGATCGAACACAGGAAGCCGTACACGGTGGCCACGTCGTAGTCGTATTGGTGCTTGCTGGGCTCGGCGGGTTTGGGTTCGACGAGGATATTGCCGCGAAAACCAATCTTGTGTTTGTGCTCGACGACGAGCTGAAGAAAGCGCCCGAGTTGGGCAAGCTCTCGCTTGAGGTCGGTGTTGAGCAAGGTCTCGTAGCCTTCGCGGCCACCCCACAGCACATAGTTCGCACCACCTAGCTCGTGGGTTAGCTCGAGGGCATTCTTCACCTGCGCCGCCGCATACGCGAAGACTTGCGGGTCTGGATTGGTGGCCGCGCCCGCCATGTAGCGACGGTGCGAAAACAAGTTGGCCGTTCCCCACAGCAGTCGTACGCCACTACGCGCCATCTTTTTCGCCAACACTTCCCCCATGCTGCGCACGTTACGGTTCGACTCGCGTAGGCTTGTGCCCTCCGGAGCAATGTCGCGGTCGTGGAAGGTGAAGAAGGGAACACGCAGGAGAGCAAAGAGTTCGAAGGCCGCATCGGCCTTCGCGCGTGCCTGCTGCATGGGATCACCGCCCGCTTCATGCCACGGCCGCAGGAACGTCTCACCACCAAAGGCGTCAGTGCCCGGCCACACGAAGCTGTGCCAGTAACACACGGCAAAGCGCAGTTGGTCCTCCATGCGCTTGCCTAAGACCTTGCGGTCGGGATCGTAGTATCGGTACGCGAGCTGCGTCGCCGAGGCTTTGCGCTTAGGGCCAACGAAGCGCAAGGGTGCGTGCCTACCAAAGAAGCCTGGGCTGCGTGTCTGCCGCTGAGGCTTGGCTGAGGCGGTTTTGCTCATCATGTCGTCCTTCCGGGTTCAGGGGCTTGTCGTGCCAGGTCCCGCGCTAGCGGATAAAGCTGTTGCCAGCGTGGATGGCGCTCGCGGTGCAGTTGCAGTTGTTCTGGGCGTGGCTCGAAGCTGTGCAAACGTTGCGCCTTGCGAGCGACGGAAAGCCCAGCCCCACTTGCCATCCGCGCCAGACGCGCCGCGCCGAGGGCACAGCCAATGTCACTTTCGGCGACTTGATGCAGCCGGATGCCCAAAACATCTGCCAATATCTGCGACCACACCGCGGAGCGTGCTCCGCCACCGATCAAGTCTGCTTCGCAAAGCTCGGGGCCGACGGCCTGAAGCGCAAGCTGCGCATCACGCAGGGCGTAGGCCACGCCTTCCAATACGGCGAGGGTCATGTCACCACGGCTGGTGTCGGAGGCGAGGCCGAGAAACCCGCCGCGGACGCGCGCATCGTTGTGGGGAGTGCGTTCCCCCGAGAGGTACGGAGCGAACCAACAGGAGCTGGGTTGCCGCGCTTGCGCATCGAGTTCTTCCAGTAGATCCCTCTCGCTGCGCCCCGTCACAGAGGCCCACCACGCCAAGCTTGCGGCCGCGGAAAGCAGTACTCCCATCTGGTGCCAGGTGTCCGGAAGCGCATGGCAGAAGGTATGCACGGCGCCAGCAGGGTTGGGAGTGTACTTGGCCGTGGTCACCCACAAAACGCCGGATGTTCCGAGCGACACAAAGGTGTCGCCTGCGTGCACCGCGCCGACAGCAATTGCTCCCGCGGCGTTGTCGCCGGCTCCACCGGCAATGCGAACACGGCGCCGCATGCCCCAGCGCTGCTGCAACAATGCCGTCAGCTCGCCGGCAACGGCACTGCCCTCGACCAAGGCGGGCATTTGTTCCTGCGACAAGCCGCACGCCGCCAGGGCCTCCGGCGACCAAGTCCGGCGCGCCACATCCAGCCATAACGTCCCGGATGCGTCGGAAAGATCCTCCACATAGTCGCCGCACAATCGGAAGCGGATGTAGGCCTTCGGCAGTAGCACCTTGGCAATACGCACAAACACAGCCGGCTCATGCTTGCGCACCCAGAGCAGCTTTGGCGCGGTAAACCCGGGCATTGCCAAGTTGCCGGTCACCTCGCGGAGCGCAGGCCATGCATGCTCAAGCTCGCGACATTCCAACTCGCTACGCCCGTCGTTCCACAGGATGCAGGGCCGCAACACCTTGCCGCTCCTGTCGAGCAAAGTAGCCCCGTGCATTTGACCGGAGAGGCCGATGGCTTCCACCTCCGCGAGCGACACACCGTGCTCGGCGCGCAGAGCATCAAGGCAGGCGCAAGTGGCGGTCCACCAGTCCTCAGGGTCCTGCTCGCTGAAGCCCGGTGCCGGGTGTCGAATGGAAAGGGGGCTGCTGCTGCTTGCCAGCACACGATCGCCGTCGTCTACCAGCGCCACCTTCACGGCGGACGTGCCAACGTCGATACCCAGCGTAATCAAAGCCGCCCCTGTCTCCAGGAATCTCCGGAATCACGACTGGTAAGTTGCATAGGGGCGACAAATGCCACCCTCGCTTTGCTGCAACAAGCCCAGGCAACAAGGTCACGATCCGGCGCTACCGTCGGTCTAGTCTCTGCTGGAGGCGCATCCAGAAACCCGCACGGCCTACCCCTGCACTCGCGTGTCGGTGCTTGGGAACGACGCCCCCCGCACCGGCAAACCGGTGCGTCGGGCACCTTCGGCTTTGCCCGCCCGTTCGCGTTTCCGTTGGATGCGGGCCGAGGGCGGCCCGTCTCCGAAGACGAATCCTCATTGTTCGTAAGCAGTGGAGACGCCCCCTCGACTGGGCTCGGGACAGGCGCGCCCTCGCGGCGCATCAGCCGGATTGCCTGCCCAATTGAATTGGTGGACAAAGCCCAATGCCGGTCGGTTAGGGATCGGTGTCAGCAAGCGGCCTCCTCTCCCGCATTTTCGGGCTTTGCACGCCAAATCATTCCTACGCCAGACGCGGGCCGAGGGCGGCCCGTCTCCAACTCAGATTCATCCATGTTTACAAGCAATGGAGACGCCCCCTCGACTGGGCTCGGGACAGGCGCGCCCCCGC
>CAZGSN010000675.1:0-3843 GCA_964528465.1 uncultured Binatia bacterium (SeqCode)
TTTGTCGCGTCCGATTCCGACCCCGATTCCGATTCCGACCCCGATCTGATCACAGGGCTACTTGTGCAGAGGCTCCCTAACCGACCGACGTTGGCAAAGAGGGGCAAGCGCGTTGTCAGCGGATGGCTTGGTTCAGCTCAAAAGTGCTTCCAGGCAATCCACGGCTCTTGCAAGGTCATTCTCTACCTTGAGTCCCTCAACCCGCGTTGCCAGGGCATGCATGCGCTCGCTATCGCCGAGCAGAGCGCAAACGGCAGCAGCGAGACTCACCGCGTTCGGTTGTGCGGCCTCAATGACACCACGCCTTGCCCAAGCTCTTGCTCGCTGTAACTGTTCTTTGCCGCCGGTACTGGTGGCCACGCATACCTTCTTCTGTGCCAGGGCCTGAAACAACGTACTGCTGGCACCCAAGACTACGAGCTGCGCCCCTTGCATCAAGTCTACGACCTCGCCGTGTTGGGCTCGACGAACGATCACTCCTTCGACCGTGGGCAGCTCGCCTTGGAATAAAGGTCCAACGAGAAGCACGCACGGCACACGCGCTTGGCGTGCCACTAGGCCTGCGGCCTGCGCGAACATGGTCACAGCAGAAACGCCATCTACAGTTCCGCCTCCTCCGCCCGGCACAAAACACAGGTAGCGTGCATCGCCTCCGCCAAGCCCCCGGCGCAAGATCGTCATGCGTTTGCCTTGGCTGGGAGTAAACAGCGCCTGCATCCAGCGCACGCAGGTGCCGGACCGGGCTATCTGCAATCGCCTTTCGCGCGACAAGGGCCGCGCCAGGGCGCGTGGCCCGACGATCCAGTGCTCGTCGAGCCACGGCAGCCAGTCCGGGTCCAACCCGCGCGCCAGGGTCCGCTCCCGAGTGCTCAGAAACACCGTCCTAGCGCCGAGTTCGCGCGCATGGCGGCATTGCCATGCCGTGCCGGCGTTGTCGAAGAGCACGAGATGCGGGGAGCATCTATCGAGAGCGCCCGCCACCCCAAGATCGTCGTTGGTTGGTGAGGTGTCGAGAAGAGTGACGCCGAATGTCTGCGGTACCATTGCCAGCGCCGCCGGCGGTAGGTGGCGATTGAGGACAATCTCGAAACGTGCAGAGGGCAGGCGCTGCGCCAAAGCGGTACTCAGCGTTGACACGCGGGCTAGTTCACCGAGGCCGTCTGGCCACGACACCGGAATGCAGCAGATGCGCGGGTGGGGTTTCATGGGTCCGTTGCTCTCGCTGTTCTTGCACGCTGCGACGGCTTGGCCTTATAGAGAGGCCGTTTCACGCTGTCACCGCAGACGGAGCTTCCGCCGCATGCCGCTTCCCCGTGCCGTAATCGTTGCTTCGACTCGCACCGGCTCCTCCTGGCTGGCGTCGCTGTTGGACTCGCATCCGGACATCGGCTTTCACGGTGAACTCTTCAATCTCGAGCGCGCCAGTGTGCGTGCCTTGGCCGATCCCGCGGGCTACCTGGACGAGCTGTTGCAAGAGGCTACTGGGTGCCGACTGGTGGGTTTCAAGTTGCTCTACCATCAGGCCCGCCTGGAATACCTCAATGACTTCCTAAGCGAACTCGACGAGGGTCGGTCGGCGCTCGTGGATTGGCGACTCCATTTTCCGCAACGTCCCGTCACCGTAGCCATGGCCCCAAGCATCGCGGACCTTTGGGAGATGCTGCGCGATGCACGCCGCTATAGGATTCTTCACCTGCGGCGTCGCAACATCCTAAGGCAGCTCGTCTCTCACGAGCTACTCCTGCGCACGAGCCGAGACCGTTGGCAGGGGCGACCTCTCGCCCTCGATCGACCCATCAGGCTGGATCCACAAAGCCTAGTCGAGCGTTTGCAGCGTCACGCGCAAGACGTCGCGGATATCGCTTCCTTCCTCGGCCCCAACGGCGCCCTCGAAGTGTATTACGAAGACCTTGCGTCTGACTTCGATAGGCAGTGCTCGAACATCCTGCGCTTCCTGCAAGTACGACCGCTGCTGCTGTACAGCTCCACGCGCCGCAATGAGTCACGGAGCCTGCGAGAGACGATTGACAACTACTCTGAAGTGGAGGGAGTCCTCGCGCCGACACGCTGGGCTCCTCTTCTCGAAGAACCCTTTCGCGAAAGCCATGCGGCCAAGCAGCAAAACGGATAGACCCCTTGCCATCGGAGCGGGTCCCCAAGCTTGGATTGCCGAGCAGCGGCGCTCCTTGCCCGCAGGCCTTCCCTTTCTCGCAGGGGTAGCCCCGTCCGCGGCACCTTGGGTGAGCCTCACCGCAAGCGCACAGGAATTCGATCGACTCGTCGACGATGCCGTTTGTTTCGTCGGATTCTTGGCAACATCCGAATGTAGCCTGCCTAGCTCCGATCCGGTGACCGCGCGGCTACGCTCATGCGAGGCCGTTGCCAGAGAATGGCTCTCGCTCCTACCTTCGTATCAACCCGCACCCGTGAGAGGAACCCGTTTCGATGGACCCATCCACTCCTTCGTGTGCAGCGCGGGTCTGTACCGTGCGATGCGACCGTATCTCGACTGTGTTGATTCCTTCGCGTATCAATTCGCTAGCTCCGCGACGCAGCCACGCCACCCGCCCGTGGTGTTACCGCCGTGGAGCAGCTTTGCCCGACAATTTGCGTTTCCGTCGGATGCGGGCCGAGGGCGGCCCGTCTCCAAACACGAATCCTCAATGTTCGTAAGCAGTGGAGACGCCGCGCCCTCGCGGCGCATCAGCCGGATTGCCTGCCCAATCGAATCGGCGGGCAAAGCCCCCTGGAGCAGTGACGAAAGGGCGAACGCAGCGCCCCTGCCGACGGATGTTTTGGAAGAGCCTGTCACCTGGCTCATTCCACATCGCGGCGACGCCGCCCACCTTCACACTTGCTTGCAACAGGTGGAGCGCGACGCGGGAACGCACGATTCGATCTGGGTCTGCCTCGACGAATTGCCAACGACGGCGCATGCGGATCTTCTGCACCATCACCCAGCAGTACATTTCTGGCGCTTGTCGCCGGCAGGTATGGGCCCCTACGTGGCTCGCCACATTCTAGGGCAGGCGGCGCCGACGCGGTTCTTACTGTTTCAGGACTCGGATGATGTTCCGGTAGCAGGGCGACGCAATGCGTTGGTCAGCGAGATGTTACGGTCGGGCGCCGACATGATTGGCTCGCACGAGCTGCGCGTCGACGAGCGTCATGGTGAGGTGGTCGCCGTCCGGTTCCCCAACGACGCCAACGCCGCGTTAGAAACGGCGGTAGAACATCCGCTCTTTCATCCAACCAGCCTGATTCGCGTGGAAGCCCTGCGTCGTGCCGGAGGATTCTCCACGGCGTACCGCTTCGGAGCCGACCTTCAGTTCCTCCTGCGCGCTCACTTCACGATGCGGCTTCGCAACTGCGACGAGTTCCTCTACCTACGCCGCAAACATCAGGGCTCGCTAACCACGTCGCCAGGAATCGGCTTGGGGGAAGCACAGCGCGTGCAGCAGGCCGAGCAATGGAAGGAAGACTTTGTAAGAGTCCGCGACGGCCGGCTCGCCCTCGCCGCCTCCTCGCTCATCGTAAAGCCGCACGGCGACCTCAATCGCGTGCGGCTCACCTATCTAAGCCAGCATAGGCGCGACCCAAGAAGCAAAGGGGGTAGCCCGGACAATTCACGACCTCGCGGCAAAATCGGGGCAAGCGGCTGAACGCACGAGGAATTCGAAGCATGTTGACGAAAACAGTGTGTTCTTTGAACCACGAAGGCACGAAGGACACGAAGCAAGAGCAGGGCGAGGTCAAGGGGACTGGTCCACTGTGTATCCTTCAGAATTCCCTCTGAAGAGTCATTCTTCGTGACCTTCGTGCCTTTGTGGTTCAATATGAAGG
>CAZGSN010000676.1:0-2859 GCA_964528465.1 uncultured Binatia bacterium (SeqCode)
TATGGCAGCGGCCGCTACCTGGCTGTTCGGCGTTCTCTTGCTTCTGATGGTGTTCTACCACGGTCGCGTCGCCTTGGCGGATCCGGTCAACGGTTCATTCACTGCGGGTAGCTGGCTCATGCTGGTCTTGGTGTTCGTCTCGCCCTTCATTTACGACCCGCTGGTCAAATCGGTGATGAAGGATCTGCAGACTGCCTTCATTGCTGGCGTAATCTTGGCCACCGCCCTGGCGGCTGTGTACATGATTGTTGGCGGCTTCGGTCCGCGCGGCATGATGATCCACTTGGGATCGACGTTCGGGACGATCATGGCCTTCAACGTTTGGTTCCGCATCTGGCCGGCGCAGCAGAAGATCATCACCGCAATCAAGAATGGGGAAGCTCCCGATGCGGCCCTGGTAGGCT
The DNA here is from genome assembly GCA_964528465.1 of uncultured Binatia bacterium (SeqCode). GTDB lineage: Bacteria > Desulfobacterota > Binatia > HRBIN30 > HRBIN30 > CAZGSN01. The sequence continues at coordinate 405 of CAZGSN010000676.1, forward strand.
TGGCGGGTCTGCGCTCGCGCCACAATACCTATATGTCGGTGCCGTTGGTGTTCCTGATGCTCAACCAACACAACGTCGGCTGGGCCACCAATGCCATTGCGGTCGGGCTCGTCGTCTTGGCTGGCTGGGGGCTGGTGTACAAGCTCTATGATCAAGCCGGCAAGGTGAAGGGCTTCTGAAGAGCTGATTGCGCTCGTTGGGAGGTTTGGTTCGGGCCTGTACGAGGCAGCGCCAAACCTCCCCCTAGCTCGCCTCTCCAATTATCCAGTGTTTTCTTCCGAAGCAGTTACCCGCGGCGTTCGCGTTCGTGTGCAGTCTGTCTACGTGGCGGAGCGCTCGAGCCCCGAGGAAGGGCAATGGTTTTTCGCCTACACGGTTCGCATTGCCAATCAGGGCGAAGTGGCGGTGCAGCTCATTAGTCGCCATTGGACGATCACCGATGCCAACGGTCAGGTGCGTGAGGTGAGGGGGGCCGGTGTAGTCGGAGAGCAGCCGACCTTATCGCCTGGCGAAGAGTTCGAGTATACGTCGGCCTGTCCATTGGAGACTGCCTTTGGGACCATGGAAGGCACCTACCAAATGAAGACCGCTGCGGGGGAGCGCTTCGACGCTGAGATAGCGGCCTTTACGCTGGCCGAGCCTCGCGCCGTGAACTGAACGCTGGGGCCGCCGACCAGACTGGCGCTAACGCCCAATTTTCCTTCGCCGGACGGATTATCCTGAAACTCGCACGGCTCCCCTGGGCTGGCGCGTCTGATCTAAGAAACGCAGCACCCCGCACCGGCGCACCGTGCACCTCCCAATCCGGCGCTCGCGCCGGATCGGGGATCGAAAGCCCCGGTTGCAATCCCCCCGGGGTGGTTTTAGACAGTCGCGCCCATGGCACGTATCAATGACAACTACCTGAAGCTCAAAGCGGGCTACTTGTTCCCTGAGATTGGCCGGCGCGTATCCGCCTTCTGTCAGGCGCACCCCGACGCGAAGGTCATTCGTCTCGGTATTGGCGACGTCACCGAACCTCTACCCGAGGCAATCCGTCAGGCCATGCATGCCGCGGTCGACGAGATGGGCGCCCATCAGAGCTTCCGTGGCTACGGTCCTGAACAGGGCTACGACTTTCTGCGCGAAGCCATCGTGGAGCACGATTTCAAAGGCCGTGGGGCGCATGTCGAAGCGGATGAAATCTTCGTTTCGGACGGCTCCAAGTGTGATAGCGGCAACATTCTGGATATTTTCGGTGCCGAGAACACGATCGCGGTGACCGATCCGGTTTACCCCGTGTATGTCGACACCAACGTGATGGCAGGGCGCACCGGCGATGCCGACGACAGCGGACGCTACGCCGGGCTTTGTTACATCCCGGTCACCGCCGAGAACAACTTCGTGCCGGCGCTTCCCGATCGTAAGGTGGATTTGATTTACCTGTGCTACCCGAACAATCCGACCGGTACGGTGGCGAGCCGCGAGACGTTACGTGCCTGGGTCGACTACGCACGCCAGAACGGTTCCATCATCTTCTTCGATGCGGCATACGAGGCCTACATTACCGATCCCTCGATTCCACACTCGATCTACGAGATTGAAGGGGCGCGTGAGGTGGCGATCGAGTTTCGTAGTTTCAGCAAGACTGCGGGGTTCACAGGCACTCGCTGCGCCTTCACTGTCGTCCCCAAGGAGCTGATGGGAACGACCGCCAGCGGCAAGCGCCAAGCCATTCACCCACTTTGGAATCGCCGCCAGACGACGAAGTTCAATGGCGTTTCCTACATCGTGCAACGCGGCGCCGCCGCCGTGTACAGCAAAGCCGGTCAGCCGCAGGTGCGCGGGCTGATTGAGTTCTATTTGGCAAACGCAAAGTTGCTACGCGAAGGCCTGCAGAAGGTGGGCATTCAAGTCTACGGCGGCGTCAACGCCCCCTACGTATGGCTCAAGACTCCCGGCAACACGGCGAGCTGGGACTTCTTCGACCAGCTCTTGCAACGCGCGCACTTGGTGGGCACTCCCGGCAGCGGCTTCGGAGCCGCCGGTGAGGGCTACTTCCGTCTAAGCGCGTTCAACAGCCGCGCCAATATCGAAACTGCGGTCGAGCGATTGCGGAGTGTAGTGCGCTAACACCGCGACCTTCCGCTAAGCCGGGCCAGTGACTGGTAGTGGAGGAAGGAAAAAAGGCGGCGAGCGGATTCGAACCGCTGCATCGAGGTTTTGCAGACCTCTCCCTTAACCACTTGGGTACGCCGCCGTAGGGGGCCTCCACTAACATACGAAAGCGGCAGCGCAAGATCGCACGGCGGCGTCTGCTGATCTACTATCTCCTAATTTCGTTGCGCCACGCACAGATTCAGACCTCCTGATCCCGAGGGATCTGCCATGAGCCCAAAGCGCATTCACCATGAAGGGCATGAAGGTCATGAAGTCGGGAAAAGAAGTACCAACCGGCAATTGTTCTTCATGAACT
>CAZGSN010000677.1:0-13336 GCA_964528465.1 uncultured Binatia bacterium (SeqCode)
TTTGTTTGGTGCTTCTTTCTGGCACTCTTCGAGGTCGAAGGCTGGGCAGGCAAGCAGGCGTCGCACTTCTTCATCGATGATCCAGTTTCAAGTTTAGATGACAACAATATCTTCATTACGGCATCTACCCTCTTCGACCTGATTGAAGAGCATCATGAAGAGCGAAAGTTCATCATCACGACGCACCACCTCGGGCTGTTCTCCATTCTAACGGATTTGCTCACAAAGGGAGAAAAGGCTGGAAAATTTAAAAAGCAGACGAAGCTTTGCATACTGAGCACCAAGAATGGCGACCTCGCCCTGGAGAGCTGCCGAAACGACGTTTTCCTATACCATTTGCGGTTACTTCAGGTGCTGGACCAAGCACACACACGCAATGACGTGAGATCGTTTCATTTTGCTCTACTTCGGCAGGTGCTCGAGAACGTCGCTTCCTTCCTGGGTGTCGGTCAATTCCGTTACGTACTGGAACAAATCGGTGTCACCGACGCCACCGAGGTCGCCAATATCATCAACACGCTATCTCACAAAAAAGTTTACTACTTCGAAGGCGACGAACTCACGCCGGATAGCAAAAACCTCTTCAATAGCGTCTTCACCGGGATCAAGAGCAAGTACAACTTCGTCCTTCACGCCTAGCACCCCATGACCGACACCAACCAAAAGCAACTGGGCAACACCCTCTGGAATATAGCCGACCAACTGCGCGGAGCGATGAACGCGGACGATTTCCGCGACTACATGCTGTCCTTCCTCTTCCTGCGCTATCTCTCGGACAACTACGAGATGGCGGCCAAGAAGGAGCTGGGGCGAGATTATCCAGACATCGGCGGGGACAATCGCAAACTGCCGCTAGCGCTCTGGTATGCCAACAACCCGGATGACATCCCGGAGTTCGAGAAGCAGATGCGCCGCAAGGTGCATTACGTCATCCAGCCACCGCACCTCTGGAACAGTATCGCCAGCATGGCCCGCACCCAGGACGGGGAGCTGCTCAACACGCTGCAGGAGGGATTCAAATACATCGAGACGGAATCCTTCGAGAGCACCTTCCAGGGCCTGTTCTCCGAGATCAACCTGGGCTCCGACAAGCTCGGCAAGAAGTATGAGGACCGGAACGCCAAGCTCTGCACCATCATCCAAAAGATCGCCGAAGGACTGGCGGAATTCTCCACCGACATCGACGCGCTGGGCGATGCCTATGAGTACCTGATCGGCCAGTTTGCTGCGGGCTCCGGCAAGAAGGCAGGTGAGTTCTACACCCCGCAGCAGATTTCCGACATCCTTTCCGCCATTGTCACCCTCGACAGCCAGGAACCGAAAACCGGGACGAAGAAGCGGCTGGAGAGCGTGATGGACTTCGCCTGCGGCTCCGGCTCCCTGCTGCTGAACGTGCGTAAGCGGATGAAGAAGGAAGGCGGCACCATCGGCAAAATCTTCGGCCAGGAGAAGAACATCACCACCTACAACCTCGCCCGCATGAACATGCTGCTGCACGGGGTGAAGGACACCGAGTTCGAGATCTTCCACGGCGACACCCTGACCAACGACTGGGACATGATGCGCGAGCTCAACCCGGCCAAGAAACCCGCCTTCGATGCCGTCGTCGCCAATCCGCCGTTCAGCTACCGCTGGGACCCCAGCGAGAGTATGGCCGAAGACGTGCGCTTCAAAAGCTACGGCCTCGCCCCTAAGTCCGCCGCCGACTTCGCCTTTCTCCTGCACGGCTTCCACTTCCTCAAAGACGAAGGCGTGATGGCGATCATCCTGCCCCACGGCGTGCTCTTCCGTGGCGGCACCGAGGAGCGCATCCGCACCAAGCTGCTGAAGGACGGACACATCGACACCGTGATCGGCCTGCCCGCCAATCTCTTTTATTCCACCGGCATCCCCGTCTGCATCCTCGTCCTCAAGAAGTGCAAGAAGCCCGACGACGTACTCTTCATCAACGCCGCCGAGCACTTCGAGAAAGGCAAACGCCAGAACCAGCTCAAGCCCGAGCACATCGCGAAGATCATCGACACCTACCAGCACCGCAACGAGGAGTCCCGCTACTCCCGCCGGGTGGATATGAAGGAGATTGAAGAGAACGACTTCAACCTGAACATCTCCCGCTATATCAGCACCGCTGTTCAGGAAGCCGAGATCGACCTGGCGGCGACGAATCGCGAACTCGTGGAAATTCAGACGCAGATCCACGACGCGACGGAGAAGCACAATAAATTTCTGATAGAGCTCGGCTTGTCTCCGCTTCCACTAGGAAGGAAGCCGTAGATCGCCCAGCTTGGGTTTTTCCGGCAATTCGCACTCGTCACAGTCAGTCTGTCGCCGGCGTTAGAGCAATGCTTCGCGGATCGTAGACACGAATCGGCCATCGGTCTGGGTCGGAATAGTCGGTGTATTTCCCATAGTAGCCGATCGCCGCAAACACTAGATGGTTGAAGAGCACGGTGACACTAAAGACCAGGTTCACCAGCGTCTGCCGGTCGACATCTGTGCTCCCATGCGCGAACCGATGCCGCAGATCGCCCCAGTCCTTTACCTGCGTCGTCGCAATCGCACCGGCAGCGGCAAGTCCCCTTGCACGATCAACCGCGCTGATCTCGGAGAGGCGCCCGATTGAACTCAGGACCCGACTCCTCAGAGTTTCATCCAAATCGATCGCCTCGACCGCCTTTCGAACCTTTTGAAGCTCAGTTCGCACCCGCTCGTCGCGCGCGACGACGGTCTCAAACTCAGAATGCAGAACGCTCTCCACAGCAACGCCGAGGGTCAGGGCGTGCGCATCGATAGAACCCGTTGCGCTATCGAGGATGTCGCACACCCGCACGGACATCGGGTGTCGGTTGGGTCCCGTTTTATCGGCGACGTAAGCAGAGTACGCGGCACACATATCCCACACGGCGTCGGCGTTTTCATCGTTCACGTCAACAGGGGGTAATCGGCGCCCCTTCTTCGAGTCAGCCTCACGTGATCGAACCTCAACTCGGCGTTCAGACCCCACGCAAGATTCGATGATAACCCACCGCATTGGACGAGCCATCACGAACTGTAGGGAATCGCCGATCAATAAGGCGATCGAAGAGTGTAGCTCCGCTTGGTCACTGACAACGTCGACCGTTAGCGACGTTTGAGTCCCCCGCACAGTCGCCGTACCACCTCCGATGGGGAATGTTGCGACCCTTGATGCCTCTTCCTGGTCGCTTTTGCGGGCTTCATGGCTTGAAAGGGGGCTGTGTCGTCTGGGAATTCGCACTGGTTCGGGAAGGACCAATCGCGCACTCGGAGGGGCGTTCGAGCTGGTGATGCATGTGAGACTAACCAAATCGCACATGACAGGCCCTCGAGTCGATTGTGCACGCGCATAAACGCGATCCGCGACCCACTGTCGGTCGTGCTCATCGACAGCAAGCAGGCCATAGCGACTACTTTCAGGCACCAAACGGCCGGGACTGAGCGAGAGGTGGGACAATACCAGCTCCCAAAGTGCTACGTCGTTGGTGCAGAACAACTTCAACTTGAGACAGCCATCCGCGCTGTAGTTCACAAGTCCCGGGCCTTCAAAGACCGGTGCGCCTCCACCGAGAGGCGTGAGCGCGATCTGCCAAAAATTCAGTTCCCACGACCCGTCTAGGATCCTGGCTTCTTCGCCGGGTCGCAACATCGCACAGCTCGCTCAAAGGGCGCTTTGTTCCTGCCGGTCGCGCTCTTCCGCCGCCTTTTCAATCTCGCACTTCCGCCGCCGAAGGTGTTCACGCGCGATTCCATCCAATCGATCGCCCAAAAACAGCGCGTCCCCAGGCGTCTTTAAGAGATACGGGTCCGCGTTCTCGACAATCGAGCTAGCGAGCAGAGGAGTAAGCACTACGTCACCCATCTCCGCTTGCTCGATGAGAGACCGGGCGATTTGCTCCGCCTCACGTGCGATCAGCGTATTCAAGGCGACTTGTCGGGTTCCCCGGTCTGGGTCAGATGCCGCCATCTCCCGTAGCGTCTGGTCCGGCACGATGTCCCCTAGCCACCTTGCCACCTCGGCGGCGCACCTTCGGCTCGTCGATGAAGATGTCGTCAGTAGCGTGCGGACGGCCGCGGCAAGCCGCTGCTTGTCGTCAATCCCACGAAGGATACGACCGATGTGATCTCTGATTGAAGGTTTCAGGGTTGGCAGTTGGTCCAGTATGTGCTCGACCTGCGAAGGATCTATCTCCAACATCACTGCGCCGACGGACGCCGCGTCGGTTGGATCCTCGCCCCACATTGCACGACATGCCGCCAGGGCTGCTTCCGGATCAACTTTCGCCAAAGCTCGTATCGCCGCTAGGCGAGCACTGAAAGGTACTCGACTGCTGGGCGCTGATGAAACGCATTCGAACAACCAATCACGCACCCGCGGATCATCTAAGTCGGCGACAGCTTCAATATCGTCCCCTTTTGGGGCATCGCTGCGCTGGAGGTTCTCCCAGATCAATCGTGCTGTAGCATTGGCATGCGAAGCATGGCGCCACAGATCGAGTGCGGCCCACTGGTCGACCTGCGTAAAACCGGACGACACCGCGGCGTGGAGTGCGCCCTGCACAGCAGTGAGGGCATCGCTTGTACCGATCTCGAGTAACCGGCCGAGAGCCTCTGTTCGGTTGTCTAGTGTCGACAATTGCGCCGCAAGCCACGCCACCGTCTCGCTATCCTTCGCGCCCAGTATTCGTAGCACCTCAATAATGAAGGAAACATCAAACTGGGTAGGAGAACCCATTCTCCCTCGTAGAAGAGCCGCCAACTCCCCTCGTCCGCTCGCAGCGATAATGCATGCGGCCGATCTACGCTTGTCCTCCATCTTGTCGTCAAGACAGGTCACCGCCGCTGCCAAGATCCGTTCCGTCACACAATTCGAGTCCCTCATTGACCAGACCAAGTCCCGCGAATAGCAGTCGCCCACCTCGAGGATGAATTCAGCCACTGATTCTCCCTCGCCGAGCTTGACCAAACCTTGAAGGGCAACTTGTCGCAAACAGTTTTGGTCATTGTCCGCGATGCATGCTGGATCGCGGGACAGCTGCCAGAGCAGTCGACGTGTTTCCTCATCGGGCTTGGCAAGGCACCAGTCCAACCCGTCTTTGCGCGTCAGATAGTCGGGGCGCGACAGTTCGAAGTTGACCAGCTTGGTGAGTCCGGGACCATCGATCTTGAACAGGATGCGGCGGATATCTTCCAGGTTGTGGTTGTACGCTCTGCCTGGCCGAACCACCTCAATCGCGAAACCTGCCAATCGCTCATCGAGGACGTCGCCGGCGTGGGCGGCGAATCGTGGCAGTACCAGAGGATGCCAAGCATATCCTAAGATTCGCAACAGATGGTGGACCATGGGTGGAATTTCGCGTTGGCCAGTACTGCTATTCCCCGTCTGAATGTTCGGTTCCGCAAGCAAATCGCTCAACCGGTCCAATAGGTAATCAACGCTGGTCGCGTCCATCGCATTGGGCCATGCTGAGTACACATACCCGGCAAAGCATGAGTCAGGCGGGGATGATCCCAAGACCTGCAGAAGCGCGGCTTGAGTTGATGCACGATCCGCAAGGATCAAGTCTGGAAGCCAACGAGACGCCGTCGCCACAAGTCCATTGCTAAAGGCTTCGCCGAGTGACTGGACTGCGGTTTTCGAATCAAGGCGAACGAGCGCGCAAAGGGCCCACGCCGAATCGAAAGAGTCCGCTCGAATCAACCGCTTCAAGTATGCGACTTGATCCAAGTCGCTGAACTGCTCGATGCAGCCGACTAGAGATATGGAGGGGCCGGCACCGATCGCATCGATGAGTTTCGCCCGCGATTCTTGCCAGATGGCGGCGCCGACCGAAGGCGTAAGGCCCGACAAGATAAATGCCAGCTCTGACAACTGCTCGGCGCCTTGTGTGGACTCGAGTTTCCTCTTCAACCATTGTGGTGAAATCTCCGCGCATTCACCTAAGGCGGCCAGTATCACACCCCGTCTGAACCAACAGCGGGCCAGCGCGTCGTTGTCGCCCTTGGCTTGCTTGCGCTGCTGCTCGTTGGCTTGGTCGAGCGCCCAAAGTCGATCAAGAACCGTTCCGATCGGGAATTTGCCGAGTACTCGCATGGCAACCTCTTGGAGATCTGGCGATTGATCCGCCAAGAGCGTGCAAGCGATCCTCTCGACGGGGCCTCGTTCTCTCTCCCCAATCGCGACTATTGCATCGGCGATGTACAGTGGCGTGGGGAAGGTCGCTGGATCCTTCCGATTGCGTATCATCTCTAGAAGGGCGTCAATCACCGTGCTCCCTAAGGTCGGCAGCCGCTCGCTGTACAGATATCTTACATGCCAATGTCCGATTGCTCCGATCACCTTCGCTGCCTCACTGGGGTGACCGGCGGAAGACATTAGCCAGACAAGGTCCATGCCGACGTTGGCCATTGAGCGCCCCGCAAAACGTGCGCCGGGCATCTCGGTGCGCGTGACCATTTCGCAGATCTGCTCGATCGAGAGGCTCTTCACCTCATACTTCGCGAACAATCCCTCTGCTACCGCCCAGTTCAGGAAACGATCATGGGCGATGCGAGAGGCGCCTTGGGTGTCACGCAACAGCCACCCTACGCCCTCCAAGTGAAGTTGCGTGGGTTCGTTGATGCCTGCCGCGGAAACAGCCGCCTGGGACCAAGGATAGGCGCTGCCGTCTTCCAGGATTGTACTCGCGATTGCTGCCAATCGATTTGCCGCGTTTAGCAGTAGTGGCCCTTGGCGAAGGTTGCCGATACGGCTCCAGAATTCCGCATACAGTTCGTACTCCGTCGTTGAAGTCGATACTTGATCGACGCCGAGTTGGCAGTACAACGAGCCGAGTATCGGGAGACGGAGTGTTTCCCGGATGTCCGAACGGACCGCGGCCCAATCATAACCGCGAGCCTCTAAGAAGGTCGCGAGTTCGTTGGCAGAGAACGGTGGCACCTCCGATACTTGGATCAAATTACCGTGTTGTCGCTTTATGGCAGCAGCGAGGGTCTTTGGAACAATGAGCGCCAGTCGAACCCCGGAGTCGTGTGTTGCTCTTTCGAGCAGTCGCATCGCCTCCGTTGGGTCTCCAACCTCATCGATCAGCAGTGTGACGCGTGGCGTGGACTTCGCCTGTTGGGTCAGTTGCGCGATCCTCGAGAACGGCGGCAAGGAAGTACGGCCGAGGATTTCTTGCCATACTCTTGCAAGCGCCTTTTCCCACGTTTGCGCGGCGCTTCCCTCGGAAGTCAAAGCCACGACGATATCGCCTTCGTTGGCGGCCTCTCGGGCAATCGAACAAACAGCCCATGTTTTTCCGACGCCGCTCGATCCAACCACGATGAGGTGTTTACCCGCGTCCCACGGGATTGCAGAGCGAACATTCGAAGCATCGTCATACCCACAAAATGCAAAACTTCTGGCCAGCAGCTCATCCGTGCGGCGGCGAATCTCAAGTGCGTCAGTCAATCGGACGGTGTCGAGACCGACTTGGGACAGGAGCTCCGCCGGAGTCACCGTCTTGCTCTGCATACCCCATTCGAGCAGCCGGCCACACAGTTGACGTCGCTTCTCTTCGCTTTCGGCAACGCTGGAAACCGAGAGTAGAAGGATCGAATCGATTCGTGCGACGAGGATATCGGGCGCGACTAGCTGTTCGAATTCAAACCTCGAGAGGAGCCGCCACAACTTTTGGTAGGTCGTCTCAAGAGGCTCTTTTTCGATGCTCTCGCGTTGAGCTCTCAGATCCTCGGCGACCTTCCGGAATAGTTCTAGCTCTGACAGCGTTTGGGACCGTGCAAACCGAACCCGCTTGGTGTCATCCAGCGCCTCGAGCGGTTGAGAGGGCGGCTGTTTAGGCAGCCTCCGAAAGAATTCATAGGCCGCAAGCCAGTCTCCTAGTCGTCCTTCGGTCACAACCCTGAATGTGATGTTTTCGTCTGGCTTGGTTGCATCGACGGCAAGGTACAAGTCCGGAAGGATTTCGTCGATGACGACCTGCAACGACCACGTACCCTGGTCGCTCTTTGCTTTGCATTGCTCAACGACGCGTTCCGACGGGAACACGATCTGGAGGTCACCCCCACCGCCCTCCGGCTCAATTCTTAGACATGCTCCATCCGGCTCTCCGTCGCTGACTGGACCAAAATTGACGGACAACGTGAGAGCTCGGTCCAAGGTTACGAGGATCTGATAAAGCACTCCGTAGATGGTCGATGCCCCACCTCTTGCAACCATCGCTTCTCCTCGTTTGGTCCGGCCGGCATTACGAGTCCGCTAGATCACTCGAAGCGCGTTTCGACGGTTGCGGGTGACGTGGACCACTCAGCTCGCCCTTGAACCGATGGCACCATGCGGATGGCTTGAAATTGGCCCGAATGTGTCCGCATTGTGTCCGCGGTATCCTTGCAGATTAGAGGCATCGCTGCCCGATCAGATAAAATCCTTTAAAATCAGATGCCCCAGGAGGGACTTGAACCCCCACACGGTTGCCCGTAACAGATTTTGAGTCTGTCGTGTCTGCCATTCCACCACTGGGGCGCGGTGCGGTCGCTGCTCAGTAGTAAGTGGTGCCGGTCGAGTCAATGGGGCTGCATGTACGCCCCAGATCCGGCGCTAACGCCGGATCTGGAGGTGCCCGGTTCGCCGGTGCGCCGGTGCGGGGTGCAACGTTCGCGAAATCAGACGCGCCGGACCTGGGGTTACGCGGTACGCCAGCTCTCCGGTGCACCGGGGCGGAGTGTTCTTGCGTTGCTCAGCCAGATTGGGAGCATCATCGTGTTACGGACGATCGGCCAGTACTGCGAGAGATGGACGTTGGTTGCGAATCTTGAGGTGCGTCGTGGGCCAGCTCAAGTGCAGGCCTACTGTTGCGGCGGTTCTTCTTTGGGTTTGAGGAAGTTTTGCGCGGGCGCCTTGACCTCGCGCTTCACGGCAGCGCGGCGGTACTCTACCTTGGCCAGGGCTTCAGTGGCTAGGCGTTGGACGTTGGCGTCGGTATCGTTCTCGGCAACTTTCCTGAGAGTCTCGATGGATTCGCTGGAGGCAATCTCGCCGAGGGCAAAGACGGCGGTGCCGCGAATGGACGGCTCTAGGTCGCGCTGCAGAAACTCTGCGATCGGCAGTGCCGCGCGGGCGTCGCCGATCTTTCCGAGCGCAGCAAGGATGAGGGGCTTAAGGCGGTTGTTGACGGTGCTGCGGCTTAGGTACTGCACGAGAACTGGGATCGCATCGGCGGCGCGCAGGTCCCCGAGCAGGACGATGGCCTTGGCTTCGACGCGTTCGTCCGAATCGCCGACGGCTTGAATGAGGTACTGCACAGCCTTGGGCTCGCCGGAGGATCCGAGCGACTTGACCGCTTCGAGCCGTTCATCGGCATCTTCGCTGGCTAGATGCTTCACGGAGTCTTCGATGCTCGCGCCCTTCGTGTTCTTTTGGTTGCGCTGGCGCGCTTGTTGGCCGGAAAACTGCGCCGCAGCGGCCAGCGGCGCGAGGAGAAGCAAAGCAACGATGGGAAGGGCACTGAGGGCTGTGGGGCCACACCGCATTAGAGTTAGCTCTCTGCTCCCGTGCTCCCCAAGCGAATCATGATCCAGTCGGCCATTTCATGCACGCTGTACGGTGGCGGCACGTCGCTCTTGAGATCGAGCGTCACTTCCAGTTGACCGTCCTCGCGGGCCACTCGCACCTGCACGATCTGTGGATCGGTTTGCGGCAGCACCTGCTCCTCAAAGTCACCCTCACCCACAGGACCGCTTATCTGCACGGTAATGCGCGCCGGGGTGCTGCTGCTCGCGTGCACTACCCGCTGTGGTAGTTGCGACAAGCGCAACAACACCGCGCGCCGGCCGTCGACGCTTTCAATCTGTAGATTGCGCAGCGACACAGCCTCCGCTGCCACGGTCGACGAGCCACCGCCAAGCATCGCGCACCCCGACAACGTTGCCACTACAATCACCGCTGTGGCGCGCCACAGCGACCTTGCGCTGTATGGAAGATTCATTGGCGCCGGCAATAGCCGATCGAATCCGTGCAGACAACAAGACGGTCTGGTCCGAGATCCGGCGCCAGCACCGGATCTGGAGGTGCCCGGTGCGCCCGCTTGCCGGTTCGGGGCGCGTTCTCCCCTAGTACCGACGGTAGGGCGGATCGGAGAGCACACGGCGTGCTTGGCCTAGCGGCCGCGGAAAACGGGGGCTCGCTTCTCCTTCATTGCCACGAGTGCCTCTTGATGGTCGTCGCTACGAAAAGTGACCATCTCTAGAGCGGTGGCGGTATCGAAGGAAATGTTGAGAGCGTCTTTGACCAGTTTGTTGATGGCGAGCTTGGTGTAGCGCACGGCCAGGGGAGCGCCGGCTGCAAGGCGCTGAGCAAAATTCAGAGCCACATCGGGCAAGTCGTTGGCGGGTACGACCTGATTGATCAAGCCGATGCGTTCGGCCTCGGCCGCGGTGAGCGGATCGCCGGTGAGCAGGTACTGCTTGGCGCGGGCCGGGCCGAGCAGGAGTGGCCAGATGGCGGTGCCGCCGTCGCCGGCAACGATGCCGACTTTGACGTGCGGGTCGGCAATCGTTGCCGTGTCGGCCATGAAGATTACGTCGGAGAGCAGGGCCAACGAGGCGCCAAGACCCATGGCGTGGCCGTTGATAGCGGCGACGATGGGAATCTCCACTTCGAGCATGTCCCAGATCATTTGCTTGGCATCGCGCCGCAGCCGATCCCCCTTGCCGCTATCGCGGAACTCGGGGAACCATTGGAAGTCGCCACCGGCGGTGAAGGCCTTGCCCCTGCCGGTAAGCACCACGGCACGAGCCTCGTCCTCGCGCTTGAGGTCGGCAAAGAGTTGCGTCAGATCGTGATGCAAAGCCGCGTCGACCGCGTTGAGCGGGCTACTCGGGTGCGCAATCGTCACGCGCAGAACATCGCCGATGCGTTCGGTTTCAAGTGTCGAGTACATGGCTGAGATTCCTTATCGGGTGGTACGGGAGTGCTGGGGTGCTGGAGTGTGCCGGTGCGCCGGTTCGGAAGGCCGAGGTTGTGGAGTTCTCGGGTTCGGGAGTACTGGTCGGATGCACAGTGGGGCGCTTCGAGCCTGATCGGTTGCGAGGCACCTCGGCACCCCAGCACTTCCGAACCTCAGCACTCCCGAACCTCAGCACTTCCGCACCCCAGCACCGGCGCCCCGTTCACAGCAAGCTCGTATCCGTGTCGATGCCCAAGAAGACGCGCCCGGCAAGTTCATACGTGGGCTGGGCGACCATCATGTGCTGCGTTGCCACATGCACATCGCGCAAGCAGCGTTGCAGCGGATGACTGCTGTAGATCGCCGTGCCACCGGCTGCGGTGTACATCAGATCGACAACTTGCACGGCGCTGGCCGTAGCATGCGAAGCGGCGAGACGGAGCCACGCTCGTTGTTGCAAATCAATGGCGCTGCGCCCTGCCTGTTCCCAGGTTTCCGCGATGGTTTCGAACATCAGCGCACGCGCCGAACGCAGAATGGCCTGAGCCTGCGCCGTCTGCTGTTGCACGATGGCACGCTCGGCAAGTTTGCGGCGACTGCCGGTGGCGGTCTTGGTGATGGCAAGCGCGCTGAACTCCTCTATGGCGCGGCGCGCGGTTCCAAGCGCCACCGCAGCAATCCCGAGAGCCAGAAGGCCAAACACAGGGAAGCGGTAAAGGCGACCACTCTGACGAACCGGGTCGTCGACAAACGAAACCGAGTGCGTGGTTGGTACGAACAGGTCGTCGACGGCAATGTCGTGGCTACCGGTGCCGCGCAGGCCGCTGACATTCCATGTATCGAGGATCTGCACCGATGGTGCCTCGAACAGCATCATGCGGGTTTCCGGCGCACCGCTTGCCAACAGCCGGGGTTTGCCATCTTCGATCACCACACACCCGCCCAGCAGCCAGGTGCAATGCTGGCAGCCGCTGGCAAACGGCCAGCGACCGCTGACTCGATACCCTCCCTCGACAACCTGGGCCTTGCCCAGCGGCGCAAACACTCCCCCTGAGATCATGCTCGGCGCCGCGTACAAAGCACGTGCCGTGGCTTCCTCGAGATAGGCCGCGGGCATGGCGCTGGTGCTGCCGATCATCACACACCAACCCGCAGAAGCGTCCGCCACCGACACGGCCTCGATGGTGCGCACCAGAGTCGCCACGTCGACCTCGAGTCCGCCAAGCGAACTGGGCACGCACAAGCGAAACAAGCCATGACTGGCCATTTCGCTAACCAACGACAACGGCATTCGCCGCTCGTTCTCAATGTTCACAGCTTCTTCACGGATGCGAGCACCAAGAGCTTCGGCGGCGGCAACAGTCGGGTGGTCGGACATGCTCGGCAACATATCGCAATCGTTTGGTGCATCGCTACCCGAGAAGTGTCCCCGGGTTGCCGGGTTTCCGCTGCCCTGGGTGTGCAGCGCCTCTGCGCCGCAGACCGGCGCACCGGGGAACCATGGACCGACAGATTTTGGTATGTAGACGGCCATGGATATCGAGCGTTTTCGTCGCCTGCCTTTGCTTGGCATCTTGCGTGGCATCGTTGCGGCTGATGTGGAGCCCCTAGCCGAGGTCATGATCGGCACCGATCTCGAAGCGGTGGAAGTGACCATGAATACCCTGGGAGCACCGGCCTTGATCCGGCATTTGCGTGCCGTGGCCGGGGATCGGCTGATGGTGGGTGCGGGCACTGTGCTGGATCGCCAAGCCCTCGCGGCAGCCATCGACGCGGGTGCCACGTTTGTGGTGATGCCGACGTTGGTACCCTCGGTTGTCGAGGAATGCCGGGCGCGAACCATTCCTGTCTTTCCCGGCGCGCTGACGCCGCAAGAGATCTTCACGGCTTGGCAGGCAGGTGCCACGATGGTGAAGGTGTTTCCTGCCAGTTGCTTCGGACCCACCTACTTCAAAGAGATCAAGGGCCCGTTTGCCGACATTGAACTTCTGGCTGTGGGTGGCGTCGACGCGCACAACATCGGCGCCTACTTTGCCAATGGCGCTAGTGCCGCAGCTTTCGGCGGTAGCATCTTTCGGCCGGCCTGGTTGCAGAAGCGTCGGTACGATCTCATAGCGGCAGAGATCGCCACCCTAGTTGCCGCCTGCCGTACGAGCCGCTTGAGAGCGGCGCCGCCGCAGCGGCCTTGAGGAACCTCTGCACAAGCCAGCTCAAGCCGTGCTCCCCGCGGGGAGACTGTCGATTCTCTCAACCCGAAAACCTCAGTTGGGCTGGACGTCAACTGGACGCGCGCTGCGAGACGCCGCCAAAATCCTTCGATACGCTTCGCTACTCAGGAGGCGGCTCCTCAGCGCGAACGGTTGCGGGGCTCAGTA
>CAZGSN010000678.1:0-4360 GCA_964528465.1 uncultured Binatia bacterium (SeqCode)
GTCGGAATCGGTATCGGAATCGGCCGCGCCAGAGGTGGGAGGCAACGCGTAAAATGATCGATACCGATTCCGATAGCGACCCCGACCCCGCAGGGGTGACTTGCACAGACTTGTGCAGAGGTTTCTTAAGACGTCAGAGGAGAACACAATGAGCCACGCATGGACCGCCGATGCCATTCCCGACCTCTCCGGTAAGGTCATCGTCGTTACTGGTGCCAACAGTGGCATTGGCTTGGAAGCTGCGCGCGAGTTGGCCCGGCATCGTGCCCACGTAGTCCTCGCTTGCCGTAATCCCAGCAAGGCGGAGGGCGCCCTTGCCGCGCTTCGCGCTGAGGTTGCAGACGCCTCGGTAGAGACCATGCCTCTCGACCTTGCCAGCCTGGCCTCGGTGCGTGCCTTTGCCGGCGCCTTCCACGACAAGCACGAGCGCCTCGACGTGCTGTGCAACAACGCCGGCATCATGGCCATCCCGCTGACGCGCACCACCGACGGCTTCGAGATGCAAATCGGCACCAATCATCTCGGCCATTTCGCGCTCACCGGACTGTTGCTCGATGTTCTTGAGTCTACACCGCACTCTCGCGTCGTTACCGTCAGTAGCGGTGCCCACCGCATTGGCCGCATCCGGCTCGATGACCTGAACTGGCAGCAAGGTTACAGGAAATGGGCGGCCTACGGGCAAAGCAAGCTTGCCAACCTGTTGTTCGCCTACGAGCTGCAGCGCCGCTTCGAAGCCGCCCGTGCCAACACCGCTAGTGTTGCCTGCCACCCCGGCTACGCCGCCACCAACCTGCAAGCCGTGGGACCACAAATGCAAGGTTCGTCGCGCATGGAGCGACTCATGGAACTCGGCAATCGCCTTGCTGCCCAAAGCGCGCACATGGGAGCCCTGCCAACTCTTTATGCCGCCACCGCTCCCGATGTAGCCGGCGGCGATTTCATCGGGCCCGACGGGTTCGGACAAACCTGGGGCCATCCCAAAAAGGTCCAATCCAACCGTCGCTCGCACGATCGCACCGTCGCCGCAGGGCTGTGGCAGCTCTCCGAAAAGCTTACCGGCGTCGTCTACAAGCTGTGATCTCCCAAGAAGGGAACCACCAAGACACCCACTCGGAAGCTGCGCGAAGGATTCAAGTCATTCTTTGAGCTGCCGATTCAGCACGCTGCAGCGAAGCCGCCTGGAGACGGGGCTCGTCAGAGATGCTGCCGCTGCATGCTGGCGCTACCAAGGGAAATTTTTCGACGCCCAAGCGGAAGAAGGATGTCGTTCTTCATTCCTCCACATAGCGAAGGTGTTTAGGTTCGAGAGGCTGGCGAGAAGAATCCAATTCTGAATCCAGGAAACGTTTTCACGGTCCGACTGCTCTCCCCGGTGGGGTTGCGCTCAGAACACCCGTTCCCACAGCGACGCCGGGCGTACGGCATCGGCAGTCAGGGCGGGCACGCGGCCGAGTACGTTGTCCCCATCTTTCACGAGCACTTCGCCAACTCGGGTGTTTGCAGCCAAAGGTGCTTGCAAGTCCTGCGTGAGAGCTAGCTCCAGCTTGACGGGGCGCTTTTCACTTCGCCTGGCCAATAGAGTGAGATCCTTACCGGCGACCACGCGCACCAAGCGCGGCGAGCCGTTGCGCACCAGAACATCGCTCGCCACCAGTTCGCCTTGCTTCACTGCAACCTGCGCATGGTATTCGGCAAAGCCACGCTGCAACAGCCGCTCGGCTTCGCGGAAGCATTCTTGTTTGATCTCGGCACCCATGACCACGGCGATCAAGCGCAGCCCGTTGCGTTGGGCGGTGGCGGTCACATTGAATCCAGCCTCGCGGTAGTAGCCGGTCTTGAGCCCGTCGATCCAGTTGGTTTCGCGCACCAAACGGTTGGTGTTGGTAAGCACCATGGCGCCGTTGCGGAATGGTGCCTCGCGGGTTGCGCTCCACTTCATGATGTCCGCGTGCTTCACCAACTCGCGTGCTACGCGGGCCATATCTGCGGCGCTGCTGAGATCCGCTTCCTGCCCCTTCTCCGGCGGTAAGCCGTGGACACTCCGATACACCGTGTCGCGCATCCCCAATTGCTGAGCGCGTTCATTCATCAGACTCACAAACGCTTCGCCCGAACCCGCCACCGTCTCCGCCACAGCCAAGGCCGCGTCGTTAGCCGAATGGATCGTGATCGCTCGCATCATCTCGGCCAAGGAGAAGGCTTCGCCGGCCTTCAAGTACACCTGCGAGCCGCCCATTTGGCTGGCACGGGCACTGGTGATGACCTGATCGTCCCAATGTAAGCGGCGATCGGCGACACGCTCTGCGACCAATAGCATCAGCATCATTTTGGTCATCGAGGCCGGAGGAGCGGGCAGGTGTGCATCCTTCTCGACGAGAACCGCACCCGACTCCGCGTCGACCAAAATCGCCGAGCGCACACCCGAAGCTGGCGTGGGTAGCGGTGGTCGCGCCCACACCCCACCAACCATTCCCAGCACAACCCCCCAGACAATTGTCGCTTGTCGCAGCCGGTTCATTGCCTCCACCTCCTACACACAACCAAAGACATTCCAACGTCTCCCGTCAGCTCTCCAGACTGTTCGCTTGCAGTTGGGGCTTTCCTACCAGATCGCGGGTGGTGAGGTGAAGATTCTCCTATCGCCTCTCCAGGCATCATTTCGACCGCCGGCTAGCGGGCGCGACGTTTGGCGAGTTCGGCTTGGGCTTGATGCACGTCGGCAGCTTCGAAGCGGAAACCGCGCAGCATGAAGAACCCGACCAGAGCTGCGGTGGCTTGTAAGGGGCCGACCATCATCACCAACCACCACATGGTTTGGCTCGACTGCTCCTGACCGGGGACGTACCCCACCACCTGCAACAGCAGACCGCTCAAGAGAATGCCGCAAGCACCGGACAGCTTGAGCCCCAACGTCCAAATGCCGAAGTAGGCACCTTCGCGGCGCTCGCCGGTTTGCAGTTCGTCGAAGTCAATTACGTCGCTGGCACTGGAAATCACAATGGTAACGGAGCCTGAGGCGAAGCCGGCGGCAACCATGAACAACAGCATGGCCATGCGCTGCCCGGGCTGAACCACGAGCCAACCAAAGGGCACAATGACGCCACACAGTAAGCCGATGAGCATGGCCACGCGTTTGCCAACCTTACGCGACAGGGCAAACCAGAATGGAAAAGAACCGGCAAAGAGCACGGCAAACACCAGCGCCAGAACCGGAAAGAAGTCGTACATCTGCAGCCAGTACTTGATGACGATCAAACGCACCGACTCTCCGAGGGCGCCCGCAAAGGTCATCATGCAGAAGGTAAGGAAGACGACGCGAAAGTCGCGATTGGAAAACGTCGCCCGCAGACCGGCTAGGAAGTGCCGCAAGCTAGCATCCACACGCGCCGGGCTCGCCCGTTCCGTCACGCCGAGCCCGGTTACCAAACCGGAAGCGGCTAGTACTACCGCCATGACCGCAGCCATGGCCGCGTAACCACCGCGCGGGTCGACAAACGCCTGCGCAATGGCGACGGGAGCTGCCGATCCGATGATTCCTCCAAGAACACCGAACAGGCTGCGAATCTGCACTACGGTGGTACGCTCGTGGTAGTCCTGCGCCAACTCTGCACCCCAAGCTACGTAGGGAATCGTGTACGCCGCAAAGCAGGTATTGAGCACGGCATAGATGACCAGCAAGTAGACAAAGACCGTCGTCGTCGTGCCCTCGGGCGGATAGAAGAGGAGGAAGAAGAACAACCCGAGAGGTAGTGCCGCCGCGGCTACGAATGGCCGCCTGCGGCCCCAACGCGTGCGTGCTGTGTCGGAGGCGTAGCCCGTCAGTGGATCAATGACCGCGTCCCACAGCTTGGCGAGAAAGATCGCCAGGCTGACCAACGTCGGCTGCAGGTGCACCAGGTCGACATAGAAGAACAGCAAGAACTGATTGAGGATCGTGTTCTTGGCCGAAACCGCGACCTCCCCCGCGCCATAAAGCACTTTCGTCTTGATCGGAACTTCGCGCGCGGCCACGCGCCGACGCGTAGCTTCCGTCCGCCAACAACGGAAGGCACGAGATCACAAGCGGGCGATTGTGCTGCCCCAAGTGTCCGTGCGAGTTGCCGATGAACACGCAGTGGGTGGCCTTCGGGTTGCCTGGACTCAGCGTCGAGCTAGCCCGCATAATTCATGAGACTGCTCGCTGCGGAGGCGGCAAAATCCACGGGACCTTCTTATTGAACCACGAAGGCACGAAGGTCACGAAGAATGACTCTTCAGGGGGCAGGGCGACGCCAAAGTCGTTGACGGAGGCATTCCATCTGACGCGCCGCGGGGGCGCGGCGTCTCCATTGCTTGCCTTTCCTTGCTTTTGGAGACGGGC
>CAZGSN010000679.1:0-7599 GCA_964528465.1 uncultured Binatia bacterium (SeqCode)
ACACCTTGAAGAACAAGCAGTGCTCTTTCAGTAGGGCTAGCGCACGGGTCACGTTACGATCTTGCTGATGGCCCACGAGGTCCAAGAAGAACACGTATTCCCAAGGATGACCCTTGAGAGGGCGGGACTCGATCGTGCTGATGCTGACGCGGTTGTCGGCAAACGGCTTGAGGACACGATGCAGTGCCCCAGAGCGATGCGGCAGCGAGAACAACAGGGATGTCTTGTCATCGCCGCTATGGGGGCCGAGACCATCGGCCCCCAGCACCAAAAAGCGCGTGTAGTTGTTGATCTGGTCCTGGATGCGTTCCGCCAGGATGTTCAGGTCGTAGTATTCCGCGGCGACACGGCCGGCGATCGCGGCCACCGACGCATCACCGCGTGCGATCTCGGCGGCTTGTGCATTGCTGGCAGCCTCCAGTTGTGGGACGCCAGGGAAATGGTCCGCCAGCCACTGCCGACACTGTCCGAGAGATTGTGGGTGCGACACGACCCGTTTCACGTCGGCACGTCGCCGTGCCTTCGACAGCAGGCACTGATCGATGCGCAACTGCACTTCCGCCTTGATGCTCAAGGGAGAGCTGACGAAGCGATCCAGGGTGGCAGCGACCGTACCTTCGGAAGAGTTCTCGACGGGTACCACGCCGTAATCGGCGCGCCCGTGCTCCACCTCGTCGAACACCGCTGCAATAGGATGTACCGGCACCACGTCCACGCGCGAACCGAATTGGAAGCGTACTGCCTGATGCGAGTAGGTGCCCAACGGGCCGAGGCACGCAATGCGCAGCGGCTTCTCCAGTGAAATGCACGCCGCGATTACTTCGCGAAAGATCAGGCGGATGCTCTCGCGGTCGAGCGGGCCGTGGCTGAGTGATGACAGGCGGGCGAGAATGCGCTTCTCCCGCGCCGGCATGTAAATGCTGGCTTGCGTGTCGCGTTTACGCTCGCCGATGCGACGAGCCAGCCCAGCCCGTTGGTTGAGCAGCTTCAGCAGCTTTTCGTCAATACTGTCGATTTGAACGCGAAGGTCATCAATCGAGGGCGAACGCGGCAACGAAATCTCCCGAAGACGCAGACAGTGCGCGTTCGGCACCGTCGGCCCAGCGTACGCTCCCCTCAAACAGCCTCGACGTCTTCATGAATTTGGCGATCAGAACGCCGCGTCTGCTAGCTCACTGCCCAAGCAATTGCAACGCGAGAACCGGCTCGCGCGCGCGATCCAAGCAAGGTGCGCATCGTTGTTTGCGGCGTAGCTCGGTGTTAGCGACCGCGCATGAGTGCAGTCGAAGCTTTTGCCGAGTTGGTGAAGATCATGGAGAGACTGCGCGCTCCCGGGGGATGCCCGTGGGATCGCGAGCAAACGCATCTCTCCATCAAGCCCTACGTGCTGGAAGAGGCCTTTGAGGTGGCTGAGGCGATCGAAGACAACGACCTCGAAGAACTCAAGATCGAGCTAGGCGATCTATTGCTGCAGATCGTCTTCCACGCGGAGATGGCCCGCGAGGCCGGCCAGTTTACCATTGAGGACGTCGTGCGCGGCATCGTCGACAAGATGGTGCGGCGCCACCCGCACGTGTTTGCCGATGCAAAGGTCAAGGACTCCGACGAGGTGCTCAGCAACTGGGCGCGCATCAAGCAGGAGGAGCGCAAGCACAAGCAGGACAACTCCATCGTCTCCGGCGTGCCGCGAGCCATGCCGGCGTTGCTGCGTGCGCACCGACTGGGCGAGAAAGCTTCGCGCGTCGGGTTCGACTGGCAGCGGCCCACCGAGGTTCTGACCAAAGTGCGCGAAGAAATCGACGAGCTGCAGGCGGCGATCCAAGGCGGTGTGCACGGGGAAATCGAAGCCGAACTCGGAGATGTACTCTTTGCGCTCACGTCCTTCGGCCGTCACCTCAACGTGCAATCCGAGGATGCCCTACAACGCGCCAGCGATCGCTTCATCCAACGCTTCAAGCACATCGAACGCCGCCTCGAAGAGCAGAGCCTCGACATCCACGGCGCTTCCTTGGAGCAAATGGAAGCCCTGTGGCAGGAAGCCAAGCAGCGTGGTTGAGGCGTGAACGTGCTTCCCAACGAGTAGCGCTAGCGATGTGGGCCGAGCGCTGTTTGCCGCCCGAGTTTCTCTCTTCCGCGAGCTTCCACACGAGCCCGGGGCATGCGTTCGCGCAGGCCACCTTCTTCTAGGAAGGCATGCTCCAGGCGGCGGATCTGCTGATCGAGGAGATAGTTGGTTTGGTGGATCAGGCAGATGAGGATGTTGGCGACGATCTCTGGCGGTGGTGTCTCGATGTAGGTCCTATAGGTCTCATAGGACGCATCTCTTTCTCTGCCGAGCTTGCGAACAAAGAGCGCCTCGCGGCTGTCTTTCTCCCAGCAGCCATGGCCGCGAGTGCGAAGGAAGTCGCGATAGTCTTCGAGCAGTTCCTCTAGGCTGGCGCGGGCTACGTTGGTCAGCTTGATCTCGGTTTCTTTCGAGGTTGCGGAAGCCATGCTGCCTTCGATGATGTTCTGCTTGCCCGACCGTGCTGCCTGCACCATCTGGTCTACGGTGCGGTCACGCTTCTCCAAAGAACGCTGGCAGAAGCGCACGGTGGCATCGTAAACGACCTGCGCCTTCCGATAGGAAAGCAAATCCCGATAGCCACCGTGCTTGGGGATAAACCCAGGGCTCATGCCAGGTGGCCTCCCAGGCCTTTCGGCGATTGCAGGGGAATATGTCTCATGTGTCGTATAGGTCCTACGGGACATATGAGACATATTGTTCTACTTTGCAACAATACGCACTACATTGTGAATCAGCCTCAACCCTATGTTGTCGCCTAAGGTCAGGATCGATTCCGGGTGGAACTGCACCGCTGCCATCGGCAGCTCAGCGTGCTCGATCGCCATCACGCAGCCGTCGTCGCTCTCGGCGGTGACCCGCAGAACCTTTGGCAGCACATCGCGTAACGCGAACAAGGAGTGGTAGCGCCCGGCCAGGAATTGCGCGGGCAACTCGTCGAACAGCTTGCCGCCGATAACCCGCACCTGCGATGGCTTGCCGTGCATCGGGTAATCCAAGACGCCGAGCTTGCCGCCAAAGTACTCGACCATTCCTTGTAGTCCCAAGCACACTCCGAATACCGGTAGCCCGCGGCGCACCGCAGCATCGATCGTTGATGGCACTTTGAAGTCGGAGGGTGTACCCGGCCCCGGTGACAGCACGACCAGATTCGGCTTGATCCTGTCGAGTTCGGCTTCGTCGAATCCTGCACGCAGAGTCACCACCTCCGCTCCCGTTTGGCGGAAGTAGTTGGCCAGTGTGTGTACAAACGAATCTTGATGGTCGACGAACAAGAGGCGCTTTCCTGCTCCAGGCTGTGCCGCGACGCTCGGCGCCACCAAAGGCACCGAGCTAGGACGACGAATGGCGTCGATAAGCGCCGAAGCCTTCACCCGCGTCTCGCGCTCTTCCTCTTCCGGCTCGGAGTCGTACAGTAGGGTTGCTCCAGCACGCACCTCGGCAATCCCATCCTTGATGCGAATGGTGCGTAAGGTGAGTCCCGTATTCACGTGCCCGTCAAAGCCGATCAACCCGACCGCGCCGCCGTACCATGCGCGCGGCGACTTCTCGTTGTCCTCGATGAACTGCATCGCCCAGGCCTTCGGCGCGCCCGTGACGGTGACCGCCCAGGTGTGAGACAAGAAAGCATCAAGACCGTCGAACTCGGGCCGCAACCGCCCTTCCACATGGTCCACAGTGTGAATCAAACGTGAGTACAACTCGATCTGACGGCGACCGATCACCTTCACCGATCCGGGCACACAGATGCGCGACTTGTCGTTGCGGTCGACATCGGTGCACATGGTCAGCTCCGACTCGTCCTTGGTGGAGTTAAGAATGGTGCGGATCTGCGCCGCGTCGCCGATGGCATCCGCCCCACGTGCAATGGTGCCGGCAATGGGGCAAGTTTCGACCCGATCGCCGTCGACGCGCACATACATTTCGGGCGATGCGCCGACCAGATACTCGGCCTCGCCGAGGTTGACGAGAAAGCCGTAAGGAGCTGGGTTGCGTTGGCGTAGACGCCGAAACACTTCCGACGGTGTTGCCGTGCACGTTTCGAAGAATGTCTGGCTGGGTGTCACCTCGAACAAGTCGCCGCGGCGAAAGGCGGCCTGGGCGCGACGGACTCCGTCGGCATACTCACCGGGTTGATGGTCGCAATCGCGTTCGACCTGCTCTCCGGCCACGTAGGGCTGGCTGGCGCCGCCGCGGGCGCCGTCCTTGGTCGTCTGCTCACCCAGCTCGAATTCATAGGAACGGCGCAACGCCTTCTCGCGGCGATGGTCGACGATGACAAGCTCGTCGGGGAGGTAGAGAACTAGATCACGGCCGACGCCGTGCTCCATGCGCAAACGCAGGGGTTCGAATTGAAAGGCAAGGTCGTAGCCGAAGGCGCCATACAGGCCGAGGTGCTCGTCTTCGCGGCTTGCGAACAAGTCCGCTACCGCCCGGACAATCGAGAAGATGGATGGCTGCTTGCTGCGCTCTTCTTCGGCGAAGCGTGCAGGCGAAGTGGCAACGGTGCCCCAGACCTTGTCGAGATCGAAGTGCACGGAGGCAACCGCGTCGTGCTTCTGCAAGGCGTCGAGAATCCACGGCAACATGGTGAACCCACGCACATTCAGCGACACGATCTGAAAATGACGGCCGCGCGCGGTCAGTGCCAAAGGCGGGTCGACGAAGCCAATGTCCCAGCGTGTGTAGCGTCCGGGATACTCGTAGCTCGAAGTAAGCAACACGCCGCGGTGGGAATCCAAGGCCGTCAGGATAGGCTCGATCGCACCATCCATCGGTAGCTCTTCGACGCAGCGATGCACGGTGATCCCACCGCGGGTTTGGAAGGTCTGGGTTGAAGTTGTCACGTTCACCATTGTGGGGGAGGTAGTTAGCAAAGTCACGCGGGTTCACACGACCGTTGGTACGACGAGGGACGATGCCTCGTTTTCGCTGTGGAGGTACCGAGTGCGTTTCACACCAGGCGTAACTGCTCGCCGCGCTGCGGTGGGCGCCGAAACAGATCGGTGCGAGTTGCCGGCAGCGGGCGGTCGAGCCCCGATTTTCGGGCGGCTGCCTGGAACAGTTGCGACACGTGCGCCGCATAGACGCCTCCCCCGCGCATCCGCGACCCGAATCGTCCGTCGTTCAGGTTGCCGTCGCGGCATTCGCGTATGCGATGCAGTACGCGTTGCTTACGGTCAGGAAAGTTTGTCTCCAGCCAGGCCTCGAACAGGGTGTCGACCGGCTTGGGAAGCCGCAGCATCACCCACGAAGCTGTGCTCGCACCGGCTTCCGCGGCGGAGGACAAGATGCGTGGTAGCTCCTCGTCGTTGAGCCCTGGGATTACCGGTGCCGTCATAACTCCCACCGGCACTCCCGCCCCAGCCAACGTCTCTATCGCATCGAGACGACGATCCGGACGTGCAGCACGCGGCTCCAGTCGCCGCGCCAGTTCAGGGCTAAGACTGGTGATGGAAAGGAATACATGGACCAAACCGTGCTTGGCCAACTCGCCGAGCAGATCCGTATCACGAGTGATCAAAGCGCTCTTGGTGACAATGCCCACCGGGTTGCGAAACTCGAGGAACACTTCCAGACACTGACGCGTAAGGCGTAGTTGCCGCTCGACCGGCTGATAACAGTCGGTGTTGCCGGAGAGTGAAATCAGTTCCGGCTGCCAACGGGTCGAGAGGAACGTCTTGCGTAGGAGTTCCGGTGCGTCGTGTTTCACCAGGATGCGGCTCTCGAAGTCGAGGCCGGCACTAAAGCTCAAGTACTCATGCGTCGGTCGCGCGTAGCAGTAGACGCAGCCGTGCTCGCAACCGCGATAGGGATTGAGACTGTAGCGAAACGGAATGTCGGGGCTGTCGTTGTGCGCCAGGATCGACCTGCTGGAATCGCGCAGAAAGATCGTCGCTACCCTGGGAGAGTCGACTTCGCTTGCGTCTTCGTCCAGCAGCGGTTCGATGCACAGACGCTCGTAGCGGTTGGCTGGATTGCTTTCCGTGCCGCGACCGGAAAAGGGTAGACGAGGTTCCATGTTCGCCGTTTGTTCTCCCACTCTGTCCGTTGCATTACAAGGTGCATGGAGGTGTCCCTGAAACGGCGCAGCGCCGGATCAGGAGGTGCCCGGTGCACCAGTTCGCCGGTGCGGGGTGCGGCGTTTTCGTGCGCACGCACGCAAGCGCGGGCGTAACCGTTTGGGTTTCAGCGGAGGCGGTCCGGCGAAGACAAGCGTCGCCTAGCGCCGGATTAGGTAAATTCCGGTGTTCTCGCCTGCGACGCTTCCGACTTCCGACGGTCCGACAAGCGGAGACGGATGATTCGCACGGCGTACCGGCGAACCGGCGCAGCGGGCACCATCTTCAGGCATGAAAGACCCGCACGGCACGGATGCGCGAACCCTGCCACTCGATGAGTTCAACGACGTGGCGTGGACTTGCGCCATCGAGATTCGAGTGGCGCAGGTACTCGATGGCCGAGAAGTCTTCGTTCTCGGTTGCGGATCGTACATCAAAACGGAGTTGGGAATATCGGGCGAGGGCTCGGCGAGCGTATTCCCGGATCTGCTCGACGCCGTGCAGGGAAGTGGACTGAGTCTCCGGCATGAGCTGCGGTACCAGCCCACTCGTATGCGTCGCTGTGCTCGCATACAGGGCCGCTACACGATTGGCATCCAAGCTTTCCCAGGCCTCCTTCCAACGTGTCACGCGCGCGCTGACTCCGGAATCTTCCTCGAAGGAAACGAGTTCCAGGCGCAGGCCCTCGGGACCGTCGAAAAAAGTGGCGTAGTAGTCGTCTCCATACTTTGGGAATAGACGCGGCGCCGTGGTCACCGTAATCCCATTACGCACAGCCCATGGGGGAAAGGCATCGACCTCGCCGCGGCTGCGTGCGGTAAACGCCAAGTGCTGGAGTGCACCCGGCACCGCACCCTTCTGCGTCGGGTACAGGTAGATTCTGGTCCCGCGCCCACGCCATCCGGCTACGGCTTCCTGGGTCACCTCGCGCTCCATCCCCAGATACCCGGTCAGCAAGCGGTCGAAGAATTCCACGTTGCCTTTGGCGTCGGCGAGGCCGATGCCAAGGTGATGCATTACGGAGCTGTGCACGGTCGAGGCCCTCCTTGCTTTGATTCCAAAGCGTCGCTCTTGGCATGCTCGCGTAGGCTTGGCCAGCTTTCTTTCAGCGCGGAGTTGCTTCCGCTGCTTGTAGTCGGACGCGACGATGCAGCAACCTCTCCGCGGCTGATCAACCGCCACTCAACTCGGGTTTGTAGTTGCTTGTGGCGCCTCCGGTGACCTTTGCTATGGCTCGGGTCCTTGGGACAGGAGGATCGCATGAGCGCATTGGAGATTCGCGAGGAGATTGTCGGCACGGTGCGCCGCTTCGTGGAGCGCGAGGTGTTGCCGGTGGCGAGTGAGCTGGAGCATCGCAATGAGTACCCGCATGCTCTCGTTGCTCGGCTCAAAGAGTTGGGTTTGTTTGGGGCGACGATCCCGCAAGCTTACGGGGGGCTCGAGCTCGATGTCACCACCTACGCGATGATCGTG
>CAZGSN010000680.1:0-9157 GCA_964528465.1 uncultured Binatia bacterium (SeqCode)
GGCTACGGGACACACTCGCCCGGCGGATACTCCATGCTCTCTGGCTTGGTGGCGGAGGTGGTACTTACCTTCATGTTCCTCCTCGTCATCCTTGGCAGTACCGATGAGCGCGCACCGAGCGGCTTCGCGGGCATCGCTATCGGCCTGGCACTTACGCTCATCCACTTGATCGGCATCCCGGTGACCAACCTATCGGTGAACCCGGCCCGCAGTACCGGGCCGGCGCTCTTCGTCGGTGGCTGGGCACTACAACAGCTCTGGCTATTCTGGGTTGCCCCCATTGCCGGAGCCGCTGCGGCTGGCTTCTGCCACCGGGCACTCTTCGAGAAGAACTAACACAAGCGAGTTCGGGGGAACGGTATTGGCGCCGAGATGCGTCAGGCGTTGCCCTGCGTGCGCACAGAAACAACCTACAGAGGAGGAAAGAAATGAAAAACAAGTGGATTGCCAGGTCCTTGGCGGGGCTGTGCTGGTCGGGCCTGGGGCTGGGCTTAGTGGCCACCGAGGCATGGGCTGCGCAGGAGAACCCACCGCAGAAGGTGGGAGTTTGTCAGGCGGCAGCCGAGTCGCTTACTGGAGACGTTTACGCCGAACCATCGCGCTGGCGTCCCTTATCTTTGGCGACGTTCTTTCAAGAGGGATGGGATGAAGCCTGGGTCAGCCCTCCAGCAGGCGACGGTGGGGCACCGCGCCAAGGCTGGCTAAACGCGGCAGACGGTGTCTTTTTCCGTTTGGCCATCCCCAACTTTCGTTATCAGCACGCGACCAGTGGCAACGGCGACCTGTATGTGGGCAGCGCTACCTTGTATGCACCGCTGAGCCGACGGCTTGAACTCCAGCTCGACGTGCCGTTTGTGGCCTCTGCACAAGGTGCGGGGGGAAGTTCTAGCCATACGAGTTTCGGAGACTTGCAGATCACACCGCGCCTGTTGCTGTCGGAGAGCACCGCCGTCACACAATCGTTTAACCTAACCTTCCGCACTCCGTCGGGTGACACAGACACCGGCAACGACCTAGCCGCCGTCACACCGAACTACCAATTCTGGGCCAATTGGTGGTCCGGGCTCGTAGCGCGCGGCAGTGTCGGCATGTTTGTTCCCTACTACAACGTCGGCGAGGTAAAGGCCCGTACGTCGTTTCTCGCCAACCTTGCCCTCGGGTACTACTTCACCGAGCACGAGATGGCTCCGGTAGGGGATCTCGTCGGCTACGTATCGACCAACTTGACGCAGGCTACGGACAATCGTGGGCCATCGGCAACCACGGCGCTTACCTTCACGCCTGGCTTCCGCAGCCACCTGGGTAGGAACTTCTATTTACTCGGGGGCATCGAGGTGCCGGTGACTCACCCGAAGACATACGATTACGCGCTCCTCAGCGGCTTGATGTACGTCTTCTAACGACTGGAGACTGTGCCAATCCGAGCACCGCATGCCTCAACGCAGGCGGTGCTCGATCCACCCCCACAGTTCCGGGATGCCTTCGCCGCTCACCGACGAGCAGGGGATCACGCTCAAGCCATCGAGTCGCGCCAACTGCCTGTTCAAGACCTGCCATTGGCGCAGGCGCTCCGATCGATTCAGCTTGTCGGCTTTGGTGGCCACTAGAGCGACAGCGATGTTTTGCACGGCCAGGTAATGCAGCAGGGTCTCGTCCTCGTCCTGGATTCCGCGCCGCAAATCAACGAGGACAACGACCCCGCGCAGATTCGACCGATTGCCGAGGTACGATTCGACCAGGTGCTTCCATTTCGCCTTCACCGGCAACGGCACCTTGGCAAACCCATAGCCAGGTAGATCGACAAAGACGGCCCGTTCGTCGACTTGGAAGAAGTTGATCTGCTGCGTCCGCCCCGGGGTCTTACTCACCCGCGCCAAGCTGCGCTGACCAACGAGACGATTGAGCAGCGTCGACTTGCCGACGTTGGAACGGCCGGCAAAGGCGACTTCAGGCAGTTGCAGCTTGGGGATGCGCGCCGCCATGTCGGCGCCGGCTATGAATTGAGCGGTGTGAGTGCGCACGCGCCGTACAGGCGGCGTCTATTCGCCGCTCCTGCCGTTGAAGTGCACCTCTTGCTCGCCCAGCAGCATCTTCGGCGTCAGCACGTAGTCCCCACCCAACGATTGCCCCCAAATCGCATCCGAGATGTCGCTATCGCCCGCGGTGAGAACGTACCCAAGCCCCCCTACGGGCAGGCCAACCAAGGCATAGGCAATCTTTACCGGCATGTAAAAGACATTCGTCACCACGGCGAGACTGCCGTAGCCAAGGTCCCGCCAGTAACATTCCTGCTTCTCGGCAGCCTTCATCGACTCCGGCACCGGCTCCGCCGGAGGGGCCTCGCGAATATCGGCCATTGCCACCTGACCGAGCAACAAAACAGAAGCCATCGTCATCCAACCCACTCTCATCCTACTTCCTCCTCTCGATGGTGTAACGTTCATTCCGTTCGTACCACGATTGCTGCTGGGAGTCTTGCCAGTAAATCCACCCACGCCTCTTCTAGGTATGCCTTGTCCTTCGACTCGAGTGTCACCCGCACGCTGTATTCCGGGTGATCTAGCTTTGGATAGGAACCCAGCAGGAGATCCGGAAATGCCAAGAGCGTTGCGTTGAGATGGGGCGCGATCGCCGTCTCGAAGGCGTTCAGGTAGACCACTCGCATGTGGTACGGATCGACCGCAAAGCGTTGCTTCACCGCGGCGAACTTGTCGCGCAACAGCTCTGGGATTCCAGGGAAAATAAACACGTTGCCGATGTGCACCGCGGGGAAGTTGAGCTTGCCCCCGTAGATGAGTTCGGCCCCTTCTGGAACTTCCGCCATCTTCCAATGCGATTCGTTGAGCTCCCCTTGGATGTACTGCCGTATCATGCGCTCGAGATCCGGGTGGCGAACGACCAGCAACCCAAGTCCCTGGGCAATTCCGGCGATAGTAATGTCGTCGTGCGTTGGCCCGACACCGCCGGAAGTGAAGACCACATCGAATTGCGTGCTGTAGGTGGCGACTGCCGTAGCAATGGCGTCAAGCTCATCGGGTATGACCAAAACGCGCTTCAAGGCCACCCCAAGGGATCGCAGCTCCTGGGCCAGGAAAGCCGCGTTGGAATCGACCACCTTGCCGGAAAGGATCTCGTTGCCGATGACGATGATCGCTGCCGTCTTGTCGCGCATCTCACCCAGCTCGCTTCGCTCGTAAGCTGGCTAGAGTCGAAGCCACCGAGGGGCAAAGGGACAGAGGGAACGACTGCCGGCCTTCGGGTTTTCGCCCTTTGCCCCTTTGCCCTTTGCCCCTTTGCCCCTCATACGGTGAGTCATTGCTTAGTCTACGAGAGTTCGGGTTAGATGGAGATCGCATCCTTGCGGAAGTCACTGCCTCCAATGCGTATGTTGACCAGTGCCGGCTTGCCGGCGTTGAGCGCACGCTTCATGGCAGGGCCAATGTCCTCGGCTCGTTCCACATACTCGCCATGCCCGCCCAAGGCCTCGACGACCTTCTCGTAGTGCACGAAGCTCAACGCCGTCGCCACCGCACGTTCCTCTCCGTAAAGCTGCACTTGCCCGCGGCGGATCTGCTGCCAAGCCGCGTCGTTGCCGATCACACCCACGACATTGATCTTCTGGCGCACCATGGCCTCGAACTCGAGCCCATGTAAACCAAACGAACCGTCTCCATAGATGATCACCACGGGGTTCTTCGGTTTGGCTAGCTTGGCTGCCATCGCATAACCGGGGCCGACCCCGAGAGTGCCGAGCGGGCCGGGATCGAGCCAGTGCCCCTGCTCGTGAATGCGCAGGACCGAGGCTGCGGTAGCGACGAAATCTCCACCGTCGCCGATGCAGATGGCGTCGGCGCCGAGCGAGTCGGCAATTTCCTTGCAAGCCCGCAACGGATTCACCGGCACAGCCGTAGACTCCATCTCACCACGCAGCTTGGTCAACTTCTCCGTTTCCCGCTGGCGCATCGAGTCGAGCCACGGCTTCACCATAGTGGCGCTGTAGCCGTCGCGCGTCGCCAGTTGCGTGAGCTGCTCCATGACAATGCCGGTGTCGCCGACAATGCCCACCTCGATTGGACGGTTGCGTCCAATCTCGCCACCGTCGAGGTCAATTTGGATGATCTTGGCGTCCTTGTTGAAATGACTCTCGCGCCCGTAGCCGAGTCGGAAGTCGAGTGGTGTCCCGAAGATCAAAACCACGTCGGCTTGCTTGAGCGCATCCTTGCGCGACTGTGAGAAGAAATACGGGTTGTCCGGCGGTAACGAGCCGCGTCCAATGCCGTTCACGTAGATCGGCATCCCGAAAGTCTCGACGAACTTCGGATAGGCTTCGCGGCGCTTCGACCAGCGCAACTGACTGCCCACCAGAGACACCGGACGCTGCGCCTGGCGCACCAAGTCGAACGCTTGCTGGATGTACTGCGGGTCGCCGGCAATGCCGGCATCGGAGCGATACTTGGAGGGAAAGACACACTCGGATTCTTCGTAAACGTTGAAGAGCTGATCGATCGGCATCTCCAAGAACACGGGCCCGGGGATTCCCGTGGTGGCGATACGGAAGGCCATGCTCACGTACTCGGCCAGACGCTTTCCTTCCGGAACCGCCACCGACCACTTGGTGATCGGACGCATCAACTCGACGTGGTTCATGTCCTGCAGCGAGCCCATGTCGGCAAACGGACGCGGGCCTTGTCCGCCGAACAACAGCATGGGGATGTTGGCGCGGAAGGCGCTGGCCACACCGGTAACCGCGTCGGTCAACCCGGGGCCAGCCGTGACAATCGCCACACCCGGCCGCCCGGTGACGCGCGCCCAACCGTCCGCCGCATGCGCCGCCGTTTGCTCATGGCGAACGTCGATGACCCCGATGCCTTCATCGATGCAGCCATCATAGATCGGCATGACGTGACCGCCACACAGGGTGAACACGTAGGAAACATCTTCGGCCTTGAGAGCCTTGGCCACAACGCGGCCACCATGGATTTGTGCCATTCGGTTCTTCCGTTCTGATGGATTTGAAGCGCGCGACTATATAGCCACCATCCCACCCCCGCAAGGCGCGCTGCTCGCCCCCATTCGGCGGGGCGTGCGTCAAATTTGTTGGCCTTCATCCGAGATCCACGGCCTCACGGACGCAGCATGTCTGCTCGACGAACACGCCCGCGCCGCTTATCGCCACCGCCTGGACGAGCTTCGTGCCGAGTTGGCGGACCGCGAGGGACGCGGCGCTTCCGATGGCGCCGAGGCAATCCGTACGGAAATCGACTCCCTCGCGCATGAGCTAGCCCGCGCCATCGGCCGGGGTGGCCGCGACCGCCGTAGCGGTGCCGCTACGGAACGCGCTCGCATCAACGTCACGCGTGCGATCCACACCGCCATTCGCCACATCGACAAGCACCTGCCCGAGTTGGGGTACCATTTTCGGCAAACTATCAGGACGGGATCAACCTGCGCCTATCAACCGGACCCGGATGAAACAGCCAAATGGGATTAACCCGAAAACAACAATTGAACCGCGGATGGACGCGGATGAACACGGATACAGGCAGCAGCGACAAGGGCAAAAGGAGAAACGCTTGGGCTACGCCCGTCCACAGCCCCGTGCTTCTTGGTCTTGATCCGCTTCGCAAGCAGTCCGCGTCTATCCGCGTGCATCCGTGGTTCCATCTGATTCTTCCGGGATTAATCAGCCGGGAAAACATCCCTGCCGCTGCCATGAGGCTGTCGTTCCGCGCATCATCCCTGAATCGGAGATGAACATGCCGGACGAGGACGGCGCCAACGGCGGCTTACATCAAACCGTCAAACCACCGTCGACACTCACTACGGCTCCGGCCATGTAGCGGGCTTCGTCGGAGGCGATGAAGGCAATGCAAGCGGCGATCTCTTCCGGCTTGCTGTTGCCGAGCGGGCTCATGCACTTGCGGAATTCCTTCCAAGACACGCCTTCGGGCATTCGGAAGAAGTCCTTCTGCAGCGGCGTGTCGATGCCGCCGGGAGCGACGCAATTGATGCGCACGCCACGAGCGAGGTACTCGTCGGCCAACGCCTTGGTCAGGTGAATCACACCAGCCTTCGAGGCGCAGTAGGCGGCGCTGTAGGGTTGCGCCATGATGCCGGCGTTGGAGGCGACGTTCACAATGACTCCGCCACCATCGAGCAAGAACGGCAATGCCGCTTGGCACACCAGGAAGGTCCCGGTGAGGTTGACGCCGATAATCCGCTGCCATTCCTCAAACGGTAGCTCGTGCGAGTGTGCAAACTTGCCAATGCCGGCACAGTTGACCACGAGCTGAGGGCGGCCAAGTTCCTGCGCTGCGGCCGTCACCGCGGGGCGCACGCTATCAGGCTCGGCAACGTTGACGGCATAGGCCCGAGCACGGCCACCGCCTGCTTCCAATTCCTTGGCCGTGTCTTGTGCTCCCGATAGGTTGAGGTCGAGGCAAGCCACCACCGCCCCTTCCTGCCCCAGGCGCAACGCCGTCGCCCGACCAAGGCCGGATGCCGCCCCAGTCACAATCGCCACTCTGCCGTCGAATCGTTGCATGACCTTCCCTTTCAAGCCGCCGCGGTGTTAGCCGAAAGCGCACGGCTCGCTCAACCGACCAGCAGGAGAAGACAACGGGATCTCCCCTTGGTGGGCAATCAGCCAGACAGAGAGGAATGGCGGAGATGAAACCACAACCCAAAAACGAGGAAGCAAGGCCCTTTCCCGATGACGAGCTCGACCAAGAACTCGACTGCGGCGATCCAAACTGCGACTCCGATCATCAGCACCAGCCGCAAGAGAGTCGCCTGCCCATTCGCCTCGGACCAAAGATCGGGCGCAATGCTCCGTGCCCCTGCGACAGCGGTGCGAAATACAAGAAGTGCTGCGGGGGGTGATTGGCCCGAAAACCTCAGTTGGGTTGACGTCAACTAGGCGCGCGCTTCGAGACGCCGCCAAAATCCTTCGATACGCTTCGCTACTCAGGAGGCGGCTCCTCAGCGCGAACGGTGGCTGGGCTCAGTAAACAAGTTTTCTTTTCCGTTCAGCCTGAGGAGCGGCCATCTGTCCAGGCCGCGTCTCGAAGGCCGTCTCAAGTACCGTTGCGAGAACGTGGGCAATTGAGCTGCGGTTTTCGGGATTTGCCGCTCCTTGCCCATGGAATGCGCCTGACGAGCGACGAGTGTTGCCGGCAAGAGTCGCGCGTTTCCGGGAGCCTGCTAGCCGGCCATGGTCAGACCGCCACTGACACTCAGTACCTGCCCGGTGATGAAGTCGGCATCGGCAGAGACAAAGAAGGCGACGGCGGCGGCGACTTCCTCGGGTGTGCCAAGACGCCGCAGCGGCACAGCACGTTTCATAGCTTCGATAATCTTGGCGCCATCACCGGCACTGGTGATCTCCTTGAGCAGACGCGTATCGGTCGGCCCCGGGCAAACGACGTTGACGTTGATGCGGTAGCGCGCCAGCTCGCGGGCCAAGGTCTTAGAGAACGAAATCACTCCGCCTTTGCAGGCCGCGTATACGGCCTCACCGGTGCTGCCGACGCGTGCTGCGTCGGAGCTGATGCTGACGATCTTACCGCCTCCGGCCGCGATCATGTCGTCGAGCACTGCACGCGTGCAGTGAATCGGACCCTTCAAGTTGATGTCGATGAGCCGCTCCCAAAGTTCTGGGCTGTTTTGCACGAACGGCTCGACACGATCCCAGCCGGCGTTGTTGATCAGGATGGCAATACTGCCCAACTCCTGTCGCACCCTCTCTACGGCGGATTGCACGCCCCGGAAATCGCCGACGTCCACCTCAACCGCCGCGGCACGCCCGCCGCTGGCCGTAATCCGCGCCACGGCCTCTTGGGCGCCGAGGATATTGCGATCCAGCACCGCAATCGCCGCTCCCTCTGACGCCAAACGCTCGGCAATCGCCCTTCCAATCCCACTCGCCGCCCCGGTCACCACGGCCACTCGTTGCTTCAACGTCTGCATATGCGCCTATCCGTTGGACCACGCTCTCCCGAGGCATACGCCCACCCAACGTAGTTGATCGCCGCGTGATATACGTCCAGTCGCTTGTGGCCCAAGCTCATCGTGTTGCTCTCGATGCCGATACCGATGCCGACCCCGATCCGTTACGTCGTAGTCTAAACGGACCGCGATCAGCGCCGTCGGTCACGAGCCTCGAGAAGATCTAGCGTGCGCCGGGCGCCGTTTAGTTCGCGGCGATGAATGGGAGCTAGTTCCTTCAGCTTCTTGGTGCCTTCTACGGTGAGTGTGATGAACACCTGACGCCGGTCGGCGGGGTTGTGGTCGCGGCGTACGAAGCCGGCATCTTCGACACGATCGATGAGTTCGACGACGCTATGGTGGCGAAGCTGTAGGAAATCGGCGAGATCGGAAATCGTAACCTCGGATTCAGAGCGAAAACCAGCGATGCCCAGGAGGAGCTGATGTTGATTGGGGGTCAGTCCTGCCTCGCGTGCTGCTTCTTCGGTAGCCCGCAACAGGGTACGAATGGCGTAACGAAAGCGGGCGAGGTTGGCGAAATCCCGTTGCGACAATTCCGACATAAAACACTCCTTGCAACAAACACTCTCTGCAACTCCGGGCTAGGCGCTTAAGGGGACGGTGGGTTCGGTTCCAATTGCTTCAGTCGCGTTTCAAGGTCCTGCATCCTGGTGCGCATGTGCTCGATCTGCTGCCGCAGTTTGGCCGCTTCTTCCGCCGACAACTGCGCGGGATCCACGGGTGGCAGCGGCCGCGACGTGGTATTCGCCGACTCAACGACCAGGATGTGATCGGGATCGTGCACGCTGATTTCCGGCACCCCGCGAAAGCTCTCGATCGTGCCTACGACCCGCACTTCTTTCCCGAGGTAGTACTGCTCCGGATGCGCCGGGAATCGGCTCAACAAACCCAACACCAGCGAAACCACCAAGCTCTGCGGAGTCGTGCCGAGGCGCAGGCGCACCGTGCTGTCACGGCGCTCCGCAGCCTCCACTTTGCCTTCCACCACCTGGGTACGACCAACATAGAGACTGGCAACCGCCGCTGAGATAGGTACGTCGGCTGCTGCCGCCATGCCGCAAGGCGAACAGACAATCAGCATAGAAAGCAGGGCCGCACCGAGGTATCGCCGTGTGCAGCCAGCTTTGCCAGCCAATTCGATTAGGCAGGC
>CAZGSN010000681.1:0-5006 GCA_964528465.1 uncultured Binatia bacterium (SeqCode)
TGCCTCCCAACAAATTTGTCGCACACCCCATCTGCCTGCTCGTCGCCTAGCCCCGCCCTTTCATGATCTAGTCCGGCGCCGCCGTTTCGTCGGCATGACCGACTGTCGAGAAACCTAGAGGGTCTCCCTTGAATGGGGCACGCCTAAATCCGAGTGCTGCGCGCGGCCCCTGTCGTACCGGGAAACCGCAGGATCTGACGCCGGATCTGAGCAGTGTCTGTCTGCGTTCGAGCCTTGCATCCGGCCGCCGTGATTGAAAGCATAGGCCGGCATGCCAGAGAAGACGCCTAGCTCCGCCTACCTCGCGACGCTTCGGCGCAACTTGAATTCTGCCATCCGTGGCGGGCGCTTCGAGGAGGCACGCTCGCTCCTGCAGAAGCTCAAGCAGGAAGACCCCGTCTCGGCGACGGCGCAGGGGTTCGATTTGGAGTTGTTGGTCGCGGAAGGAAAGTGGCGCCAAGCGGCTACCTTGGCGGAGCAGTTGCTGCGGCTCTACCCGACCTCGGCGCGGATTCACTTCTTGGCGGGACGGGTGAGCTACCAGAAGCGGGACTATGCCCGGGCTCGCGAGGCATTCTTGGAAGCCGAGCGCTTGCACCCGCACTGGTCGCTGCAGCGCTGGCTGGCGCGCACCTACACCCAACAGGGAGACTATGAACTTGCTGAGTCGTTGCTCAGCGGCCTGCAACGCGACCACCCGGCGGTGCTACGCGACCTGGCTTGGCTCTACGAACGGCGCCAGCAGCCGCAACAAGCTCTGCGCTGCATTGAGGAATATCTTGCCCAACGTCCGGACGATCGTCTGGCCCACGATCAGCAAGCGCGTCTCAGCGCCACCATTGCGCCAGCGGAAGATCTCATCCGCGATGTCGAACAGCTCGATGCTCTCGGCGAAGAGATCGCCCCAGCGATGCTTCCGACCTACGTGCAGCGCCTGCTGGAAAGTGGCCGCAGTGCCGAAGCACGCCGCTTCGTCGACGAGAATCTTTCCCGTTGGCCTGAGACGGTAATCTGCCACGTGGGTTGGGAGTGCTACCGACTGCAAGCCTACGATGTGGCCTTACGTGCGTTTCTTGCGGTACTTCCCAGTCACCTGCACGACTACAAATTGCTCGCCGCCATGGAAGCCAGCGCCCACCGCTGCCAGCGCATCGGCGACATCAAGGGCGCCTACGGCAAGCTCGCCGGTGAGCATCCGCACCTGTACGGCCGCCTCCGCGCACTAGCACGCCGCCGCAGCGGCTAGTCAGGAAGCAAGAGCAGCCCTCTAAGTCATCGGGGTCGGGGTCGCTATCGGGATCGGTATCGATCCCGTGTCCGGCGGTGTCTTCCAACCTGGGATTTGCACGCCGATTCATTTGGCAGGCTATCCGGCTGATGCGCCGCGAGGGCGCGGCGTCTCCATTGCTTACGAACATTGAGGATTCGTCTTTGGAGATGGGCCGCCCTCGGCCCGCCTCCAACGGAAACGCGAATTGGCGAGCAAAGTCCCGAACCTGTGTGGCGGCCGATACCGAAACCGGTTCCGTCCCCGATCTGCTTGCAGGGATACTCCCGAAGTTGCTCTATGCGGCAGGGAGGGCACCCGTTCATGGAACGAGGCTCCAAGTTTCCTTGCGCACGGGCTTTAGTGGTGAAGCAATGGGTGGTAGCTTGCGTGCATGTTTCTTGGCTCCTTCGCAAGTGTCGTCGTCGTTGGCCTGCTGCTGTTGGCCAGTGGCCTTAAGATCCTGCGTGAATACGAGCGCGGGGTCGTGTTTCGCCTTGGTCGCTTGGTGGGGGCGCGCGGGCCGGGTGTCATCTACGTCATCCCTTTTGTCGAGCAAATGTCGCGAGTGGATTTGCGCACCATCACGCTCGACGTTCCCCCGCAAGACGTGATCACGCGCGACAACGTGTCCATCAAGGTCAACGCCGTCCTCTATTTCCGCGTCGTCGACGCCAACCGCGCCGTCGTCGAGGTGCAGAATTTTCTCTACGCTACCTCGCAGATTGCGCAGACGACTTTACGCTCGGTGTGTGGCCAAGGGACGCTCGACGAGCTGCTGGCCGAGCGCGACCGCTTCAATGATCGGCTGCAGAGCATCATCGATGCGCACACCGAGCCCTGGGGCGTCAAGGTTGTGCTGGTCGAGGTCAAACACGTCGATCTCCCTGCCGATATGCAACGTTCCCTGGCGCGTCAGGCGGAAGCCGAGCGCTTGCGCCGTGCCAAGGTGATTGCGGCGGAAGGCGAGTATCAGGCGGCGGAGCGCTTGTCGGAAGCTGCGCAGATCATGGAAACCGAGCCCATGGCCATGCAATTGCGGGTTCTGCAAACGCTGGCGCAGGTCGGCAGTGAGCGCAACAGCACGGTCATCGTGCCCATGCCGATGGACCTCATGCAGGTCGTGTTCGATCGCCTGGGCGGCGTGGCCAAGCCCGCGGCTTGACCGCTCCCGCCATCTTACCGTGCAAAGCGAGAGTCAGACGATGCACATCAGCCTAGAGGAGTTTGCCCAGCGACGGCGAACCGTCCTGAGCCGACTGCCGCGCAACGCCGCTGCCTTGTTTGCCGCAGCGCCGGTGGCCACGCGCTCGAACGATGTCGAGTACGGCTACAGGCAGGACAGCG
Source organism: uncultured Binatia bacterium (SeqCode) (assembly GCA_964528465.1). Classification (GTDB taxonomy): domain Bacteria; phylum Desulfobacterota; class Binatia; order HRBIN30; family HRBIN30; genus CAZGSN01. The sequence goes on from CAZGSN010000681.1 coordinate 2,615, forward strand.
ACCTTCTGTACCTGACTGGCTTTCCCGAGCCGGAAGCGGTGTGCCTGTTCTTGCCCGGTCGCGAGAGTGGCGAGGTGGTGCTCTTCGTGCGGCCGCGCGATGCGGAGAAGGAAACGTGGACCGGTCGCCGCTTCGGTGTCGATGGTGCCAAGGAATGCTTTGGGGTCGACGAAGTATTCGAGATCGCCAAGCTCGACGAGAAAGCTCTGGAGCTGCTCGGCGGATACGACTCGCTGTACTTTTCGTTTACGCGCAGCGACGCGATAGCCGAGCGTGTGTTGGGGTGGATGCGGCACTGGCGAACCTCGCGCCAGCGCCAGGGTAGTGGGCCGGTGGCGCTGTTCGACCCGGGCGAGATCGTTCACGAAATGCGTCTGCTCAAGTCGGCGCAAGAGATCGCCTGCCTGCGCCAGGCCATTGGCATATCGACCCGGGCCCACGTCGAAGCCATGCAGGCGGTGCGCGAGGGCAGCTACGAGTTTGAGATCGAGGCGTTGCTCGACGGCACCTTTCGGCGTCAGGGTGCCAGCGCTCCGGCCTATCCGTCGATCGTGGCGTCCGGCGCCAACGCCACCATCCTTCATTACACCGAGAACAATCGCCAAATGCACAACGGGGACCTGCTCCTGATCGACGCTGGAGCGGAGTACCAAGGATATTGCGCGGACATCACGCGCACCTTCCCGGTGGGAGCGCGCTTCAGCCCGGCACAGCGAACTCTCTACGATCTCGTGCTGGCGGCACAGTTGGCGGCGATTGACGCGGTCCGCCCCGGAGTTGCCTACGATGAGCCGCACCAGCGTGCCCTTGGCGTACTGGTGGACGGCTTGTTGGATCTCGGCCTGCTGAGCGGTACGCGCGACGAAGTTCTCGAAAAGCACACCTACAAGCCGTTCTACATGCACCGCACCGGACACTGGCTGGGCATGGATGTTCATGATGTTGGGGCATACAAGCGCGGCGAGGAAACCCGTGCCTACGAAGCAGGGATGGTGGTTACCGTCGAGCCAGGCTTGTACGTGGCCGCGGACAACCAAGAGGTGCCGGCTGAGTTTCGTGGCATCGGCGTGCGCATCGAGGACGATGTGCTGGTGACTGGCGACGGCAACGAGGTGCTGACCGCGGCCGTGCCGAAGACGCGGGCTCAGATCGAGGAAATCCGCGGCCGGGCGATCGGCGCGCAGACGTGTTGAAGGGCGAGTCTTCTACGTCTGGCGGCCGGGAAAATAGTAGGTGTCTCGTCTGGTCTCGGTTGAGTTCTCGGGTAGTGTCGACGCGCCAACGATAATCGGAAGAATGCTGGAGGAACGGGGCGCCCATGGTTCTGCGGCACGAGGTAGCCGGGGTTGACTGGTCTGGGGGAATCACGTACCCGAAACGGCCGTTTGGCTGAGGAGTGATGGCGAGTAATCTGCTTCGCAAGGAAGAACTGACGTTTGCTCGGGACGGGGCGCGTATCAAGGCATATGCCGCATGGCTGCGACGGGACGAGCGCCTGCCGGCGGTGGTACTTCTGCATGATGTGCGTGGTCTCTCGGCGCACTACAAGGAGGTCGCCGAGCGCTTTGCCCAAGAGGGATTCTTTGCCTTGGCGCTGGATCTTTACAGCCGTGAAGGGGCTCCGCTGCTGCCGAATATGGACGCGGTGTTCGGTTGGATGCGTGGCCTCGACGACGTACGTGTGATGGCCGACATCAATGCTGCCATTCGTTTTCTGTCGAGCCGTCCCGAGGTGCGCGCGCGCTCTATTGGCATCACCGGCTTCTGCATGGGTGGCCAATATGCGCTGATGGCTGCTTGTGTCAGCGAGGGCTTGGCGGCCTGCGTTAGCTTTTACGGTATGCTGCGCTACAGCGAGCGCAGCGAACTCAAGCCGAATAGCCCGCTCGATCTCGCTGCGGATCTGAAGGTTCCCTACCTTGGCTTGTTCGGAGACGAAGACGCTCTGATTCCGCGCGCCGACGTGAAGGAATTGGAAAGCATCCTGCGCAAGAACAGCAAGACCTTTCAAACCAAGATCTACGCCGGTGCAGGGCACGCCTTCTTCAACGACCAGCGTTTGGATGCCTACCGTCCCGACGCAGCAAAGGACGCCTGGCAGCGCACCTTGCAGTTCCTGCGCACCCACCTCGCCCCGCACTGACCTCCCGATACGACCAAGCCGAACCTCCTCGTCAGCCGCGCGCTACTGCCCGCGAAGCCGGGTTCCTTTGGCGGCATTCAAGGTAAGCTGGTTGGCGGCGCAGTAGTCGCGGATGTGTTGCAACACTTCTGGGCCGAGGGTTTCGAGCTTGACCTGCCCAATACCACGAATGCTGAGTAGCGCGGCATCGGAGCCCGGTCGCACGCGCGCCATCTCGACCAGGGTTGCGTCACTAAACAGCACGTACGG
>CAZGSN010000682.1:0-8431 GCA_964528465.1 uncultured Binatia bacterium (SeqCode)
TCGATGAATCCAGCCAGAGAGTTTCAGGTCGCAGGCGGGGCTCCGTTGTAATGATGTTGGCCATTCCTGATGGCGGTGTGTGGCGCACAGATTCTCCATGCGCGCTGTGTCAGCGTGGAGGAGCAGCTTCTCCAGTCTCATTGTTCCTCCGACTTCCAGCCTCACACCTTTTGATCTCCAGGACGCTGACGTGATCCGCAGATGACGCAGATGGCCGCAGATCCACGCCCCCACCCTCATGCAATGTTCTGAAATCGGTGTCATCTGCGTCATCTGTGGATGTTGTAGTCCGGCTCAGTCCGAGAACAACGATTGAACCGCGGATGGACACGGATGAACGCGGATACATGCAATGCATTGCAGGCACGGAAGCATTGCGCATTGCTGGGCCATCCCCCGTTACTTCGACCTGTTCTGCAAGCAATCCGCGTCTATCTGCGTCCATCCGCGGTTCCAAGTTGGTTTTCCCGGCTCATCACGGAATCCCGCGCAGCCGCAAGTCCTCGATATTGTCGCTGCCGACAACAGGAACCCTGAGCCTATACAGACTGCGCGGCCCGCTCCTGCCCTTCAAGCTTTGGTTGCAGCCAAGCGGACGCGCTACGTTGGCGCATAAGCGCGTCTGGCGGCTTTGGCAGGGCATTTAATTTGACGGTCTGGAAATGACGGGCTAGCCAGTCGCCCGGGCCAGTATTTGACATTGGGAGGATTTGCCATGCGGAATCCGCGCGATTTTGGGAAGCCGTTAGCCATCGGTGCTCCGACTCCGGTTCTCGACATTCCCATCAAACCTTCTCGCTGCATCCACTTCTTCGATCCCAGTAATCCGAAGATGGCAGCGAAGCTGCCGGAGATAGCCAAGCAAACCGATATCCTGCTCGGCAATCTGGAAGACGCCATTTCTGCCGACAAGAAGCTCGACGCGCGTGAGGGGCTGGTGAAGATCGGCCGCGAGGTCGACCTCGGCGACACGCCGCTGTGGACGCGCGTCAACAGTCTCGACAGCCCTTGGTTCCTGGATGACGTCTTGCGCCTCGTCGGCGAGATCGGGAATCAGCTCGAGGTCATCATGGTGCCGAAGGTAGAAGGCCCGTGGGACATTCACTTTATCGATCGTCTGCTGGCGCAGCTCGAAGGGAAGCACAAAGTGCAGCGTCCCATCCTCGTGCACGCCATCCTCGAGACCGCGCTTGGCGTCGCCAACGTGGAGGAGATCTGCGCGGCGAGCCCCCGTATCCAGGGCATCAGCTTCGGCCCGGCCGATCTGGCCGCTTCGCGCCGCATGAAGACGACGCGCGTTGGCGGTGGCCACCCGGCCTACCTGGTACGCAGCGATCCCGACAAGGACAATCCGCAGGCGGTCCGCGCCGTCGCCCAACAGGACCCTTGGCATTACTCGATCGCCCGCATGGTGGATGCGTGCGCCGCCACCGGTGCCTTGCCATTCTACGGACCCTTCGGTGACATCTCCGACGGCGTGGGTTGCGAAGATCAATTTCGCGCGGCCTTCCTGTTGGGGTGCGTTGGTGCCTGGTCTCTGCATCCCAGCCAGATCACCATTGCCAAGAAAGTGTTCTCGCCGCCGGTGGAAGAAGTCGTGTTCGCGAAACGTGTCCTTGAGGCCATGCCGGATGGGCGTGGCGTGCAGATGATCGACGGCAAGATGCAAGACGACGCCACCTGGAAGCAGTGCAAGGTGATGGTGAACCTGGCCAAGATGCTTTCCGAAAAAGACCCTGAGCTGAAGCAAGCCTACGGATTGTAGAAACGGCAGTACTCTTACCTGAGGTCAGAGATGGCAATGCGCTTTGTGAACCTGCGTGGACGTGCCGGCCTGCAAATCGGCTCGCGCGTTGCGGATGTCGAGCGCGTTTCCGGCGGGCGCTTCTCTGCGGATCCCATGACTGCCTTTGCCGACTGGGATGCGTTCCTGGCGTGGGCGCGAGGCGTAACCGAAGCGCAAGCTACCGAGGCATTTGCTGAGGAAGATCTGGGCGCGCCCGTGCCCCGACCTTGGAAGGTGTTCGGCGTCGGGTTGAATTACCGCGACCATGCCAGGGAAGCAGGTCTAGAGATCCCTAGCTCACCCCTGATCTTCACCAAGTTCCCAAACTGCATTTGCGGCCCTACCAGCAACGTCGAGCTTTCTTCCGGGTATGTGGATTGGGAGGTTGAGCTGGTGGTTGTGATCGGGCGACGCGGCCGCCACATCGCGGCGGAGCGAGCCTTCGAATACGTCGCAGGGTTCACGGCGGGACAGGATATCTCCGACCGTAAGCTTCAGTTCAGTGACAAGCCGCCGCAGTTCTCGATGGGCAAGTCGATCGATACCTACGGTCCCATAGGCCCGGCGCTGGTGAGCCTGGATGCGTTTGCACAACCCAACGATCTCGCCCTTAGCTGTGAGGTTGACGGCGAACGCATGCAGGACGCGCGTACCAGCGACATGATTTTCTCGGTGTCGGAATTGATTGCCTATCTGTCGAAGAGCTGCACCCTGGAACCCGGTGACCTGATTTTTTCCGGAACGCCGGCGGGTGTCGGTTCAGCCCGCAACCCGCGTCGCTATTTGAAGCCTGGCGAGACGATCGTCAGCGCTGTCGAGGCGATCGGTACGTTGCGCAATCGCTGCGTCCCGCGACCGGCCTGAGCGAGCGTCCCCCTCCATGCTCACCGTCGCCATTGCCCTGATGATGTTTGCCTTCTTCTTGCCGCAAACAAGCGCCAACGCGGAGGCAGCCCAGCAAGGGGAATATTTTGGCTGTCCCGGAGACTGCAACTACGACGGGCGTGTCGTCATGTCAGAGCTGACAACGGCTGTTCGCCGTAGCATTGGCCGGCCGACGACAACGAGTTGTGTCGCCGCGGAACGGCAATGCGACGGGGAAATCAGTGTCGAAGATCTGGTCGCCGCCGTCACGGCAGTAAACACTCGCTGTGCGAACACCCCGACGACTCCCGAGACTCTGCCGCACGGTGTGTATGATGCGACGACGACCGTAGCGGGCAACGGCCCCACCTATTCCACCGGCACGGTTGCTGCTGTCGACTCGCGCTTTGCCCCGTTTGAGCTGCGCCTGCGCATCGACCTGTTAACCTCGGCCTATCTGTTTGGAGCATTCTCCGATAGCGGCGCTGTTTGTGCTGAGGGTAGCTTGATCGAGGGAGAGACGTTTTTCCCGCTGTCCGGACGGTTTCAATACGACGGGCAGGCGACGCTATCCGGCAACCTGCAAGCGCGGCGCTGGACAACAGGGGAGGATCTTCGTTTCGACATCGCCGCGACCCGCGACGAGAACCGGCCGGCTGGACGGGAAGGTACGTATTCACTGCGCGTGGAATACCAAGGGGAAGGCGCCACGCCGGGGGTAAGCACATGGCGGCTTCCCGTTGCGGGTGTCGACGCGTCAGGGTTTGGCACCTGTGGACCCGCCGTAGAAGTTGACGCCGACGCGATGCCGATAGCGCAGATTGCGGCTGGGCGTTGCTGGATATCGCCGCGTGGCGGCATTGAGTTTTATTCTGCCGAGTACTTGCCTGCCGATCCGCAGGGCTGTGTTGCGCCCGTGCGTTTTCTGGGGAGCCTCACTCCAGAGCTGGGGGCAAGCGGAGAATTCTATGTAGGTTTGCCGCTACCGGCGTGCTCGTTGTCGGCGCGATGGGTTGTTGTGGAGCATGAATCGTGAATCGCGGCGGGCCAGGGGTCAATGGCGCTACCGATTCGCCAGGCGCAAGGGCTGAGATGATTTCGCGGTCGGTTGAAGTGAGGCCGGACCTCGAAGGCCTGGCGTTTGCCGGCTGCGAATCGGAGTGGTCCGCATTTTCGTTGAGAAGCATTCGTGAGGGGTAGGAACGAAACGCTTTTGTCTTGAGATAGAGTCAAAGAGGTATGCTGTGAATCAAGAGCTTACACGTTGGGTCGATGAAGTCGCCGCGCACACCAAGCCGTCTAAGGTCCATTGGGTAGACGGATCTCCGGAGGAGAATGCGCGGCTGATTGGCGATATGGTGCAGAGCAAGACGCTCTATCCCCTCAACGAGAACAAGTTTCCCAATTGTTACTTGCACCGCAGCGATTCGAGCGATGTGGCGCGGACTGAGCATCTGACGTTCATTTGCTCGCGGGAGCAAGAAGACACCGGACCGACCAATAACTGGATGGCGCCGGCAGAGGCGAAGGAAAAGGTTGGCGGATTGTTCAAGGGTGCGATGGCGGGCCGCACCATGTACGTGATCCCATACGTCATGGGACCGCTGGGCTCACCGTCGAGCAAGGTGGGTGTGGAGATTACCGACAGCCCCTACGTCGTCGCCAACATGCGCATCATGACACGCATGGGGGACGCCGCCTTGCGGCAACTCGGCAACAGCGGCGACTTCGTAAAGGGTCTGCACTCACTGGGCGATCTTAGTCCTGAGCGCCGCTTCATCGTGCACTTTCCGGAAGAGAAAACGATTTGGAGCGTCGGCTCCGGCTATGGCGGGAATGCCTTGCTGGGCAAGAAGTGCTTCGCGCTGCGTATCGCCAGTGTCCAGGCACGCGAGGAAGACTGGCTGGCAGAGCACATGCTCATCCTTGGCATTGAGAGCCCGGAGGGCGAGACGCACTACGTTGCCGCGGCGTTTCCCAGTGCTTGTGGCAAGACAAATCTTGCCATGCTGATACCGCCTGCCTCGCAGAAGGGCTGGAAGGTTTGGACGGTCGGCGATGACATCGCCTGGTTGCGTCCGGGCCCGGATGGACGCCTGTGGGCCATCAACCCCGAAGCCGGCTTTTTCGGTGTAGCGCCGGGGACGTCGTCGAAGACAAACAAGAACGCCATGGAGAGCCTGCGCGCCAACAGCATCTTTACCAACGTCGCGGTAACCGAGGACAACTGTCCCTGGTGGGAAGGCTTCGATGGCGAAGTGCCGCAGCGCTTGACGGATTGGCGTGGGCAACCTTGGCAACGCGGCTCGACGGAAAAGGCGGCCCATCCCAACGCTCGCTTCACGGCACCGGCAAGTCAGTGCCCGTCGATCTCGCCGAAGTTCGACGATCCTCAGGGTGTGCCGATCTCTGCCTTCATCTTTGGCGGGCGTCGTGCGCGTACGGCGCCGCTGGTGTTTGAATCGTTCGACTGGAAGCACGGTGTCTTTGTCGGCGCGTCGGTTGCCTCCGAGACTACGGCTGCAGCCACGGGCGCCGTCGGCGTCGTGCGCCGGGATCCAATGGCCATGCTGCCCTTCTGCGGATACAACATGGCCGACTACTGGTCGCATTGGCTGCACATGGGCAGCGTCGTGAAGAACCCGCCCAAGATCTTTCACGTCAACTGGTTCCGTCAGAACGAGCAAGGTAAGTTCCTGTGGCCCGGCTTTGGCGAAAACATGCGGGTTCTGCGCTGGATCATCGATCGCTGCAAGGGCAGCAACAGCGCTGCCGAGTCGCCGATTGGATTCTTGCCTGCCGCCAGTGCCATCGATGCCGCCGGCCTCGACGTCAGCGCCGAAACGATGCAGGAGTTGCTTTCCGTATCGACGAGCGACTGGAAGAGCGAGGCAGAGGCCCTGGCCGAGTTCTTCGCGAAATTCGGGAAACGTCTGCCCGCCGAACTCGACGCACAGCGCCAGCAGTTGCAAAAGCGACTGGCCTAGAGCAACAGCTCGCTCGCCAAAGTTGCTGTGATTCGGGGCTGAACCCGGCCACGCGTTGACACGTGCGGCTACGACGTCGGCAAGCACCGTAGCCGCGGCGGTAACGAGGCTGTCTTGAAAACCTGCGTGGGACTTGGGGCCGGGGCCTAGGGACTGGAGATATCCAAGCAAACCCAAGCCCCGAGCCGCACATCTTGATTTTGAGACAAGCTCGTAACGCCGTGGTGTCGAGTGGAAAGTGTCCTCTTTGTCCTGTCGCTGCTACTTCCAGGGCCACGTCAAAGTCGCCTCCGGAAACCTGATGGGGTTCCATCCGACGCGGGCTGGGGCAGCCCGTCCCCAATGCTCACGCAAATCAGCAATGGAGACGCCCCCTCGACTGGGCTCGGGACAGGCGCGCCCTCGCGGCGCATCAGGCGAAACGCCTCCGTCGACGACTCTGGCGTGGCCCTACTGCTACTTCGTGCCTCAGTTGTCTGAGCGGCGGTAGTCTGATTAGTACAGCGGCTCTTTGGAGGTGGCATGAATCCTGGCGACGATATCTACGGCAGCGCAGAGCACCTGGCCTTTCGCGAGACGGTGCGCAAGTTCGTGCAGACGGAGTTGGTGCCGCGCGCGCGCGAGTTCGACGAGATGGGGCGCTTCGACAAATCGCTCTACAAGAAGATGGGCGAACTCGGGCTTCTCGGTATTCGCTACGATCCGAAGTACGGGGGCCTCGGGCTCGACTATTCGTACCACGCAATCTTCCTGGAGGAGCTGTCGCTATGCGACAACGCCGGTGTGTGCATGGGCATCTCGGTGCAAACCGACATGGCAACTCCCGCCCTGCATCGCTTCGGTAGCGACGAGCTGAAGCAAAAGTACCTGGTGCCGGCGATCAAGGGCGACATGGTGGCGGCGATCGCGGTGACCGAACCGGGCGCCGGTTCGGATGTGGCGGGAATCAAGACGCGAGCCGTGCGCGACGGCGATCAGTGGGTCATCAACGGATCGAAGATGTACATCACCAACGCCGCCACGGCCGATTGGCTGTGCCTGCTGGCAGTAACCGATCCCGAAGCCGGCTACGCGGGCTTCTCTCAGATCGTGGTGCCGACCGACAGTCCCGGCTTTAGCTACAAGCTGCTCGACAAGATCGGCAATATCGGGTCCGACACCGGGCTACTCTTCTTTGATGACGTGCGCGTGCCCTTCTCCAACACGATCGGCGAGCCGTCACGCGGCTTCCAGCAGCAGATGATGCAGTTTCAAGATGAGCGCATGGTGCCGGTTGTCAGCGCGCCGGTGGCTAGCCGTCAGTTGTGGGAGCAGACCCTCAAGCACTGCCAAGAGCGCAAAGCTTTCGGCAAGCCGCTGTCGAAGATGCAGGTCAACCAGTTCAAGTTTGCCGACATGATGATCCAGATCACCGCGGCGCAGGAGTTTGCGTACCGCTGCATTCGTAAGATGGTTGCCGGGGAGGATGCGACTCTCGACATTTCGATGGCCAAGGTGTTCACCACGGCCGTGCAACAGCAGGTGGCAACTACCTGCGTGCAGCTCTTCGGCGGCGCCGGCTACTGCTGGGAAAACCCTGCTGCGCGAGCCTTCGTCGATAGTCGCCTGGTCTCCATCGGTGGCGGTGCCGATGAAGTGATGAAGCAAGTCATCGCCAAGATGCTGCAGGTGTGAGAGGGCGGGTCGACAGAGGCCCTGGGGCTCGCGTCTTGGGTCTCGGGGCTGGAGAAACCTTAAAAGGCCTACTGCATTTCGCCAAAGAAATAGAAAATGAACCACAGAGACAGCGAGCGCACAGAGACAATGCGGAAGAGGTCGGCTGCACAGTTTCCTCGATTCTACAGGCTGTTTCTCGGTGTTCTCTGTGCTTCGGTGGTTGGATCACGACGATTGCGATCTGGGATATCGCTCTAAGTCGCCGAGACTCCACTGGCTATGCTGTGTGAATAGGGTTCAAACCAATGTCCGTTCTCACGACTCGTATTGATCCTCGATCCGAAGCCTTTCGCGTCAATCACGCCGGTATGCTGGCGCAAGTCGAGCGCCTTAACGAACAACTAACCTTGGCGCGTGCCGGTGGCGGCGACAAATACGTGAAGCGTCACCGTGAGCGTGGGAAGCTGCTGCCGCGCGAGCGCATCGAGTTACTGCTCGATCCAGATTCGCCTTTCCTTGAGTTATCGCCGCTGGCGGCGTGGGGCACGGAGTATACGGTGGGGGCGGGTTGTGTGGTGGGCATCGGGGTGATCAGCGGAGTCGAGTGCCTGCTGATGGCCAATGATCCGACCGTGAAGGGCGGTGCCATCAATCCGTATACCCTGGACAAGAACCTACGGGCGATGGAGATCGCCGAGAAGAATCGTTTGCCGCTGGTGAATCTTACCGAGTCGGCTGGTGCCGACCTTCCCATCCAGGCCAAAATCTTTGTTCCTGGAGGGCGCACCTTTCGCGAGCTGACGCGGCGTTCGGCGCAAGGCGTGCCGACGATTTGCTTGGTGTTCGGCAGTTCGACTGCAGGTGGAGCCTATGTTCCGGGAATGTCGGACTATGCGGTGATGGTGAAGGGTGGGGCAAAGGTGTTTCTCGCCGGGCCGCCGTTGGTGAAGATGGCCACCAACGAAGACACCGACGAGGAGAGCCTGGGTGGGGCGGAAATGCACAGCCGCATTTCCGGAGTATCCGACTACCTTGCGGAGAGTGAAGTGGATGCCATTCGCATCGGACGCGAGATCATCGCGCATCTGAACTGGCGCAAGCTGGGTGCGGCCAAGATGCAGGAGCCGGAGCCGCCGAA
>CAZGSN010000683.1:0-11301 GCA_964528465.1 uncultured Binatia bacterium (SeqCode)
GGGGCACTGGTGCTGTGCAACTCGTACCGCAACCCGGCGTTGCTGGCGAAGATGGCATGTAGTCTGGATCAAGTGAGCCAAGGCCGATTCACGCTTGGGCTTGGCGCCGGCTGGATGGACGAAGAGTATCGCGCCTACGGCTATGCGTATCCGTCGACGCGCGTGCGTATTGAGCAACTGGAAGAATCCTTGGCGATCATTCGCCGTCTGTTCGTCGAGCCGGTGTCGAGCTTTCAAGGCAAGTACTACTCTGTCGAAGAGGCAGTGAATAACCCCAAGCCGGTGCAAAAGCCGTATCCCCCGATCCTTATCGGTGGGGCGGGGGAGAAGCGCATGCTGCGTGTGGTTGCAGAGCATGCGGACATTTGGAACTGTCCCAACAATGCGGCCACCGAGCTGGAGCACAAGCTCGAGGTGCTCCAGCGCCACTGCGACGCCATCGGGCGCGATGCTTCGACCATCGAAGTGTCGGAGCAGACGATTTGTGTGCTGGGCCGCAATGAGGACGATCTGCGACAGAAACTACAGTTTGCCAAGATGACGCTGGGCAAAGTGTTTGACATCGAAAAGACGGCACTGATCGGCACGCCGGGGCAGATGGTAGAGGCGATTCAGCGCCGCAATCGCCAGGGGGTCAGCTTTTTCACCATGCTCTTCGGCGATTTCAATCAGCCGGAAACGCTAGAACTCTTTGCTGAACAGGTAATGCCTGCCTTCGCGGGCTGAACCCAAACGCGCCTGGGCAGCACGCTCTATTGCTTCGGAAACGCAGCGATAGAGGCGCCTTCTCCACCATCCTCGGGGTGGGCTTGCCAGCGCGGTACGGGGAACGATTTCTTAGAAGGGTCTGCCGTGCCTGTCTTCCGGGTGCCGCTGCGAGGTCCGGCTCTGGCACCCGATTTTCGGCGTTTCCCGAAACGGGCGCCGACAGCCAACTTTACCAGCGTTGGATTGCCTATCCTGAAACCTGCCGGGTTGCACCCGCACTTGTGTGTCGGCGTTTCAGGAATGGCGCCTGGGGCACTGGGGAAACCGGCGCACCAGGCACCTTGAGGTCGGGTGTCGACGCCGGACCCGAGAAATTCTTTGTGTGTTGCAAATCAGCAGAGCACAGAAGAAGATCGCACCACATCGCGATGCACAGCGCGCGGGCTGGGAGGATTCGGATCATGATGACGTCACGATTACGCCCTAGGAACATGCCGGGATTCTTCTTGGTGGTCGCTGCGGCGCTGGCGCAGCCGCTGGCGGGCTTTGCGGCCACGACTGGGCCGCTTTCTCCCTCCACCTGTGTCAACGATGTGAGCATTGGGACGCAGTCCTGGACGGCACCAGAGCGAGCGCTTGCTTCTGACAACCTGCGGGCGGTGAAAACCATCGCTGGGGCGCAGACGAACTATCTGAGATGTACAGACTTTGGATTCACGGTTCCTTCCACCGACTACATTCAGGGCATTCTGGTCGAGAACGAAGTGCATATTGCCGGTGCCGGCGAGGCGGCGCGCGATGGGGCTCAGCGCATTGTGCGCAGTGGTGTTATCGGCAGTACCGACGTTTCCAATGCCACGACATGGCCGGACAGCGACACCTACTTGGCGCACGGCGGCATGAACGAGTTTTGGGGTGAATGTTGGTGCGCCAAGACGGCCGGTCAGAATTGCGACAATCCCGCGTGTGGCAACGTCAACAACAGCGACTTTGGTGCCGCGATCTCTGCTCTGCACACCGCCGGGAACGGTGGCTCGGTGCGCGTCGACCATGTCCGCATCACCATCTATCACTCTTCCCACACCCCTACGTTTACGCCCAGTCAAACGCCGTCGATCACAGCAACGCCAACATCGACCCAAACGCCGACGGTGACGCAGACGCGAACGATCTCTCCGACGGCGACCGAATCACCCACACCGACGGTATTGGCCGACGCGTGCGTCGAGCAGGTTCCAAGCAACCCGTGTATCCCAGGGTCCGGCCCGAAGAAGAGCGATTGTCATATGGAGTGGCTGGCAAGCGCCGTGCCGCTTCTGGAAAATGGCGTGCCCAAGCCCGACTTTCGCCGCGGCATTCAGCGCAACCGCTTGATTTGTTACGAGGGCGACCAGCGCTGCGATCGTGATTCTGTGCTCAGCAACAACCAGTGCACCTTTCGCGATCTCTTTTTATGTATCAATAACAGCGATCCGCGCTTTCCAGACTGTAGTCCGTCGAGCATCGCCACCTTCGAGGTCGTGAACCCAGCTCTTTTCAGTATCGATGCCGCTGACATCGCCAATCGTGACGCGCTGGAAGCACAAGCCGATGGAGCCGAAGGTGGCCTCGGCCTGAGTATCCTGCGTGCCGGTTCCACTGTGAATTCCGGTGCCGCCAATGCCACGGCCAATGCCTGTAGCCGCAGTATTGATCTGACCGTGCCGCTGCGACAGGGCGGCTCCGGCCTAGCGCGACGTGGAAAACGCAAGTTCAAGACGGTGGGCGTGACTACGGCGGGTGTCAAAGACAGTGATACTCTGACTCTCGAGTGCCGCCCGAGTACGTGCGGCAACGGTTCCATCGAAGTCGATCACGAGACTTGCGACGACAGCAACCGCATCAACGGTGATGGATGTAATCGAGCCTGCCAAGTAGAGCCGGCGGGTCCGACACCGACCATCACAGACACGGCAACGACTACGCCGACGGACACACCGGCAGGACCAACCCCCACCCCTACCGACACGCTTCCCGTTCCGGCAACGGCATCGCCCACTCCGACGGCCACAACCGATTCCAGTAAGTTGTTCGTGATTGCTCCGGGTGGAGGAAGCTCCGGCATTTGCCGGGGAGTGTGTTCGGGTGGCATCAATCCTGGTGCCTCCTGCGGGATGGCTGCCGATTGTAGGGTCTGCCAGGGCGGCACACGTGCTGGCCTCCGTTGCACCATTGCCGGGGACTGCCCGGGAGGGAGCTGTCCGGCAGGCGGAAGCTGTGGTGGGGCCAAGCATTGCGTAGGCGGTCCGTTCAACGGGCTTAGCTGCACCAGCGAGTTCGGCTGCGATGGCTGCCGGCCGACATTTGCGTGCACCGCTGCGGGTGTTCCCTTCGCTTGCTGCACGGGTAACCAAGCTGGAAATTGTTCTCTCTCCGGAAGCTGCGCTATTGTTCAGCCCAAGGGCAACGGCTTGCCGATTGCCCTCAATGGCGTTTGTGCTCCGCGCGTTGCGCCGGACGTGGCATGCTCCAGCGATGCCGAGTGTCTACCGCTGGGAAAAACCTGCCAGTTCAGCAAGCTCAACGTGGTTGTCGGGACTCCGGATGCGAACGGGGAAGTCCCACTCACGATTCCCCAGGCCTCCGTCTCGTTGGCGCCAGCTTCCGTAGCCGGCCTCGGGGTTGCGTGTGTGAATGCCGGTGGCGATGGCACGGGCGTCGCCGATTGCGATGGCGGTCGCACCGGGCTCGATTCCATCATTTTGAAGGATCACAACACGACTCCGGCAAACGCCGGAAACTCCGGTAGCTCGGTTGGGCTGGCCGATGACCCGAGCTGTTCGAATACGAGCACAAACCCTGGCGGTATCAGCCGGGCCTGTTTGGAGGGGAGCAAGCAATGCGTCGGCGGCAGCAACGCGGGTGCAGTATGCACGGTCGATGAAGACTGCCCAGGCAGCGTTTGTCAGCTTTGCGATACCAGCGCCTCGGCAACGCATGCTGTGTGCAATAGCCCGACTACGATTTCTCAATCCGGAGCCTTCACGGCAGGAGATGCCACGTTGCTGCTGCCGCTTGGCATCACGCTGATCACCAACTCGGCTCTCTACGGAAGCGATCAGTTACCGTGTACGAGCGATGATCTCACGACTCCGGGTAGCGTCGTGCAGGTCGTGCTGAGCACGGGCAGTAGCGCAGCGACGATTTTCGACGCCAACAATGTCGCCGCTTCGAAGATTGGTCCCAGTTCGTTCCAAAGCTGCACCAGCAGCGCCACCTGCCCGAGCGGGGAGTTGTGTCGGAACAACTCCAACTCCACAGCGTGCAGCAGCGCTTCGTGTTCTTGCCAGACTATCTGTGGCAGCAAGCCGTGTGTTGCGTCGACGACAGGAGAGCCCTTGAGCTGTACGGAACTAACCGCCGGGAATCTCACGGGCCTGGCGTTTGGTGGTGGCTTCCCGGCCCTGCACGCTCCCACCGTGAACGATATTGCCACGTTCTTCCGTTTCACTGCGCAGTGAAACGGAAGAGAAGTAGCGGGTGTTCGGAGAGGAGGGAGCACGGCAGTGCTCCCTCCTGCTAGCTCACGCAGCAACCGGCCGCCGGCGGGCGCCGACGAGTTCTACGATGTCGCCGATGATCGCGGTGAGAGTCTTTTGGCCGGGGGTGTAGATACCGGCTACCCCGGCTGCTGTAAGGGCGGGCTGATCCGATTCGGGGATGATGCCGCCGAGCACGACGGGGACATCATCCAATCCGTTGTCGCGCAGCAGTTGCGTCACCTTAGGAATCAAGGTCATGTGCGAGCCCGAGTGGATCGACAGACCAATGGCATCCACATCCTCTTCCAACGCCGAGGCAACGATCTGCTCCGGGGTCAAACGGATGCCGTCGTATATGACTTCGAGGCCGGCCTCTTTGGCACGCACCGCGATTTGCTCGGCGCCGTTCGAGTGCCCGTCCAGACCAGGCTTGGCCACGAGCAGCCGGATCGGGTGGCCAATCTCCTTTGCCACTTGCTGGGCGCCGCCGTGCACTTCCTTGACGCCGCTAGCGTCGCTGGAGAAGCTCGCGCCTTGCAGCCCGGTTGGTGCGCGATACTCGCCAAATGCCTGGCGCAGGGTGCTGGCCCATTCCCCGGTCGTTACTCCGGCTTTCGCGGCATGAATGGACGCGGGCATGATGTTGGCCCCGCTCTTCGCCGCGTCGGCCAACGCCTGTAGGGCTCGCGTGACGTCTTGCTGAGCCCGCTGCGCACGGAACGAACGTAGGCGTTCGATCTGTTGGCGCTCGGCATCGGCGTCGACCACCAGAATGTTTTCCGCGTCGGCAGTGACTAAACCCGAGGGCTCATGCTCGGTGAATCGGTTCACGCCAACGACGGTGAGATCGCCGCTCTCGATGCGGCGCTGGCGATCCGCATGACTCGCAACCAAGGCGCGCTTCATCATTTCTATGGCTTCAGCGGAATCACCAATTTGCTGCACCCGCGCAAGCTCTGCTTCTGCTGCCGCTAGAATCTCTGCGACCTTCGCCTCGATTGCCGTCGAACCCGCAAAGATGTCTTGCTCAAACTCGAGCAGATCCGTCTCGTAGGCCAAGACTTGTTGGATGCGTAGCGACCACTGTTGGTCCCAAGGGCGCGGTAAGCCCAGGGCCTCGTTCCATGCCGGCAACTGCACCGAGCGCGCCCGCGCCTCCTTCGACATGGTGACGGCAAGCATCTCGAGGACAATGCGCTGCACGTTATTCTCGGGCTGTTGGGCGGTCAGCCCCAACGAGTTGACCTGCACTCCGTATCGAAAACGGCGCTTGGCGGGGTCCTCGACGCCGTAGCGTTCCTTTGTGTAGCGATCCCAAAGGCGAGTGAAGGCTTTGAGCTTGCACATCTCCTCGACGAAACGAATGCCGGCATTCACGAAGAACGAGATGGAAGCCACGACATCAGGCATGGAGATTCCCGGTCGCTTCTGCACGCGATCGAGAATGGCGAAGGCATTGGCGAGCGTGAAGGCAATCTCCTGCACGGGTGTCGCCCCGGCTTCCTGCAGGTGATAGCTGCACACGTTCATAGGATTCCACTTGGGAACCTGAGTTACCGTGTACTCGATGGTGTCAGCGGTAAGCTTCAGAGATGGCTCCGGAGGAAAGACGTAGGTGCCGCGGGCCAAGAACTCCTTGAGGATGTCGTTCTGCGTGGTGCCACGCAGTTCTTTCGGATTTGCGCCCTGACGCTCGGCAACCGCCACGTAAAGCGCAAGCAACCAGGCCGCCGGAGCATTGATCGTCATGGATGTATTCATCTTCGCCAAGGGGATCTGGTCGAAGAGCTGTTCCATGTCGGCAATGTGGCAGATCGGCACGCCAACTTTGCCCACCTCACCCACAGCCATAGGGGCATCTGAGTCGTACCCGGTCTGGGTTGGCAGGTCGAAGGCGACACTGAGGCCAGTCTGGCCCTTGGATAGATTCTTTCGAAACAACTCGTTGGCGGCCTTGGGGTTCGTGTGTCCCGCGTAGGTCCGCATCAGCCAGGGTTCGAGTGCTTTTGCCATGCGCTCCTTCATACCGATTCCAGAGTCGTTCAGGCAACGGGGTGCGGAGGTTCGGGGGTGGGTCGCTGCGCCGGTGTAAGGTGCGGCGATACCCGGTGCTCCGGTGCGGGGCTGAAGACAGCAGGGTACCGCTTGCGAGACGCCGTGGAGTATGGTGGAGCCTCAGCCCGAAGCGGGATGCACGGTAGTTGCTCGAGGCACGATAGTACGTAACGCGACCACACAAGAGCCGGAGGTCTTCGTCGGGCGGTACGGCCAGACGACGACCTTGGAACTCGGCCGGACAACATTTTCGGCGAGAGGTTGCCGCGCGAAGGCGCGAAGGTGCCAAGCGTGCCGGGGCGATATCGGGAGCAGGCGACTCGGATCGGAACGTTCCCGCACCCCTGTACCTCAGCATCCCAGCACTCCCGCACCTCCCTCGCCAGTCGACGCCTTGAGGACACTTCGATATAGACGGCGGCGTTCGATGACGGACCGGGGCTGTGGCTCCTAATTGGAGGGCGGCGACAAAGAGGAAGGGTTGCGGAGGACGATGCGAGTCGCGGAGAACATTGCAAAAGTCGATCTGAGCACCACGGCAGAGGAGCGTTACCTCGCCTACGCGATGAGCGTCATCACCGCGCGCGCTTTGCCCGATGTGCGCGACGGCCTCAAGCCGGTGCAGCGGCGTATCCTGTACGCCATGTTTCAGAACCTACGTCTGACCGCCGGTTCGCGCCCGCGCAAGTCCGCCGCTGTCGTCGGTGAAGTGCTGGGCAAGTACCATCCCCACGGTGATCTCGCCGCTTATGAAGCCATGGTACGCATGGCGCAGACCTTTTCTCTGCGATACCCGTTGGTCGAAGGTGAGGGCAATTTCGGTTCGCTCGACGGCGATAGCCCCGCGGCCATGCGTTACACCGAGGCGCGCCTCACCGGCATTGCCGAGGAGTTGCTGCGCGATATCCGTCACGAGACGGTCGACTTGCGCGACAACTACGACGCGACCTTGCGCGAGCCGGTTGTCCTACCTGCAGCGATTCCCCAGCTCTTGATGAACGGCAGCACCGGAATTGCCGTGGGCATGGCCACCAACATTCCACCGCACAATCTCAATGAGGTCGTCGACGCGCTCCTGGCTCTCATCCACGAGCCGGAGCTGACCAGCAAGGATCTCTGCAAGTACATCAAAGGCCCCGACTTTCCGACCGGTGGCGAGATCCTCAATACACGTGCCGAGCTGCGCCAGATCTACGAGACGGGGCAGGGGCCGATCCGTTTGCGCGGGCAATACACGATCGACAAAGACAAACGGCGCTTGCGCGTGCTGATCACCTCGGTCCCGTATGCCACCAATAAGTCGCGGCTGATCGAAGAGATTGCTGAGTGCATCACCAGCCGCAAACTGCCGCAAGCCGTCGATGTGCGCGACGAATCGACGGACACTGTGCGCATCGTAGTCGAGATCCGTGCCGACGCCTCGCCGGAGGCGGTCATGGCGTATCTCTTCAAGCACACGAGTCTCCAGGTCAACTTCAACGTCAACCTGACGGCGCTGGTACCTACCGCAACCCCGGGCATCGGCCAGCCTGCGCGCCTGGGATTGCGCGATCTGTGCTGCCACTTTCTCGACTTCCGCCTCGATGTCGTGACCCGCCGCCTCGAGCACGAACTGCGCGAGCTGCAGGCGCGCCTGCACATTCTTGCCGGCTTCCTGAAGCTCTTCGGTAATATTGACCGCGCTATCCAAATCATCCGCCAATCCGCTTCGCGTGCCGACGCGGCCACCAAGCTGATGGCTGAGTTCGGCGTCGATGAGATCCAAGCCGATGCGATCTTGGAGACTCGCTTGTACCAACTTGCGCGTTTGGAAATCGAGAAGATCCGCGCGGAGCAGCGCGAAAAGCAGGCGCGTGCCGATGCCATCGAAGGATTGCTCAAGAGCAAAAAGGCACGCTGGAACCTGGTCGAGAGTGAACTCAAGGAAGTGGTCGCCAAGCATGGCGACAAGCGCCGTACGGACCTGCGTGCCGGCGCCGAACTCGTGTACGACGCGGAAGCTTATGTTGTCCACGAAGACACCACCGTCGTCGTCACCCGCGATGGCTGGGTGAAGCGTGTGGGCGAAATCAAGGATTCGAGTAGTACACGCGTACGGGAAGGCGATTCGGCCAAGTGGGTTCTGCGCGGCAATACGCGCGCCAACCTGGCGTTGTTCTCGAATCTCGGGGTGGCCTACGTCATGAAGGTGGCGAACGTTCCAGCGACTACCGGGTACGGCGAGCCGGTGCAGTCGCTGCTCAACTTCAAGGACGGCGAACGCGTTGTCGTGGCAACCCTGGTGCCGCCTGAAGCCGGAGCGGAGAACGCGGAACGCTGGCTGGTTGCTTCTGTGGCCGGCATGGGCTTCTTCTGCCGGCCCGACCTGAGTGAGACCACACGCAGCGGACGGCGCTTCGGCCGGCCCAAGGATGGCGACGAGATCATCGTCGTCGCTCCGGCATCGGGCGACACCATCACCGCCGCGACCGTGGAAGGGAAAGTGCTCAGCTTTGCCGCCAGTGAGCTGCCTGAGCTTTCCGGAGCCGGACGCGGCGTCATTCTCATGCGTATCGACAAGAGCGACAAGCTGATTGGTGCGGTTTGCCATGCCCAGAGTGAGCCGCCCATTGCCCTGGCAGAGGATGGCAGCGAACGACGCTTCCAGCTTGGCGAGCTGGCGCATCGGGCACAAAAGGGCCGCAAGGGGCTCAAGCGCTTTCGCGCCGTTGAGCTAGTTCCCAGGGGTGGAGCGGCGAGCAAGGCAGAATAAGACTTGACCAATATCTCTCATTCGGGCTACCTCGAAACATCTTGAGTTTCGGAGGGTCTTGCGTGCCGCCCTCGATGCTGCCCTTAGGAGGAAAAATGATGTCTTCTGTTTACCGATCCGCACTCTACTTCGGCCTGCTGGTTGCTGCCATCGCGGTGGTCACCAAGGGTCCTGCTGCTGCCGTGGTCGTTTGTGGCTCCAACGTTACTAGCGACGACGTCATGACGGCGGATCTCAACTGCCCTAACGACCCCGCGGTGACGGTCACCGGCGCGACACTCAATATGGCTGGCCACACCATTGAGAGCACACTCGGTGCTGGCGTAGTGTTGGCGGGTTCCGGAGCCAAGCTAATCAACGGCTATGTGGAGGACTGTATCGGCAACGGCGTAACGGTCGCCGGAAGCGGTGGGCATCTCGTCCAAGGGGTGTTGGTCCGTGACAGCATTCTTTATGGCATTGCGGTTTCCTCTCCAGGCAACAAGCTGCAAGACACACGTGTTATCGGCAGTGGCGAGAACGCCTATCATGTGACGGCGGCTGGCAATAAGTTCTTGCGCAACACGGCGTCCGGCAGCGCCAAGAACGGCTTTGCCATCAGTGCGGATGGCATTACGCTCAGCGAGAACATCGCCCGTGGCAGTGTTGATGACGGCTTCCTCCTCGTCGGCAATGACCACAAGCTCACGCGCAACAGCTCCGTGCTCAACGGAGAGGACGGATTCGACGTGCAAGGCAACGACAGCAAACTAAGCAGCAATGTCTCGGCCCGCGACACGAATAGCGGTTTCACTATCACCGGCAACGGCAACAAACTCTCCAAGAATCAGTCTTTGGCTACGTCTCTTGGCGATGCCTACGTACTGACCGGGAACGGCAACAAGTTGAGCAAGAACGTAGCCGTGCGTAGTTTCGGAAATGGCTTTACGGTCAACGCCGGCTCTGCCGACAATAGCCTATCTTCCAGCGTGGCAACCGATTGCAGCAACGCGGGCGTCCGTCTCGACGGGACCGCGAACAAGGTCCAGAAATCGCACTTCTCGGGTAACGACGCGCAGGGAATTCGCGTCGATGGACAGGATTCCAGTATCTCCTCCAACCTGGCCTTGGGTAACGCGATCGACGATGTCGACGACAATAACGTCGACTGCGACAACAATGCATGGTCGAGCAACGTGTTTGGAACCGAAGCGGCGCCGAGCGCCGCGTGCACGCAGTAGGATGTGCACCGCCGGCAGTCCAACGCCGAGTGTCGATTGCCACCTCTGGGAACAGTGCTAGCTTGCGCCGGTGTCCATTCTTGTAACCAATGATGATGGAGTTGCTTCCGAAGGTATCCGAGCCCTGAGTACTGCCCTCGCCGCAGTAGACGAAGTGTGGGTCGTAGCACCCGACCGTGACCAGAGTGCGGTGAGTCACTCGGTCACCCTGCAGCGACCGTTGCGCATCGAGGAAGTTGGCGATCGTATCTACGCAATCGATGGGACACCCACCGATTGCGTGATCCTTGCCGTGCGCGGAATCATGAAGTCCCCGCCACGGCTGGTGGTCTCGGGCATCAACCACGGGGCTAACCTTGGCGACGATGTGACCTATTCCGGCACCGTGTCTGCCGCCATGGAGGCGACTCTGCTCGGCGTCCCGGCAATCGCCGTGTCGCAGGTCGGACGTAGCTCGTTCTCCTTTGATGCTGCCGCGAACTTTGCCGCCAAGCTGGCACAGGTGTTTCTAGGCGAAGGGTTACCACCCGACACGCTGCTCAACGTCAATGTGCCTAAGCAGCCGACCACCGAGATCAAGGGTTTCCGGCTCACACACCAAGGCAAGCGCCGCTACCAAGAAGCGATCATCGAAAAGACCGACCCGCGCGGCAAGAAGTATTACTGGATCGGCGGCGGTGAGCCAGTTGTCGACATCGCCGATGGCAGCGACTTCGCCGCTATTGAAGCCGGCTACATATCCGTTACCCCCCTGCATCTGGATCTCACCAACTACGCCTCGCTCGAGCGTTTGAACCGGATGCGGCTCGACTAGACCTCTCGAGGTTTAGGGAACCTCTGCACAAGCTCGCTCCCACCACTCGATACCTCGTTCCCAGGTAGAGCGGCAGAGCCGGCTTTGCCCGCCAATTCGCGATTCCGTTGGATGCGGGCCGAGGGCGGCCCGTCTCCAGAGACGAATCCTTAATGTTCGTAAGCAGTGGAGACGCCCCCTCGACTGGGCTCGGGACAGGCGCGCCCTCGCGGCGCATCAGCCGGATTGCCT
>CAZGSN010000684.1:0-2184 GCA_964528465.1 uncultured Binatia bacterium (SeqCode)
TGGTGGCCAACTTCCGCTCGCAGTTCCAAGAAATCTTGAGTCAGGGCGGACCCGACAAGCTGATCAGCTTGCTCAAAGACAAGAACGCCAAGGGCGAGTCGTTGAAGAAGTCGTAGCGACCACGACCAACTCGCACAGGCCTTGGGCCAACGCTCACCGCGTTGGCGGGTCGTTGGCACAAACCTCGTGAAAGAGATGGAAGTCCATCTGCCGCCTGCCGTCGGCGCGTGTGCTGAGGATGTCTACGAAGCGCGCATTCCAGACGATGTCTTCGGCAACGTAGGAGTAGCGTGCATGTACCGTTTGCGAGAATGTCTCGTCGAGCCCGACCAGCGATACCACAACCTCTGCGACCGAAGCCGCCAGCGATTCTGGAGTCGCCCCATAGAGTGGGCTGTTGGTGGTGATGGGATGCACGACCGTCCACGACAAAGCAAACAGGGCGTTGGTGCTGCGCTGTAAGGGAAGATCGTAGAGGCGGCGGACCAACTCGCCTTCCGCCGTCGTCTCGTCGCGCGCCAAGACGACGTGGATTTGGGCTTCGACGATCTGGTTGCCACGTTGATTGGCGACGCGGAACATGAAGCTGGGAACCGCGTCGCGGGAGGCAAGCACGGCCACTCGCGAGAACATGACGCGCGCGGTGGGACGAGAGAACTTGGCGAAGATTAACCCGGTTGCCAGCGCCAAGCCCAACAAACCAAGAAACGATTCGGCGGTTACCAGGACGTTTGCCCACAGCGTCGCGGGTACCAGCTTGCCGTAACCAATCGTCGCCATCGTTTGCACACTGAAGAAGAAAGCGTCGGCGAACGAACCAGGACGGGCATTCTCGATATGGGGGCCGCCCAGCAAGTAGAGGAAGGCAAACAGTGCATTGGCCACAACAAAGCCCGCCAGGAATAGGCCCAGGAGGCCTGACCAGGACATCGTCAGCAGCCAATGGTAGGCATCGCGCACGGGATGCGAGCCGGCGGCAACGCGTACGATGTTGATGGAGCCGTCTGCAAGTAGCAGGCGCGGCGACGGTTCCGACGATTGGGCCATCGCGGCACTATAGGAAGAAACCCGCTCCTGCGCGACACTCGGCCTTCGAGGCACTGCCTGCGAGTCTTCCCCGTGGCTGTGCCGGGAAGCCGGCGGCGCCCCGGCACACCGCGCCCCACCACGCCCTCCCGGCCCTTGTCCCGAGCCGTCGCCTGCGGCAGTGTGCGCGCCGCATGACCTGCGCATTGCTCTTATTAGCTATCCTCTGGGTTGGCTTCGCCGTTGTTGGGCGGCGCTGGAGAATCGAGCCGTGCCTCGATCCACCGCAGCATGCGCAGATCTCTGACACCGTGGTGGCAATAGTGCCGGCACGCAACGAAGCGCACGAGTTGCCACGCACCTTGCCGGCTCTACTCGGACAGGACCACCCGCACTTCAAGATAATCCTTGTCGACGATCACTCTGACGACGGCACGGCACAGGTAGCGCAACGCTTGGCCGAGAAGCTTGGCGCGGGGGAGCGCTTGGCCGTCTTGGCTTCGCGCCCACTCGAAGCGGGGTGGACCGGTAAGGTGTGGGCGCAGCATCAGGGTGTCGAGCACGCCAAGCAACTGGGGGCCGAGTGGATTTGGTTCACCGATGCCGACATCAACCATCACCGCGACATTCTGCAACGTCTGCTGGCGACCGCCAGCGGCCGCAGGCGCGACTTCGTTTCGGTGATGGCGCGCCTCCGGTGCGCGACATTGTTCGAGAAGCTGTTGATTCCAGCCTTCACCTACTTCTTTGCCGGCCTGTACCCGTTCGCTGCGATTGGCGACGATACATCGCCTAGCAGCGGCGCGGCGGGTGGGTGCATGCTTGTGCGCCTGAGCACGCTCGAACGCGCCGGTGGTTTGGCAGCCATCCGCGACGCGGTCATCGACGACGTTGCCTTGGGGCGTGCCTGTAAAGAAAGCGGTGGGCACTTGTGGCTTGGCTACGCCGACGGCGTCGAGTCGACACGGGGCTACGCCACCCTCGGCGGCGTGTGGAGCATGGTGGCACGCAGCGCCTACACACAACTGCACTACAGTCCCCTGGCGCTTGTCGGTTGTGTGCTCGGCCTCTTCTACGTGTTCTGGCTGCCTGTGTATGGGCTTTGGTTTGCTAGCGGCATGAGTTGGTGCCTGGCCTTGATCGCCTATCTCGCCATGG
>CAZGSN010000685.1:0-2108 GCA_964528465.1 uncultured Binatia bacterium (SeqCode)
TGGCCAAGGTCAAGATGGAGCGCGACATCCTAAAAAAGGCGCTCGGTTACTTCGCGAAGGACCCGACGTGAGGTACGGATTCATCGCCAGGCACCGCACGGTCTGGCCGACGCGGGCGATGTGTCGGGTCATGGAAGTCTCCCATAGCGGGTTCTACGAATGGCTGGGGCGTTCCCCCAGCTGCTGGCAGCGGGAGAACCTGCGGCTGACCGGGCGCATCCGCGAGAGCTTCGAGGCAAGCGACCGCACCTACGGATCGCCGCGCGTCTGGCGCGACCTGCACGAGTGGGGAGAAGCCTGCAGCGAGAACCGGGTGGCTCGGCTGATGCAGGCGGCGGGGCTGCAGGCGCGTCGCAAGCGCCGTCGCAGCCCGACGGACACCGGTGTGCGCCCCGAGCACAGCATCGCTGCCAACATGCTGGAGAGGCAATTCGAGGCCGACGCGCCGAACCGCAAATGGGTGGCCGACTTCACCTATCTCTGGACGGCAGAAGGCTGGCTCTTCGTGGCGGCAGTGCTGGATTTGTACTCGCGGCGCATCGTCGGCTGGTCGATGAGCGGCTCGATGACGGCGCAGCTGGTCAGCGACGCCCTGCTGATGGCGCTGTGGCGGCGTGGCAAGCCCGACGAGTTGTTGCACCACTCCGACCAGGGCAGCCAATATACCAGCGAGGACTTCCAGCGCCTGCTGCGCGACCACGGCATAGTCTGCAGCATGAGCCGGCGCGGCGACTGCTGGGACAACGCCGCCATGGAGAGCTTCTTCTCCTCTTTGAAGACTGAAAGGACGAGCCGAAAACACTACGCCACGCGGGACGAGGCGCGGGCCGATGTGTTCGATTACGTGGAACGGTTCTACAATCCGAGGCGCCGGCATTCGACGCTCGGCTACCTTAGCCCAGTGCAGTTCGAGCAGCGCTTAATGGGCTAAGCAAACCGTCCGGAGAAACGGGGGAAGGCCATTGTCCCTTTGAGAAGTTAAAGGGACAGCTTAGATTTGATCAGATTAATGCGAAGCTGATTCCCTTAGTTTCGCTTTGTCAGGCTACTTACGCGCCTGTGCATCCGCCTTCGCTGTAAGAAGGTAGCTACGGAATGCGGGGTGAATCTCCCATGTGGCCGCTTGGAGGTTGTTCCAGTTTGCGGCACTTACAAAATACGGGTCGTCCTGGAAATTGATGTGCCTGAACCCCCTGGGCTGCCGTGAATCACTCACACGGGGATTGATGAATCCTGTTTCGTGGAGGAACCGTAGCAAGGTTAACGCGGATTCGTCGTCGTCCGTTTTTATGATCTCACCGCGGACTACTAGGCTGAACCCAGAACCAACAGTTTTGAGATGTGTCCTAAGTTTTTCAAAAGGCAACTCGAATTCGCCGCGAGAAAACGTTTCGATTACCTTGGCGAGAGTACCGCAGTCGTGCGCGAACTCGTCGGCTGCATCTCGGACTCGTTCGCGCGAGTACTGCTTCATACCGTCGTTTGCCTCTATGTCAGCGATCTTCTGATGGCCATTCGCTTTCGCTCGTTCAGCGAGAATCTTCACCAGCTGAATGGCGTCGCGTGGGCGCTCGCGGGCTGACTTGATGATAAACGTATCCCAAGGGCGAAGTTCTTCGCTAGTCGGCAGCCGGACCTTTGGGTTTTCGAAAAATACAGTGTAGGGGTCGACGTTGCGCACCCCGGCCTCTTCAGCGGCCAGGGTAAGACGCCTAAGTAAAATCTTCTGCATTAGGTCATCTGATGCCCTTAACGATGTAACAAGGCCACGCAGGTGATCGGTTTGGTCACGTTGGCCTTTACTTTCGCTTTCGAGGCGAGCCCATACTTCGGTTCGAAGTGAAACAATACTTCGTAGAGGGAGGCATTCTCCAGACAGGCGCCGTACGGCCAATAGCAGAGCCCATATACGATTTAGCTGGCTTGCATCCGAGGGCGGAGCCACTTGGTCCGTATCGTCAAACAGCAGTAGCAAGACGGAGCCAGTTGCTAGCAAGTGCTGCGTGACAGATCGCATGATGTTGCTCGGATTGGCCGTGCCTGCGAGATCCTTCGCAAGTTGGACGCCGTTGACCTTTGCGACAGGCACTGAAACGGCAGTCAAAAGC
>CAZGSN010000686.1:0-4791 GCA_964528465.1 uncultured Binatia bacterium (SeqCode)
CCCTCTGGCCTTGAGAGACGGGATCGGCCTCCCACTGAATCACCACTTCGTCTCCGTCTCTAACGATGGTCAGGTCCGGAAGTGCCTGGCCATCACGGGCTGCAAGCAGGTTGTGACGTTGAACCCACGAACGCATCAGCGAAGAGGCAGCGCGTCCTCCAAGCACAGGGCTATAAGGCGACGGTTCGTGTAAAAGGTACCACCAGTTTTCCACCAGCCATTCGGCGAGAGGAAACAACGACTCGTAAATCCCGGTCCGGCGGCTCAGCGATCTACCGTCAATCAACTCCGACGCGCATTGACCATCGACAGTGAGCGTGAGCCTAGCCCATGTCGCTGCCAACACCCGATCCTTGACGCCAGGGGCCTCCTCCCACTCGATATCGAACCTCATCAGGGTTCCCACTCCAGCCGCCCTGCCGGATCCCCGGGCATTTCTACCTCTTCTAACCGGTAGCCCTTGTAGGTTCCCGCGGCTCCGTTGATATGACGAGCTTCGTACAACTCGCCATCGATCCAGGTCCACACGTACCTCGGGAAGCCACTTTCGAAGACTTCACTAACACACATCCGACGGATTCCCTCCCGGAGAGCGTCGGTGTTCTTGCTCACATCCCGGGTCCTATGCACCTCGCGGGGTGATCCTTATGCTCAGGGCTACCGACATACCTTGCTTGTTCCGCCACAACCTCCGGAGGACCGACATCCACTGGCTAGTCACCGATCGTGTGCCGCTTCCTTCTCTGGAACCTTGTTCTCATTGATCACTATCAACCAATCGACGGTTAGCCACTGGACCTTTGATCTGTCTCAATCAACGGAGCGCCCCGTCTTTTAACATGGCAGGACGGGTTATCATGCGCTCCGCCGCCAATCAAACATCCGGTTGCCGTTACTGACGGCTGTTGCGAGATGGAACAGGTTAAGCCAATTCTTCCTGCAAAGCTCTTTAGGGTATTACGGGCTCTGTGTGATGGCTAAGGAGTAACCGTTGCGATCTGTGGTGACGCAACCACCGGCGACGCAGCTACCGTTGGCCTGGCACACGGATACGGCGTTGACCGTGTTTTCGAGCAAGGGCAATGCAAAGGCATAGCAAGCCGCGTTGGCGGGATTCGGACAGGTCTCTGAGCAGCCTCCGCTGAGGCCAAGGCTCGTAGCCGGTCCAGCGCTGCCGGTTACGGTCAACGAACTCGATCCCACGTTACGGCCACATACGTAGAGCACCTGGCTAGGCTGATCCGTAGGTGATGTGACCGAATTTACCGCCGGCAAATCACCGCGGCAGGACGTTGGCGTCGCCGTACCGGAAACCGTTGGGGTTGGCGTTGGTGTAGCCGTCGGCTGCGTGGTTGGAATCACCGCAACAACCGCATCGACAAAATCCACAACCAGGGCATGCATTGCGGCCGCGTCTCCCGTAGTCGCACACTGCCCTGAAGAATCGAGGCGGACGAACATTGCCGTTGAGGATGCTTCCGCTCGGCTTAGGCATTCCGAATCAAGCGCCGTGCTGAAGCGTGTCGCGTTGGTGTAGCACTTCAGCCTCCGCTGCGCGGCAACTGCGACCGTATTGACCTTGGTAGCAGCGCATTTCCTTTCCGCCGTCGACGCCAGCCCCGGGTTCAACGCCGCCAGTGCTGGGGTCACTAGAGCGTCGACCAGAGGGACAAGGCTCGCAGCGTCACCGGTCACGAAGCATCCGCCGCGAGCATCCAAGCGCTGAAAGGAATCGGAAAAACGCTGATCCGCTTTCTGCAGGCACGTTAGGGCAGCCGGCACACCACGACGAATTCCCGCGCTCTCACACTGAAGCGTGTGCATGGCATACATGCCAGAGACCATGAGCTTGGTGGATGCGCACTGCAGCGCCGCCGGTGCTGCCAAAGCGGTCGGCAGCCAGGCGCCTAGCGAAAGCCCGCAGGCAATGCGGAAACTCCACCCTGCCTTGAACGCCCTACTTACGGAAGCTTCAGACATCGCACCCTCCTGGTGGAATGGAATGCTATTGCGCGCTGATACTTGCACCGTGCACTCCCGTTGGTCAACGAAAACCTTCTTTGGCTAGCAACCGGTAGCGTGGTCGTGTTCATTGTTCTTCCAATCAACTGGCCCATAAACCTTGAGCCTGCGGTAGGCGAAGGGGTAAGGTACGTTGCGAAAGGGCATTCATGAAGGCACTTGTTCTTACTGGCGGCGCCGGCCGCAACTTGGTTCCGTTTTCGTCGACACGGCCGAAAGCCATGGCTGTGGTGGCGGGCGGCTCCTTGCTGCAACGTACACTGACCCATCTGCGCGAGGCCGGCGTTACCGACATCACCGCGGTGCTTGGGCAAAACGGGGAGAAAGTTCGTGAGGCCTTCGGGGAGGGACAGGACCTCGACGTCCATCTCACTTACGTCGAGCAGGACAAGCCGCGCGGCATCGGCGACTCCATTCTGTGCGCACGCCGCCGCTTCAATCCCGGCGAGTACTTCATCCTGGTATACGGCGATGTTGCGGCCTCGGCCAATATGTTCCCGCATGTGCTGCAGTCGTTCAATTCCTTCAAAGGTCCAATTGCCTGCGTGTGCTTGCCCGGTCCGCCCACCGAGCGCTACGGCAACGTCTATCTCAGCGGCACGCGCATCACCAAGATCATCGAAAAGCCGACCACTGCCGGCCTCGGCAATTACGTACTGGCAGGAGTGTTCGTGTTGCCCGCCGAGACGCTCGATCTGGTGGAGAAGTGCGATGGAGACATGGAGAAGGTGTTCGAGCGCTTGATCCTGTCGCCGGCCCTACGTGCGTCGATCTGGGAAGAGGGCTGGTTGGACCTCGAGTATCCTTGGGACATCCTGGCTGCCAATCGCATGGTGATGGACACTTGGGAACAAACCCAAATTTCGAGCCGGGCGACGATTGAGGGCAATGTCACACTGCATGGCCCGGTACGCATCGAAGCAGGTTCCGTCATCAAGGCGGGGGCCGTGTTGTCTGGTCCGTGCTACATCGGCCACGACTCCTACGTCGGTAACAACGCCTTGATCCGCTCCTACACGTCCCTCGGCCCCAAGTCGTTGATCGGCTATGGAGTCGAACTCAAGAATTGCGTGCTCTTCGGAAGTGCTACCGTCGGCCGCTTGTCGTTCGTGGGCGACAGCGTGATCGGCGAGAATGCCGACATTGGCTCGGGGGTCGTGACCTTTAACGAAAACCTGGACGCGAAGCCCGTGTCTGTAGATGTACGCGGGGAAGCCATAAGCTCGGGCTTGAAAAAATTGGGAGCTTTGGTCGGCGATAACGTCAAGGTGGGCGGCGGCAACACCGTCGCGGCGGGAACGGTTCTGCCGGCGGGAACCGTCATTCCTCATCACACCACCGTAGGCGCGGGGCGATAACCATGTGCGGCATCAGCGGAGTAGTTAGCTTTCATCAGATCGGCGACCGTCTGTACGACGGCATCCATCACCTCGAGTACCGCGGCTACGACTCGTGCGGCATCGCCTACCTAAACGACGGGCACATCCACATTCGCAAGGATGTCGGCAGCGTCGATGAGGTAAACGAGAAGGAAAATATTCGACGCCTCGCTTCCTACGTCGGCATTGCCCACACGCGTTGGGCAACGCACGGGAAGGTCACCAAGAGCAACGCCCACCCGCATACGAGTTGCAGTGGCGACTTTGCCGTTGTCCACAACGGCATCATCGCCAACTACAAGCCTTTGCGTGAGCAGCTCATCAAGAAAGGCCACACCTTTCATTCCGAAACCGACACCGAGGTCATCGCGCATCTCATCGAGCAGAAGTTTTCGGAGATCGGCAGCGTCGAAGGCGCCTTGGTAGCAGCGTTGCGTGGTCTGGAAGGAAGCTACGCGCTGGCCCTGATCACGACGCATGCTCCGGCGCAAATCTTCTGTGCGCGCCACGAAAGCCCGCTCATCATCGGTGTTGGTAGCGAGACCAATTATGTAGGCTCCGATTTCAACGCCTTCATCGACTACACCAAGAACACGGTAATACTCGACGACGGTGAGTACGGGATCATCTCCAAAGACAGCTACTCGGTGAAGAGCCTGCGCACCGGAGAGGTGATCGAGAAAGAGGTCACCGTCGTTCCGTGGGACTCCGAGCTGTCGCGCAAGGGCGGCTATCCCCACTACATGCTCAAGGAGATCCACGAGCAACCACAGGCTGTGCGCGCGGCCTTGTGTATCGATGCCGATGACATAGGCGCCCTCGCCGACAAGATCGAAGCATCGAAGCGCACCTACCTCCTCGGTGTCGGTACCACTTACTATGTCGCGTTGTATGGCCAGTACGCCTTGGCACAGTATGCCGACTTGGATGTTTCCGTTGCCAGCTCCGATGAGTTTCGTCACATCGACCGTACCGATGCGAGTTCGTTGGTTCTGGCGATCTCGCAGTCGGGAGAAACTTACGACACGGTCATGAGCTTGCGCCACGCCAAGGCCCGCGGCGCGACGACGGCGGCGATCGTCAACGTCGTCGGCTCTTCGATCGCGCGCCTGGTGGATCGCGTCGTACTGCAGGGCTCCGGTCCGGAGGTTTGCGTAGTCAGTACCAAAGCGGCGCTTTGCCAAATGGTGCTGCTCACCCGCCTGGCCCTGGAACTCGGAGAACGGCGGGGCGTGTTGACACCGGCGCTACGACGCGAACACGAGGCAGCACTGGCCGCCTTACCGGGGCAGATCGAAGCCATCGTCAACGAACGCTCGGGCCTGATTCGCGCGTCGGCCTTTCGCCACGCCCATGTTGCCAACTGGCTGTTCCTGGGTCGCGGTATCTA
>CAZGSN010000687.1:0-4371 GCA_964528465.1 uncultured Binatia bacterium (SeqCode)
CCAGCCGGTGCCCCAAAGGAGAGGAGGGTGCCGACTGTCGTGGGCTAGTGTCTTCTGTGGCCAAGCTGCAGCAAGAGGGTCTCCGAGGGCTGGAAGACGATCTTTCTCGTGCCGGACTGAGCGGCAAGAAGGAAGCTTGCACGGCAGCGCTGGACAACCTCGAGAGCGCCTGTATCCACGAAAGTAACTAGGTAGCTGCGCACGCGGCTTTTCGCCGATCGAACAAGGCTGACAGGTGGACCCGGCGGTGCATCGCTTGGGTACACTGCCGTATGAGCAATCCATTGGGTCCTCCCGTGGCTGACAGACGATCCTCGCTATTGTCACGAGCCATCACGGCTACCTTCGGTGTGGTCTTGGCCTTTCTCGTGCTCGAGGTCGGTGTGCGGTACTCCGAGGGCAGGCTTCTTTCATTTGAGAACTTCATCCTAGGAGACATCGGCGAAGGCCTGTGGGCGGCGCATCCCCTCTATGGAACAATCCCACGGCCGTACGCGATATGGTCCCGCGACGACGTGGGCATGCGCTTCACTTTTGGCGAGAACAGTATCCGTCTCAATGGGAATTCCTTGCCAGACGCGCCGCCTTGGTTGTTGGCGACGGGCGACTCCTACACCTTTGGTGCTTACATGAATGACACGGATACTTGGCCCTCCATCCTGGAGCGGCAGACGGGCAAGCGCGTGATCAATGCAGGTGTCGATGGGTTTGGCCTCGATCAAGCGGTGCTGCGTGCCATCGAACTCAACAGGATTTATTCCCCGGAGATCATCGTAGTCAGCTTCATCCCCCACAACATCGTCCCTCGTTGCGAGATGTCGAACATGTTCAATCGCCCCAAACCGTATTTCGAGCTGGAAGGGGAGGGACTGCGCTTGGTTCCGCCGCTGGTGCAGGAGCGTCCCATTCCCACCTGGGTTCACAAGATCGGTGGCTATAGCCTAATGGTGCACAAGCTAATGAATGCCTACGCGGAACAGTTTTGGCATTGTTGGGTGGGCATGGAGAAGCAAGAGCACTCTTCCGGTCGTGAGGTCGGATGCCGTTTGATGGCAATGCTGGCGGCGGACCCTGCCGGTGCCAAGACGGTGATTCTGGCCCAGCACCGCCCGGTGCCAAGCCCGGAAGATCTCGCCATTACAGAGCAGATGCTAGTGTGCGCGAGGAATAACCAACTCAAGACGTTTGACATCTTGCCCGCCCTCAATCGCTTCTCCCCGGAAGAGCGAGCCACCCTATTCAATGAGCCCCGGGATCGCCACATGAGCGCCAAAGGGAACCATCTGGTGGCCGATGAACTCAAGGGGTTTCTCGAGTCGCTAGGCGACGATTTCCCGCGCCTGCCGAAGCCCGGTTCCGATTCGTGAATTCGTCTTCATGGGACATGGGTATTCGCCTGCAACCCTGCTTTAAGGGCTGGTCGTAAAGGAGGAGTGGATGGCAGGTGGACGTCCGTCGATGAACAAGCGACGCAAGGAGATCGAGCGTCGCGAGTGGCAGCAGAAAAAAATTGCGCGCCGTGCCGATCGTGCCAAAGAGGCAAAAGAGCGCCCCGCAGCCGAGGGAGATGAGGATCCCGACCTCGCTGGGATCATTCCCGGACCGCAACCCCCGCTGGAGGAGTAAGTCCCAGGATGCTTCTTGCCGGGTTTGCCAGACCGTCGCGCTGCCCACGGTAGGAATAGAATCAAGGGGGTGTGCGACAAATTTGTTGGGAGGCAAACTTCCACCATCCACGCGCTCACGCGCGCGGCTACACGGAGTTGGCGAAGACACAGTAGCCGCGGCCGTGAGGCAGCCGTGAGGCCGTGGATCTCGGATGAAAGCCAACAAATATGACGCACGCCCGAATCAAGGCCAATACAAGCGCTTCCTTGCGGTTGTTGCGCGCGCTGGTGTAAGGTTGGTCTCTCATGGCGCAAGACCTCACCGCGGCTGCTCCCCCTTCCTGGCTAGCGGCCAAGGTGCAAAGCCTGCGTGCGGCGCGAGCTCTGGCTGGCGTCCGCTGGTTGGGCCAACGACGTCCCGTGGTGGTGAGCTGGGCAATCACGCACCGTTGCAATCTTCGCTGTGTGTATTGTGATGTTCCGGAGCACAAGCTGCCGGAGCTCAACACAGAGCAGGCCCTGGCGATCGTCGATCAGATGGCGGATCTGGGCACTTGTGCGGTCTCCATCAACGGCGGCGAAGCCATGTTGCGCTCTGACATCGAGGTCATCGCGCGTCGCATCCACGAGCATGGCATTGCCCTCAGCATCACGACCAATGGTACCTACTTGCCGCGGCGGCTGGGTGTTCTCAATCATTTGTACCGGTTGCAACTCTCCGTCGATGGCCCACGTGAGATCCACGAACGGCAACGTGGTCCCGGCACCTGGGAGTCGGTAACCAAGGCGGTCGCGGCCGTCCGTGAGCGCGGCGTGCGCTTGCTGCTCAGCACCGTGCTAACCCGGCACAACCTGCACCATATCGATGATGTCCTGGAGCTGGCGCAGAATTGGGGAGCAAAGGTCAACTTCCTTCCCGTGAGCCCCGTGCACGCCTTTGATATCGACCACGAACGGCATTGCCCTACCCCAGAGGCAATGCGGGAAGCCTTCGCCTGTATTGCGGACCGTGCTCGTCGGGGGGCGCCGGTGCTCGGTTCTGCCTCGTCGTTTGAGTATCTCAAGAAGTGGCCGGGAGGGGGACGTATCCCTTGCTTCGCCGGTAGCGGCCTGGTGAAGATTGCCGCGGATGGGAACGTGTTCCCGTGCGCCATGCTGGAACATCAGACCAAGGGATTTAGTGTTGTGGAACATGGCTTGGCTGGGGCCGTCGAGCGTCTGCGCGAAGATCCTCTCAACTGTGTCGGTTGCCATTGCACGAAGACGCTGCAGTTGAATCAGCTTTATTTCGATACCCTGGCAGCAATCCCGTTCTCCGTGCGCAGTCTCGTCGAACGCTGGATCGATCGCCCGCGCATTGCGGCGCCAAAGCCGCCATCCGGGGAGGCCACCATCGAGCGGCGCTGGCGCCCGGGGGCTGGGCCGGAAGGGAAGTTGCGCTCCTTGTCGGCAACCAACGGCTCAGGTCTGGCAGACGAGGGGCTGCTGTCCGTAGAGGGAGTGCCTGAGTGAGCCGCGACGGAGAGTCCGTCTAAGTCGCGGGACCCCCGTCGCTATGCGACGGCATGAGGACGGAATTACTCGCCATGAAGATCCGAGAGGCAATTGGCACTGGCATTGATCTGGCACAGATACGTTTTCTCGGCGCCAAGATTCCTGTGGTTGCCAAGATCAGCCTAAACAATCGCTGTCACTCGCGCTGTTCGTATTGCTCCTATTGGTACACTCCCTCCCGCGAAATGGCGACCGCGGAAATTGCGCGTATCGTGCGGGATCTCGCTCGTCTGGGAACACGACGGTTGACGCTGTCGGGGGGTGAGCCGCTGTTGCGTAACGACATCGGTGAGATCGTCGGAGCTGCGGTGGCGACAGGCATGAAGGTCGACATCAACACAACCGGTTTTCTGCTCGGCAAGCACCGTGATGCGGTTCGTCAGTTGGATCTGGTGAAGTTTTCGTTGGATGGAAGTGCCGAGGTTCACGATGCCGTGCGTGGGCGTCCTGGCGCTTTTGGTGAACTCGAAGAAGCCATCGAGATTACGCGCGAGCTCGGTGTTCCCTTCTCCTTTGCGTTCACCATGAACAGGCACAACCTTGGGGAGATCGCGTTTGCGCTCGCCTTTGCGGCGCGGCACCGAACCTTTGTTGCCTTCCAACCCGTGATGGCGCACGAACACGCTAGCGCCGATGTGCAAAGCACCTTTCCCGATGTGCAGGAGTACGGCCGCGCGATTGACTTTCTGGTTGCCGAGAAGCGGCGCGGCAGCCCCGCTTTGCGCAACACGATGCACGGGCTCGAGCATATTCGGGCCTGGCCACGTATCGAGGGCGTGAAGTGCTGGGCGGGGGAGGTGTTCGTGATGATCGAGGCCAACGGCGATGTCATGCCGTGCGATCGCATCGAGTACGACACTCCAGTTCCCAACTGTCGCGACCGCGGAATCGAATGGGCGTTGTCGCAGATGCCAGGTCAAAATTGCCCTGGCTGCGGGTTCTGCGGTGCGGTTGAACTCAATATGTTGCTGGCAGGGAAGGTCGATTTCCTGTCCCCCGTTCTGCGGGTCGTTCGCGGTGCACGCTAGGAACGACAACACGCGACTTGCCTTAGTCACCGGCTCCGCTGGGCACATTGGTTCTTGGGTTGTCCGTGATCTTCTCGCGGCTGGATGGCGCGTGCGTGGCTTCGACCTAGCGCGCCACCCGGACGATCTTTGCAATGCACAGTTCACCGCTACGACAGGCGATGTTGCCAATCTTGCCAGCG
>CAZGSN010000688.1:0-3432 GCA_964528465.1 uncultured Binatia bacterium (SeqCode)
CAGCGCGGTCCCGGCGATCAGACCTAGGCTGCCGTTCAGCGCCGCTGTGGCTAGGGCTGGCCACTGCTCCATTGCATGGTGGGTGGATGGAAGCGCGTGCGCGAGGATGCCACCACCGACGAGGAACATGGCGGTTGTTCCGGCCAACGACAGGCCCTTCATCATCTGCGGCATGATCCACAGCAGACCAGCTCCGATGGATTGCCGCAACCCAGGCGAGGCGGCCGTCGTCGGTGTGCGTTGCAACGCCTCGCCCACATCGTCGAGCTTGACGATCATCGCCACGAGGCCGTAGACGCCGACGGTCATCAGTAGGCTGAGTCCGCTCAGCACCAGGGCTTGCGTCGGCCAGGGCTGGCCTTGCACGCTGCCGAGCGCGATCGCCACGATCTCGGCCGACAGGACAAAGTCGGTGCGGATAGCGCCGCGAATCTTGTCCGCCTCTACCTCCTCTAGGCTAACGTCCGCATGGCGCAGGGCGTCGTGCAGGGCCGCAGCATGCGTGGCCGCGCCGTCATCGACCCAGCGATGCAACAGCTTCTCGGCACCTTCGAAACACAGAAAGAGGCCGCCTAGAACCAGGAGGGGGGTAATGGCGAAGGGGAATAAGACACTGAGCGCCATGGCCAGAGGAACGAGAATCACCTTATTGAGCAGCGAGCCCTTGGCCACGGCCCACACAACCGGCAACTCGCGCTCGGCCCGAACCCCGGAGACCTGCTCGGCATTGAGAGCAAGGTCATCGCCAAGCACACCAGCCGTCTTGCGGGCGGCTACCTTGGTAAGAACCGCAACGTCATCGAGGACGGTGGCGATGTCATCGAGCAAGATCCACAGACTGGCGGCCATTTTCGTCTCCCGAGCACCACGGATTAGCCTTGCAGCGTTTGGCGGTTCGCGATGGTAACGATCCGGGGTCTTACCTTGCTTCCGGTATGTCGATTGCGTCGATCCCGCAGCCCACGAGGGCTGCGGATCTAGTTGCGGGCGATGGCGCTGATCTCTTCGATGAGCCGGGGCCACAATGGGCGTGGCATGTCGTGCCCCATACCATCGATCAGCACCAGCTTGGCGTTTGGAATCGCCGCGGCTGTGGCCATGCCCGCCTCGACGGGCACCAATGGATCCTCCTTGCCGTGAATGACGAGGGAGGGAACGCCCAGAGAGCGCAACGCTTCGGTGCGATTGCCGGAAGCAACGATGGCGACGAGCTGGCGCATCACGCCGGCCGGGTTGGCACCGCGATCCCAACACTGCGTGGCCAGGTCGCGCACCTCCTCCTCATCGAAAGGAAAGCCGGGACTGCCGATGGTGCGAAACACCATCACCCCCCGCTCGATCGCTTCTTCTCGGGTGTCTGGTTGCGGTGTAAGCAGGACGCTCGTCGCCTCCGGCTTCGGCTGCGGTAGGTTGGGATCACCCGGGGTCGACATGATCGAGGTCAAGGTTCGCACCTTGCCTGGATGCTCGATGGCAAGGCTCTGCGCGATCATCCCACCCATGGAAGCTCCGACAACATGCGCTTGCTCGATCTCCAGAGCATCCAGCAGCCCAGCGGCGTCGCCCGCCATATCCCGAAGGTAATACGGAGCTTGATCGGTGGGCTGGCGCATGAGTGCCGAGGTGACTGCAGCCAAGACATCAGGAACGCCGAGTTCGTTGAACCATGTCGACTTGCCGACATCGCGGTTGTCGAAGCGGATGACGCGGTAGCCGCGGCTTGCCAGGTCTTCGCAAAACTTCGTGCGCCACAAAATCATCTGCGCCCCGAGGCCCATGATCAACAGCAGCGGCGGCGCCTTGCGATCCCCAAATTCGTCAAACTCGATCTGAATTCCGTTGGCTCGTACGTTGGGCATGCCGCGGCATTAGCCAAGGTGGCGAACCTAATGCAACCTCGCTTCTGGGAGCGGTGACTGGTGACGCCGCCCCCTGCCTAGGAGGCGTGTCAAAGGACGTGCACAAGAGAATTCACCACCAAGGCACCAAGAACACCAAGAAGGACCACTCTTGGAAGTGAAACTAGGGGAAACCTCTGTCCAATAGCCCTGTAGCCAGATCGGGGTCGGAATCGGCATCGGTATCGGAATCGACCGCGACACAGGGGGAAAAACAGGTGAATGAGATCTTTCAGCTCTTGTCGAGGCGCACTACGAGGAGGACTTGCCCGCCGTCGACGCTGTCGCCGGCTGTGACGCGGACCTCGGCAATCTCGCCAGGGGCCTCGGCGCTGAGACGCGTCTCCATTTTCATCGCCTCCAACACGATCAAGCCATCCCCGGTCGCGACGCGATCACCTGGCTTGACGAGAACCTGCAAGATCTTGCCCGGCATCGGCGCCACAATCTCCGGCGAAGCGACTTCCGCCACGGAGTGGCTGCTCGACGAAGCAGACTCGGGAGCAAACACGTAGACCTCACCGCCCACCGTAATCAGCCGCTCACGCCCGCGGCGCGCGATGGCAACGCGATAGGATTGTGTTCCGAGAGTCAAGCGCAGCACGCCGGCGGCAATGGTTTCGACATCGACGTCGTGCACCATGCCGTCAGCGGTCGTCACCTGAAAGCGGCGCTGGTCGCGACGCACTTCGGCACGCAGCACCTGTTGGCGATGGCGTAGGACGACGTGCATGGGTCAGTCCTGCCTACCCAAGCGCCACGAGCCGAGCTGATTCCATGGCGTGTCGTCGTTGACTGTGGCCACACCGGAGGCACGTGTCGGCTGCAGGACGCTGTCGATCGCTGCTGCCAGGAAGGCAACGTCGAGGTGCGTCTCCGCCGGATGCCAAGCCGCGAAGTGTTGCTCGATGAAATGGGTGTGCGTGTCGCCTTGGCAGAAGGCGGGGTGGGCAAGCACGTCGAGTAAGAAGGGAATTGCCGTAGTGCAACCGAGGATCTCGTAATCGCGTAGCGCCGCCAGCATGCGGCGGCGCGCTGCATCGCGATTACTGGCCCATACGGACAACTTCGAGAGCATGGGATCGTAATAGAGCGGCACGGTGAATCCGGCGGTAATGCCGGAGTCGACGCGCACGCCAACACCCTGCGGCTCGCGCAGGTGATGAATGGTTCCAGGGCTAGGCAGGAAGCCTTGCGCGGGGTCCTCCGCACAGATGCGACACTCAATGGCATGCCCACGCGCCACCACATCTTCTTGCCGCATCCACAGTTCTTCGCCTGCGGCGACACGCAATTGCGCCTGCACGAGGTCGATGCCCGTCACCCACTCGGTGATCGGGTGCTCGACTTGCAAGCGTGTGTTCATCTCGAGGAAGTAGAAGGCGCCGTCGGGCGCGAGCAGAAATTCCACTGTCCCGGCGCTGTGGTAACTCACGCTGCGCGCCACGGCGATGGCGGCGTCGGTCATGCGCCGCCGCGTTTGCGGCGTCAGTATCGGGCACGGAGTCTCTTCGATGATCTTCTGATGGCGGCG
>CAZGSN010000689.1:0-6633 GCA_964528465.1 uncultured Binatia bacterium (SeqCode)
CTCCTCGCCGTCGTGGCCGGCCGCCGACGCGCTAGGTTCCGGCTTTGGGCTCGTCATAGAGGTGGTGGCGACCGGTCAGGGCAAACGCGATCCCGCCCACGGCGAGACCGACAAGCGCAGCGGTCGAACAGTTGTAGAACATGCAGGGGGGACCGCATTCTGGAGTAGCGAGAGAAACGAAGCCGAGTGGCCCGAGCAGAATCACCCCGCACAGCGGCCCCCGTAAGTACCAGCGTCGCGGCCAAGCCGTGATGCCCACCAGCAGGCCAATGAGCATGCGGGCGTTGTACCAAGCCCAGACGGCAACCGCGCCTTGGATGTAGTGAAGGTTGTACTTCTCCGGGATGGGCCCGTGCACCAGCTTCGGCGCCCAGCCGAGAATCAAGCCGAGCACAGCGCAAATCAGAGGATAGGGAAGACGAGCCCACATGACGTACATGGCTATCACGCTTGCTCCATCCCTGGCCAGCATGGTGGCGGATTCTTGGATGCTTGCTTAGCCTCCTTCCTCCCAGGCAGGGATCGACGATTCCCAAAGCGTTCGCTTCGCCGCGAGCTAGGTCACACACAATCTGCCTTCCAAGTTGCGTGGTTCGCTGGAGGGACGGATGTATCCTCGCACGGACCTCCTGAGTCGGCCGGCACAGGCAACTAGAATTACCTTGTAATTTTAAAGTTAGACTTTAAGATACCGAGGTCATGAAATTCATCCCCCGGCATGCTTCCAAACGCCTGCGACAGTTATTGCGCACCTTCCCAGCCGTCCTGATCGTTGGGCCACGGCAATGTGGCAAGAGCACGTTGGCGCGCGATCTCTTGCCGGCCTGGGCCCATTTCGACCTTGAGAGGCCGGCAGATATTGCACTCATCCGAGCGGATATCGAATCCTTCTTCGACGCGAACCCTCATCATCTCGTACTCGACGAGGCGCAACGCCTGCCACCACTCTTCCCAGCGCTTCGCCACGTAATTGACCGCACGCGACGCAAGGGCCGCTTTGTTCTTCTCGGCTCGGCATCACCGGAACTGCTGGAGACCGCCTCGGAGTCCTTGGCCGGACGGGTTGGGATCTTGGAGCTGACTCCGCTGTGCGCAAGCGAGCTGGTCGGCACACCGCTAGGGCCCGAGCGCTGGTTTTGGGGTGGATACCCTCCCGTCTTGGCGTTGCGTGGAAGTAGCGCCCGTGGCGACTGGCTGCAAAATTATGTCTCGACATTTCTTGAACGCGATCTACCGGCGCTTGGACTACGCCTGCCGTCGCATCGACTGCGACTCCTGTGGACGATGCTCACGCACGTTCACGGGAATCTACTGAATGTATCCGATCTGGCGCGATCTCTGGGAGTGAGCAGTCCGACCGTGACGCATTACCTGGACGTTCTGGAAGGCGCGTTCATGATTCGACGCCTGCCGCCTCATTACGCGAACATCCAGAAGCGCCTCACCAAGTCTACAAAGCTCTACCTGCGGGACAGCGGCTTGCTTCATTACCTTGCCGGCTTGCGCAATCCGCGCGAACTCGACACTTGGCCGCGGCGCGGCCACTCCTTCGAAGGGCTGGTCGTGGAAGAGCTGATTGCCATGGCACGGGAACAGGTCGGTGTTCCGGGGGTTACCTACTGGCGCACCCAAGCTGGTGCGGAGGTGGATCTTCTCCTCGCCAACGGGCGCCGAATCTTGCCGATCGAGATCAAGCTCGGAGCGACCATCGGCGGCCGCGATCTGGCCGGACTACGGCAGTGCATGAAGGACCTGAACCTGCGCCGTGGGTGGGTCGTCTACGGCGGGCGCGAGCCACGTCAACTCGGTGGTGGGATTGAGCTGATTCCTTGGAAAAACGTCGCTGCAGGAATTGATCTGCGCTTGGACTGACCTTGGAGGGTGCTGGGGCTGACATTCGGATAGCGGAAGTGCTGCGACTGCTGCCTTGCTTGCTTTGCCGGGGTTCGGGAAGTGAGTCTTACCCCTATCCCGAGGTTTTGCACGAAGGGTCCTCCAAGATTCGGGAAAATCCGACGCCGGAGTTGATCCAACCAGGCGGTGCCGGTAGTGCCTAGCGACGCCGCGTCGCAAAGGAGCACCCATGGTAACGAATTCCACCCCAGCATCCGCTAGCGAGGCGGAAGCTATCTTCACCCGCCTGTTTCTTACCCCCGAGGGACGCGCCGATCCGTACCCACTGTACCATCAACTGCGCGAGGTGGGGCCGGTGCACCGCACCAAGTTCGGCTTGTGGGTGCTTAGTCGCTACGACGACTGTTGGGCTGCGCTGCGCGATCCGCGCTTAGGCAAGAGTTATGCGGAGCAGGTGGGGCAGCGCTTTGGTGCCGATTGGCGGCGCCACCCGTCGCTTACCGCGGGTGAGCATTCCATGCTCAATACCACCGGTCCCGAGCATACGCGCCTGCGCAAGCTGGTTACCAAGTCCTTCACCCCGCGGCGCATCGAGAATCTCAAGCCGGTCATCGAGAAGGTTGTCCATCAGTTGCTGGATCCCATCGCCGAAGCCGGCGGCGGCAATGTATTGGAAGCAGTGGGATTCCCGCTGCCGGTAACCATCATCGGCGAGATGCTTGGCGTGCCCGATGGTGACCGGCAGCAGTTTCGGGAGCTGGTCAAGGCATTGGTCGCTATCTTCGAAATGCAGCCCAAGGCCGAGGAATTGGACGCGGCGGATGCAGCGCAGCTCCGTATTCGTGCCTACTTCCTCGATTTGATCGCAGAGAAACGGCGACAGCCGGGCGACGATCTCCTCAGCAGTTTGGCTAGCGCCGATGATGGTGGCGACCGCTTGACGGACGATGAGCTATGCACTCTAGCGTCTCTATTGTTCGCGGCCGGATTCGAGACCACCACCAATCTATTCGGCAACGGCCTGCTGGCGTTGCTGCGCCATCCCGATCAGCTTGCCTTGTTGCGGCAAGACGGGTCGCTGTTTGCCAACCTGCCCGACGAATTCCTGCGCTACGACGGCACCGCGCAGTTGGCCAACCGTACGACTGAGGCCAGTATCGAGATCGGCAGCACAACGATACCGGCCGGTGAACAGGTCTTTGCACTGCTCGGTGCCGGGAATCGTGATCCGGCACGCTTCCCTAACCCCGACCAACTCGATGTGACACGCACCGACGTGCAACCGCTCACGTTCGGCGGCGGCGTACATTTCTGCCTCGGTGCAGCCCTGGCAAGGGCCGAGATCGAAATCACCTTCCGCTCTCTCTTGCAGCGCTTCGACCACATCGAGCTGACAAGCGAGCCGCGTTTCCAAGATCGGCTAACTCTCCGAGGCCTTGTGACCCTCGACGTAGCCTGTCGTAGTGCGGCCATTCCTGGGAAGAGCGCGATGGCTGCGGCGACCTCCACCCTTGCTCCATCATCTGCTCCATCATCGGCATTAGCGGCCGAGCACAGGGACGACGGGCTGCGACCGCGAGCGGGCAACTTGGAAGCGGATTTGCGTTGGCGTGCCGAGCTGCGCCAACGCATTGAGACCGATCCGTCGCGTGACGACTCGGTGCCGGTGCGCACTGGAGATCGGCTGGCCGCGACGGTGGCGCTGCTGCAATGCAACAGTTTATTTGCCAAATGCACTCCCAGTGAACTCGAGCAGCTCGCCGCCACCGCCTATCCGATGAGTTTCGATGCCGGTGATCTACTTTGCATAGAAGGCGGCGAATCCCCAGAGTGTTACATCATCGAAGTCGGGCAGGCTGTCGTCACCATCGGCCGTAAGGGAGTTGCCACGGTCGGAGAACATGACGTCATCGGTGAGCGTGGGGTGCTCCTCGACACGGTGCGCGCCGCGACAGTCACGGCAATGACGCACATGATCACCTACGCCATCTCCCGAGAACGTCTGCGTACCTTGGTCGAGGCCAACCCTGCCGCACGGGCGTGGATGCTGGAAGAAATTCGCCGCCGCTACCCGAATCTCCTCTGAGCGCGCGGAGTCGGGTGGAATTGGATCCCGTAGGGGTAGGGATTCCGGCTAATTCCACGGCGTGACCGCCGCGGCTACTTTGCTTGCCTGCAACGTAGCCGCGCGTGCCAGAGGTTGCCTGAAAGCCTGCCTGGGGCTTGGGGCTGGAGGCTAGGGACTGGTAAATCGCCAGAAGCCCCAAGCCCCGAGCCACCAGCCCGAAGCCCCGCACCTGAGTTTCGAAGCAGCCTCGTCAACGCGTAACTCTCGGATAGAAGCGGCGCCACTTTGGCGTTCTGTGCTAGCGCCTCGTCGGGGCAGCATCCGCGACCTTACCTTCCCCGAGATACTTCGGGTTGGCGATGCGCAGCTTGTCGACAACGGTTTGCCGGACATGTTGCAGCACCTGCGTGCGCCGCGGCCCGCTGTCGGCTTCACCGGCTTGGATGCGGGTACAGAGGTCCTCGGTGCGGTGTCGCAACGCGGCTTGGAAATCCGGGGCTCGGTCCGGCTTTGCCTCGGCTCCTAGAATCCGATCGAGGCCTTGCCATTCCCTGAGGTCTTGCTCGGAAGCGAGTGCCAACTCCCGGCAAATCATGTCCATGACATTGGCCGCGACGCGCGCATGGAATTGTGTGCGCCCAGTCACCGTGGGCACGACCTCCTCGTTCAGGAACTGCTGGACGGCAGCCAGCAACTCAGAAACGTTGGGTCGATCCTGCACGGCTACTCCCGGCGCCGCTGCTTGAGCTGCTGGCAATCCCCAACCGCTCTGCCGCCGATGATCGCACAGATCAGTTCGCGACGAAGCAGTGGAGACTGCGGCGCCGTGGCCTCGGAGCGCACCTCGCCCAAACCAGGTGCTAGGACAATCTGGTTGCTGATTTGAATCGTGTCGCCGCCGCCTTCCACCGTTCGTGTCGTGCGCAAAGCCACCGGCGTGGTGAAGCTGCCGAGCGCCGACTGTAACGGCGCTGCGGCCTCGAAGGCCTGGCTCTGCGTTACCTTGAGCACACCTAAGGCATGGTCGTCTTCCAGCGCGGTGACATTGCCGCTTACAGTCGATTGCCGCTGCCCCGTGAACAGAGGTACCTCAATGTACGGCAGCGGAGGCTGGTAGGTAATGCGGATGCCTCGACTCATGTCATCCTCACTCAGCACCACCATTTGTTTGCCGTCGCTACGAATGCGTACCCGCCCCGACGCCAAACCGTCTTCGCTCAGAGTTACCTCGAACTCCCCCGGCGCCGCCAGTGCTGCAACGTGCTCGACTTGGATTCCCGAAGAAATACGTGTGCCTTCGATCATGCGCTCCCAGCGGAACACGAAGTGGTCGCGATCTCCGTGCGGAACCAGATTGTCCAGCGAGGCTGCTAGCTCCACCGAACGACCGACCAATCCGCATCCTTGTAAGAGAAGAAAGGCCAATCCAAGCAGGGCGTAACTAGCAACAGGGAAACGACCGCGGCCGGCAGACCCAGACATGGAAAGCAATGGTTTCGTTGCCATCGGAAGCACCGTGTGGCGCGCTCGGAGTTGCATCACCCTAGTTCCTCGATCTTGTCGAGCAGCTCTAGCTCGACCTCTGCCGTACGTCGGCCAAGGCTGGCTAGCTCGACACTGTGGACGTGTCCATCCAGATGCGTCTTCGCCTGCATGATGGTGATCACCGCCCATTTGAAGTTCCCCAGAATCTCCCAGTAGCGAACATCCGCAGGAGAGACAGAGCCACCCCCTGCATCCTCGTAGGCCGC
This sequence comes from uncultured Binatia bacterium (SeqCode), assembly GCA_964528465.1. GTDB lineage: Bacteria > Desulfobacterota > Binatia > HRBIN30 > HRBIN30 > CAZGSN01. The sequence goes on from CAZGSN010000689.1 coordinate 5,674, forward strand.
AAAGAGCACATCGCGATCGCCAATCCCACCCACCGCCTTGCTGTCATTGCCGAAACGCCAAGCCCGCACGCACAGCCAACCCAAATCCTCCATGGGATCGCCGATGTGGGCAAGCTCCCAATCGAGGACACTGCGCAAACCCTCCGGACCGTAGATCACGTTGCCGACGCGAAAGTCCCCGTGCACGAGGCAACAGCGATCGCTCGACGGGACGTGTCGTTGCAGCCAGCGCAGAGCCAACTCCAACGCCGGGTGCGGGTCTGGCGCCGCGTAGCGATAGATCTGCTCGTAGCGATCGACTTCCGACAACGCAGCGCCCTTCGCTTGCTCTGGTCGGACCAGGAAGTTCAAAAGGGGGTTGCGCAAATCAATCTTGTGGATGCTCGCCAGGGCCACGCCAAGCTGCGCGGCCATCACGCCGCGCGTATGCGCATACGCCTCGTCGCGCAGCAGCCGGCGCGGGAGGGTCTCGCCGGCGATGCGGTCCATCACGAAGAAGGGAGCATCGAGTAGGTCGGACGTACCAACCTGCCAATGCACGCGTGGTACCGGCACCCCCGCTGCCAACGCCGCACGCAGGAGCTCGACCTCGTCGCACAAGCGGATGGTAGCCGCCGTGCCCGGTCGGTCGCGACGCAGCACCAGCTCCAGGGAATGGTCCCTGCCGTCGCGTGCGTAACCGACGTCAAGCGACCAGATCTCCCGCGAGGCTCCGCCAGCCATGCGGCTCACTCCCGTGATTGCAACATCGGGCACGCCGAGCTGCGCTGCAAGAAATGGCCGAAGCTGGCTCGCCAAGGTGCCGGGGTCCATCGCCTAGCGCTTACCTGAAGAATCCCATCAATCAATCGGCACCAGGGAACGAACCCGCATGGCCCGGATGCCGACTCGGAATCTCAACCCGCCTCATGCTCCCCAGATCCGGTGCTAACACCCACTTTGCCTTCGCTGGGCGGATTA
>CAZGSN010000690.1:0-4520 GCA_964528465.1 uncultured Binatia bacterium (SeqCode)
CGGATGGACGCGGATAGACGCTGATTGCTTGCGAAACGGATCAATACCAAGAAACACAAGACCGTGGACGGGTAAACCTAAAACGTTTTCTCCTTCTGCCCTTGTGGCTCTTGCCTATATCCGTGTTCATCGGCGTCCATCTGCGGTTCAATTGTTGTTTTCGGGCTTAGGGAACCTCTGCACAAGTAACCCTGCAACCAGATCGGGGTCGGAATCGGCCGCGACAAGGGTGGGGAGATATCGCGTCAAATGGGTTCGCACGCCAAATCGCTTGGGCGGGCAATCCGGCTCATGCGCCGCGGGGGCGCGCCTGTCCTACGCGCCGTCGAAGGGGCGTCTCCATTGCTTGTAAACATTGATGAATTTGAGTTGGAGACGGGCCGCCCTCGGCCCGCGTCTGGGCAGAACTGGAGGATGCGTAATGGTTTGGGCTGCTATCCTAGCGCTAGCAATCATGGTGGTCGGCCTGATGCTCGTAGTACGGAAGGCCGAGGAGCCCCGTCGCTGACAAGTCGGTAGTGCAATACGAGGGTTTCCGGCTGAGCCCGAAAACAACCATTGAACCGCAGATGGACGCCGATGAACACGGATACAGGCAGCAGCTACAAGAGCAAAAGGAGAAACGCTTGGGCACTACGCCCGTCCACAGCTCTGTGCTTCTTGGTCTTGATCCGTTTCGCAAGCAGTCCGCGTCTATCCGCGTCCATCCGTGGTTCCAACTGATTTTTCCGGCTGAGAGGCCGGTCTACACCGGCTGATCGGCGGCAATCTCTCCGGCGAAGGTAGCGGCGGCTTCGTTGTAGAGGCGCTCGGCTTGACCGTCGTAGCGCGGGGAGAAGTGAAATACTTCGAGGCGCTTGGCACCGGCCATGCGTGCCAGTGTGCCGGCTTGGCGTGCGGTTAGGTGGTAACGGTGCACGGCTTGGTGGCGGTCTTCGTCGAGAAAGGGCGACTCACAAAAAAAGACATCGGCATGGCGTGCCAGCTCGGCGATCTTGGCGGCATTGGCAGCACTGAACAGAGTGTCGACGACGTAGGCGAAGCGTTGCCCTGGTGTGGTGAGGACGAGACGATCCTGCAATTCACCCAGTTCCATGGTTCGCACCGCTTGCTCGTCGGCGCGGGCAGCCACGGGGATAGGAGTAGTCGCCGGCAGGCCAAGACGAATGGCATCCTTCAAGCGACTCAGCCACGGGCCCGGCTCCAGGCCAAGGCGATCGAGTTCATCTCTTCTAACGTTGAAGTGCGTGGCTTCCTGCAGGGCGAGGCCAAGACAAAAGATCTTGTGGTCGAGATGCACCGCGTGCACCGAGAAGCCACCGGGTAGCTCACAAAGAATGCCTGTAAACGGACGTTCCCCCATCTCTTCCACGGCAAACGCCGAGGTGGCCGGCAGACGCACGCTATGGATGCTCGTCGGCGACACCTCGTGCACCTCGAACACCAGCGGGTAGCCGTCGACTAGATTCCAGGTGTAGCCGGCAAGCTTGCCGCAGACGTTGGCAATGATTCCCGGTGGGCCGTAGATGGCGACCGTAGCGTCGCGCGACAGGAACAGTCGCATGACGCGATCAAAACCGATGAAGTGATCGATGTGCGTGTGCGACACGAATACATGGGTGAGCTTCAAGAGTTCCGCGGCCGGGAAGCGGTCGAGCCGGCCCAGGTCGAACTGAATTGCCGTGCCCTGCCAGTGCAGGTTGATGTGTAGGCCCGGATCTCCAAACGGAGGATTCACCAGGCGGGCAGTGAGGGCAGCTTTCACGTGGGCATTCTCCGGCAATCTGGCAGGCCTAAAACGAAGCTGTTAACAGGGGCGCGTGCGACAGCAACCTACACACAGAGCTTTGACATGGCGCCGCAATCGTGCGGTGCTTCTTTGCGTAATCGTAGTTGGGTTGGCCGGCTTCACTACCGCCCTACAAGGCTGCGGTGACGATCTCGTGATCGGCGGAATGCTCATCCCTCGAACTCCTACTACGGTCTCGGCCACGGCTACCCCCGACCCTGACGACGAAGACCTCTGATCTAGCTCAGCGGGGGGCACTCATCTCCTGCATAAGAATGGCGGTGGCTTCGCCCATCATCTCGCGCAGGATGTCCGGCATGCTCTTCTCCGGTGTTTCCAGCTTGCTCACCAGCGACGATAACAACGCAAAGTAACGCTCCTTGCTGTCGAGGGGCATTGTCGGCACGCGTTGCGCCATGGCGATCACGAAGCGCTCATGCACCATCAAAATGTCGCCTTCCAAAGCCTGGGAAATCAAATCGTCGGGCATCGCTGACTCCTCATCCTTTATCTTGCATCACCATGCCGGCCACCCTGCGGCCAATCTCGACGGCGAAGTTCGTTCCCCGATCCCACGGGTAGACCTGGCTCATCGACGCAAAGTACAAGCCGGCCACCGGCGTGCGAATCTCCGGTATGTTGCGTGAGTGATTTACGGCCGGCACCGGTTGCGCGTAGGCTGCCTTCCACAGCCAGCAGTCTTTGACCCAACTGCGGTCGAACCGCGGATTGAAGCGCGCCAGGGATGGCAGGAACTCTTCGAGCAATTGTTCCTTCGAGTAAGAAAAATACGGGTGGTCGGGAGACAAGTAGTCGCCGCAGTAAAGAATGTGGTCGCCGCCGTAGTGCTCGGCCGGAATGAAGTTGGTGTGCTCCACCATGGCGAGGAATGGAAAGCCGGCCTCTTTAGGCAAGTTGTGCCAGTAGTACGGCGTCATCTGCTGCTTGATGCTGATCACCAAGACCACGGCACCCATCGACTTCAGCGAGCGCAACTGAGAGCTGTACGCGTCCGGCAGGTCGGGCGCGAGCTTTGCCATCAGGGCCGGCGAAGAGGTGGAGATGACACGATCGAACGTCGTGTTTCCCTCCGCTGTCTCAATGGTAAGCCCACCGTCGCTGTTCTTGCGGATGCCATTCACCGCGCAGCCGAGTCGGATGTCGCCCCCTTGGTGCCGCACTACCGCGCCGAGCTTGTCCATGAAGGCTTGAAATCCGCCGACGAATGTCCCGAGCCGAGTCGTCCGCGCCTTGATGCGTGCCCACAGCCAAGCCATGTTGACGATGGGCAGATTCTCCTCGCCAAACTTCCCCACCAGCATCGGCCGCCACAGGGTCTGGTACACCTTCGGACCGCAATGGCGCTGCATCCATTCGTCGGCCGTGTACTTCTCCAGGTTGCGCCAATCCGCAAAGAATTTCAGGTAAGCTCCCACCATTCCGAAACGAAGAACTTCCCACGGCGAGAAACGCGGCAGCAAGAACTTCGGCATGTTCGTGTACATGTGATCGAAGAGGTGGAACTTCTCCTTGTAGTAGATCACCGTGGTCGGACGCGGGAACAGAACTTCCTCGCTCCACCCCAACTCCTTGATCAGCTCCAGCAACGCCGCGTCGCTCTGGAACCAGTGGTGATAGAACTTCTCCAGGCTCCAGTTCCAATGCGGAGCCTTGAAGCCCGCGGCCAAGCCACCCACCTCTGGCCCTGCTTCGAAGATGGTGACCTGATGTTGGGCCTTGGTGAGGTCATACGCTGCCGCCAACCCGGCCGGTCCCGCCCCAATGATTGCAACTCGCATAGATCTGCTCTCAGCTTTCAGCCGTCGCCGCGGCCCGTGCCCGGGCCCTCACGGCAATGCCTTTCCGCGACCGACGGCCGACCGCTGATAGCTGACAGTTGCCAGCTTTCCTAGTAAGCCTTGCGGCAAGGAGAAACACACATGCGGCGGTTCCTCGTGATGATGGCGCTGCTGGCGGCGTCACCAGTTGGCGGACAGGAGCACATGGCAAACACTACGATCCGCAAGGAAGACTATCACGGCTGGAAGAACACCTACCGTCTCGGCAACGGCTTGATCGAAGCCATGGTGGTTACCGACATCGGACCGCGCATTCTCGACGTGCACCGGGTCGGTGGAGCAAACCTATTGCAGCCACGGGATGGCATCGGGGGCAGTGGCGAAGCCCAATACATGTTCCGTGGTGGTTGGCGTTTGTGGGTGGCACCCGAACGCCGCGAGACGACGTATGCTCTCGACAATTCGCGGTGCACGGCACACCAGGACGGCAATACATTGCACGTAGAGGCCCCCGCGCAGGCGGAAGCTGGCATTCGCAAGTTCGTTTCGATCACCCTGCAACCTGACGAGCCAAGCTTGCAGATTGCCTCTCGCATTCGGAACATCTCCGACAAACCAGTAACCTACGCGGCCTGGAGCTTACCGGTGATGCGGCCGGGTGGACGCGCCTTCGTCCCGCTCGATGTCGGCCCGATCACTGCCTTCGACGCCGTGCGGCGCTTGATTCTGTGGAGTTACAGCGACATGGCCGATGCCCGCTATCGCTTCGGCAACCACCTGATCGAGATTGACCACTCCCAGGTGAAACCTGCGCCGGGCTCGGCGACGGGTCGGCGCAAGGATGAAAGCAAGATCGGCAGCGACTCAAGCCAAGGGTGGACCGCCTATCTCCTCGATCACACCCTCTTCCTCAAGCGCTTTCCGTATGAGGC
>CAZGSN010000691.1:0-9296 GCA_964528465.1 uncultured Binatia bacterium (SeqCode)
CATAAAGGGGAGTCGGGCGGCACCTTCATTTCCTCCGGCTATGAGAAGGCTCTGGGAATCATCGAGGAGCGCTACCACCCGTCGCTGTGGAACGTGTACGCCTTTCATTGCTCCGACGGCGACAACTTCGATTCCGACAACGCGGCAGCTCTCGATTTGGCCAAACGTTTGAGTGACGCCAGCAATCTCTTTGGTTACGGCGAGATCAAGCCGCTTGGCTCGCGCTACTACGAAAGTTCCATGCTGCAAGTGTTCCGCCGCCTAGAAGCCGCTAACTTTCAAACAGTCCTGATCGAGCGCAAAGAGGATGTGTGGACCAGCTTCAAGACCTTCCTGGCCAAGGACCGCGCGCAAGAGGAATAGGCAGAGCAATGCCGAGAGCATGGGACGTACGCGACCTCGAAACTTGGGATGCGCGCATTCGCGACAAGGTCGAGGAGGCGGGACTCGACTGCTTTCCGCAGGAGTTCGAGCTTTGCGACCACAACCAAATGCTCGGCTACATGGCCTATCACGGCATGCCGTCGCACTACCCGCATTGGTCGTACGGCAAGTCGTTCGAAAAGCTCAAGACCTTGTACGACTACGGCGTCTCCGGTTTGCCCTACGAGATGGTGATCAATTCCAATCCCTCGCTGGCCTACCTGATGCGCGACAACTCTTTGCTGCTGCAGGTGCTGACCATTGCCCATGTCTACGGCCACAACGACTTTTTCAAAAACAACTTCACCTTCCACAGCACGCGGCCCGAGTTCACCATGGCGACGTTCAAAGCCCACGCCACGCGTATTCGCCGTTATGTCGAAGACCCGAGCATCGGCATCGACAGCATGGAACATCTCCTCGACGCCGCGCATGCCCTATCGCTGCAGTGCCGGCGCAACCTGGCGATTCGCAAGCTCAGCCCCGACGAGGCACGCAAGCGCGCCGTGGAGGCGGCGCAGCCGCTCCACGACCCGTTTGAGAACTTGCACCGGCGCGAGCCCACCGTCGAGCCCGACCTCCACCGCGTGCCCCTGATTCCAGATGAGGATCTGCTGCTCTTCGTGCGCGACCACAACCCGTACTTGAGTGAGTGGCAGAGAGACGTGCTCACGATCGTGCACGAGGAAGCGCAGTACTTCATTCCGCAAATCGAAACCAAGATCATGAATGAGGGCTGGGCTACGTACTGGCACAAGCGCCTTCTCGATAGCCTCGATCTGCCGCAGGACCTGTACCTGGAGTTGCTGGTGCGACACAGCCAGGTAGTGCGACCGCATCCGGGGGGCATCAACCCCTATCACCTGGGGCTACGCGTCTGGGAGGATATCTGGCGACGCTACAGCGAGCCGACACCGGAGGAGGCCAAGAACCTGCCGCCAGGGGACGCCAAGCAAAAGCTCTTCGAAGCGCGCAGCGTCGATCGCGACGTGTCGTTTTTGCGGCGACATCTGACGGAGACGCTGATCCGAGATCTGCACCTCTTCGAGTACCAAGAGCGTGGCGGCGATATGGTGGTGAGTGAGGTCTCGAATGAGGGGGGCTGGCAGCAGGTACGCGAAACCTTGCTGAAGAGCATCGGCATGGCGACGACTCCGGTTATCAAGGTGGTCGACGCCGACTTCGGCCGCAATCACACCCTGTACCTCGTGCACGACCACGATGGCCGCGACCTCCAGCTCGAAGCCGCGGAGCGCACGCTCTCCTACATTCATCGGCTGTGGCAACGCGAGGTCGTGCTCGAGTCCGTCCTTGATGGGAAGAAAGCCCTTCTCAGCTTCGGCGAGCGCGGCTTTGCCTCGCGACCGGGAAGGTAGGGCGGTCTCGGTGGGCGCTCGCAGGCGGGGAACCTCAAGAGACCTCACACAGTGACTCATGCGCAACGAGTTTCTGCCATCAAGCACCCTAGCCCTGGAACGGGGTCTACCGTCGCTACAGGGAAAACTGCATCGCGTGGCGCTCGCCTCGCTGCCAACGCGCGTGCATCGACTGTCCCGTCTCGAAGCGGAGTTGGGTGCAGCCAGCTTGTGGGTGAAGCGTGACGACGAGAGCTGCAGTCTCTACGGCGGCAACAAGCCGCGCAAGCTCGAGTTCCTTCTTGCCGAGGCTCTCAGATCCGGGAAGAAGACCGTGCTCACCACCGGCGGCATCGGCACCCACCATGGCCTGGCGACGGCGTTGTGCGCCCGTGCCCTGGGGCTGCACACGATTCTGTTGTTACTCAAGCAGCCGGTAACCGCGAGTGTTCGCAAGAGCTTGCTGCTCGACTTCGCCGCCGGTGCCGAGATGCATTACGCACCCTCGGTGCCCCGCTTGACCGCGCGCGGCCTACGCGTTGTGGGGCGTGCCATGTGGCAGCAGGAACTGCCCTACATCATTCCGACCGGTGGCACCTCGGTGCTCGGCACCTTGGGGTACGTCAACGCTGCCTTCGAGCTACGCGAGCAAATCACCGCCGGCGAACTGCCTGAGCCCGACTACATCTTTCTGCCTGTGGGTAGCGGTGGCACCTACGCAGGACTCGTGCTCGGTGCCAAGTTTGCCGGCCTGCGCTGCCGCGTGGTCGGCGTAATGGTGACCGATATCCTTGCTCCCGGACCCGTCCGCCTCGCCCGCATGGCCAACAAGACCTTGCACTATTTGCGCTCGCTTGCCGACGTCCCCAACCCAAGCGTGGGGCGCGACGACTTCCCCATCGTCGACGGCTACATCGGCCCCGGCTACGGCGCTACCACCGACAGTGGTCGTGCGGCGCGCGACAGGTTGGAGCGCCTGGAAGGAATCCATCTCGACACCACCTACACAGCCAAATGCCTAGCGGCCCTTATCGATGCCGTGCGCGCCCCACCCTATCGCCAAGCGCGCGTCCTGTTCTGGAATACCTACAACAGCGTCGACGTAGAGAAGCAGATCGGCCCGTTACCCGACTACAGAGCGCTTCCGGAAGAGTTCCACCGCTTCTTCATCGAACCCGCGCAAGATTGACTTCCTTACTCCCCATCGCCCCATCAGGCTCCAACAGACATTGTGCCGCGTGCGAACGTGGTATTGAACGTCGACGTCGAGGCGGGATTTTCCAAATGAGGCATGGTACGTGGGCTTCATTCTGGGCCACGCGGTGTTTGGCGGCAAGCGCGCAGGCGTACGGGCACGCCGTTGAGCACGGCTTGGCCGACCACCGACTCGACAAGCTGGTCGTCGGTCCAGTCGTTGGCGGAGACTCCTGGATGTGCCCCGGCAACCTTCTGCCACGCGGCAACCTCCGCGTGGCCCCAGCCGTGTGGCAGGCTAACCACGCCCGGGCACATGCTGTCGCTGAGCTGTACGCGCAGATCACCCTGGTGCACACGACTTTCCAGCACGGCCATGTCGCCATCGGCCACGCCGGCTCGACGGGCATCGTCGGGATGCACGAGCAACACGCAGCGTTCGCGACCAGCAACGAGAGCCGGCACATTATGCATCCACGAGTTGCAGGTGCGCAGCTCGCGCCGCCCAATCAGCAGGAGTTCATCGCGGTCGGGTACGCTTTGCAGGGCGACAGCAAGGTCGTCCATCGCCTTGAGAAACGGTGGCGCCGCGACATGGATCTTGCCGTCTCTGTGCAGGATGCGGCGCTGAAACCCAGGCTTGAGCGGCCCAAGATCAACACCGTGCGCAGCCGCGCGTAGCTTGTCCAAATTGAGCCCCTTCGACCAAGGCAAGAACTTGTCTCCATAGGGGCCAGTACGCAGGCCGAGGGCAAGAACGTCACTGGGCGTCACCTCCACGCCGAGACGGCGCAGCAAGCGCAAGCCAGCGTCCACAGGGCCGATGCCTGTCATCCCACCACCCAAGCGCTCGGAGATCTCGAGCAGGATTCGCCAATCGCTCCACTCTCCTGGTTTCGGCTTCACAACCGGCGGCGACCAGCGTGCCACATCGCGAATGAAGAAGTTCGAAAAGACAAGGTCAATATGCTCGTCGGCAAGCCCCCAAGCCGGAGGCAGGATGATGTTGGCGTGGCGCGTGGTCTCGTTGACGTAAAGGTCAATGGCCACCATGAAGTCGAGCTTCTCGAGAGCGGCCGACAGGCGCTGGCCGTTCGGTGTCGACAAGACCGGGTTGCCGGCAAAGCACAGGAATCCGCGTACCTGGCCTGGGCCCGGTGTTTCGATTTCCTCCGCCAAGGTTGATGCGGGAACATCGCCCAGGGTCTCCGGCAAACCGCGCACGCGGGATCGCCAGCGATTGTGCCCGTCGCCGCCGACCAAACGAAGGGTCTCGACAATGTCGAAGGCAGGGCTCGGGAACATTGCCCCGCCCTCCTTGCCCAACTGACCGAGCAGGAAGCTGAGGAGATCGGTCGCAAAGCTAGCCAACGTTCCATACTGATTGTTGCAGACTCCGATGCGCGAGTAGATCGCCGCGCTAGGAGCCGCGGCTAGCTCTATGGCCAAGCTTTCGATGGTCGCGGCGGCGACTCCCGTGTGCGGCGCGACGCGTTCGGGCGTGAAGGACGCCAGCTTGGCAGCAACCTCCGACCAGCCCGTGGTGTGCTGTGCGAGCCAATCCTCGCGGACGTGTCCACGTTCCACCAAGACCTGAGCCAGGGCCAACAGGAACGCGGCGTCACCACCTGGCCGGATGGCAATATGCGCATCGGCCTCCCGGGCAGTCTCGCTGCGCCGCGGGTCGACCACTACCAACTTGCCACCACGCTTGCGCAAGGCGCGCAGTCGGTTCTTGATATCCGGCGCGGACAGGAAGCTGCCGTTCGACACGTACGGATTGGCTCCGACGCAAAGGAAGAACTGGGTGCGCTCGATGTCCGGAACCGGCACCGAAAAAGAAGCTCCGTAGAGATAATAGGACGCCGCAAACCGAGGGCTCGTATCCTGCGAGCCGGCACTCGTAGAATTCTGGGTGCCCAGGGCTTTTAGCAGACCGCTACGTACGGTGGCGGCGCCATGATTGTGGACGATGGGGTTGCCGATGTAGGTCGCAATCGCATTGGCGCCATGCGCCGTCTTGATTACTTTCAGTTGCTGCGCCGTGATGGCAAACGCCTCGTCCCAGCCGATCGGGGCAAAGCTTCCGTCCTGCTGCCGGCGCATCGGCTGCCGCAGACGATCGGGATCGTCGTGGACAGCGGCAATAGCCGCGCCTTTGGGGCAGATGTATCCGTGCGACAGCACGTCGTCCTCGTCGCCGCGCACCGAGACGATGCTATCGCCATCCACCTCGAAGGCCAGCCCACAAGCGGCCTCACACAAGGAACAAGTCCGGTAGACCATCTTCGTCATCGCGCCCTCCTCCGTCGTGCCGCTAGCCGCGGTCCTTGCACTTGTTTGAATGCGCACGTTTGCCCACGTTTCCCACCGTCAAGCAAGGCAGGGGATTCTCTCTCAGATCCGCCACCAAGGCCGGATCTGCGGGTGCTCGGTGCGCCGGTTCGCCGGACCGAGGCTCCAAGTTGTGTGCTGCGACTCTGCCTCGCTAGAGCGAGGCGACACCCGAGCGATCCGCGGGCTCCTCCGTGGGCTCGACGTAGGCTGCACCAATCGCGCTCGAGACTTGCGCCGTGGGCAATTCCGGAGACAGCCTTTGCATCTTGCCATCTCTGTGGACGCGAAATTCATGGCCGCTCCAGCGAATCGTATCGCCCAGGAACGCAGTGAGCCAAATCGACGAAACGAACAGGTCTTTGATCGGCACAAACAAGGCCTGCCGCCAGGTCAGCGGAGCATGCAAATACGCATTGGCGATCCGATGGGCGCTGCTTGCGCGCAGGGCGAACACGAGAGCACACATCAGACAAGAACGCGGCGAGAAGCCGCCGAGTCCCAAGACCATCAGTCCCCAAAGCGGGCCGTGGGTTAGGATGGACGCGAAATAGCCGCCAGGGCGCACGTTGCGATACGTGCGGGCCCAGCGCAATTGATGCTCGACGAGTCGCCGCCAACTGCCAACCGCGAGCACGGTTTCAACGACCAGGTCCACCAACACCAGGCGATAGCCGCGGCGCGCGACCTTGTACCCGAGGTAGTAGTCATCGGCGAGGTAGTTGGTGAGCGCGCGAAATCCACCGATCTCCTCGAGAACGGCCCGGCGCAGTGCCATGGTAGCTCCAAAGGCGTAGGTTGGATTCTCCACCACGCCGGCAACCAAGACCATCGGCACAAAGTCGGTATTTACGAACAGCGACTCTACGAACGATGGCATGTCGCCGGTGCTCACGGCCCGATAAAGACATGTTGCCACACCCACTTGCGGGTCGGCCAGCGCCGCGGCGACACGGCGCACGTAATCGCTACGGACACGAATATCACTGTCGGCGATGACCAAGAGGTCATGGCGTGCTGCCGGCAGCATGTTCTCCAAGTTGCTGATCTTGTAGTTGGTCCCGTAGACACGGCTATCGATCACCAGCTCTATATCCACGTTGGGGAATTGATCGCGCAAACGCTGCACTACTTGCACCGCCGGATCCGCTGCATCCGCTACCCCAAAGACCAACTGAAAGGTCGGGTAATCCTGGTGACAAAAGGTCGACAGATTCTCGAAGAGATCCGCGTCGAGCCCCTTGAGCGGCTTGAGGATCGTCACCCCAGGCGGGTCCCCTACCCCGCTCCAGCGCTGATCACCGACCGACAAATGCTTCAGAACACGCCGGGCACCAATATAGGCGGCAAGATAGAACCAGGCTGACGCAGCCACACCCACAACCGTGATCACGCGGATCACCCACAGCAAAGCTTCCTGCATTCGCGCTTACCACATGGTTAGGAAGTCGTTCAAAAAAAGCCCCACGCCCAGGTGAGGTTCTGCCCGTCCGAAAACGGTTGAGGGTCTATCGTATGCGATCCGCCCGAGTCAACGTAGCCCCACACCAGAGTGAGAACACCACCCCCGACTCAATTATGCTTTGTCAACGAAAGGCGTTGGCTGTGCGCAGCTCAACGGTATTCCCGTCCGGGTCCTTCACCCAGAAGACGTCACTACCGACGGCGAGCATCTCCAAACCAGCCTTCGTCAGCTTGTCGCGCACCGACTCCAGGTCTTCGACGACAATGGCAAAGTGAGGTGCGGTCGGGTCAATAGTCGCATCCGAGGGCTGGTTTTGGATCAAATGTAACTGCGAGGCGCCCAGCGTGTACCAAATGCCCGGCAAACCAAAGTCCGGACGTGGTGCCACCTCCAGGCCCAGCAAACCCTCATAAAACTGCCGCGAGCGATCAAGATCGCCGACACGTATTCCGGCATGGTCGAGTGACGGCTTCGCCATACGGAGCTCCTCTAGGCGCCGAGCTTCTTGACGATCTCGCTCGCCAGCTTGCCGTCGAACTGACCGGCATGGCGTTCGCGGAGCTTCGCCATGATCGGCCCAATCTGCACGCCCCCAAGCTCCGAGACTATTTCCTGAATCGCTGCCGTCAGCGCTGCTTCGCTCATCTGCTGGGGGAGGTAGACTTCCAGCATCCGCTTTTCCGACTCGTTGGCCTCTATCATGTCGGACCGATTCGCCTTCTTCGCGTACTCGATGGTCTCGCTGCGTTTGTTGAGTTCTTTGCGAATGATGCCGGTGATGTCGGCGCTGGGCAGCTCCTGCACCATCTTTTCCACCTTGGCATTCTTGATGGCGGTTATCAGGCCACGCAGGACCAACACTCTATCCTGCGCGCGCGCCTTCATGGCGTTGCGCAGATCTTCTTGCAGCTTGGCTTCGTCGACCATTGCGCAACCTCAGAGAAACAACCGATGCACGAGCGCCAGCGTGTCGAGGCGATCCGCGGCGCCATCGCCGTTGGCATCGAGGCCAGGAGAGCCGGCAAACGCCCCGCGCGCCACATCTTCCGCGCGCCGCGTACCCGCTTCCGCCGTTTCCAGCATCAACGCCGCCATGTCGGCAGCGCTTACCGTGGTGTCGTTATTGCCGTCACCGCGCAGCACCGACGCCATGGCATCGTTTGAGATCACGCCGACCGCGGCAACGAACGTCGAGAGCGCTGCCATGTCGTAACGTCCGTCCCCGTCGAAATCGCCAGGCGCGACGCTGGTAGGCTGCCGGCTAACACCAAAGGCGGTAAGGCTAAAGCGACGCTGCGCGCCAAGGCTGCGTGCCACCCACACGGCGTTCGCGGATGCTTGGTCGGCAACGATCAGGTCCGGAACTCCATCATTGGTTACATCGCGCGCCGCCACTGCCGCCGGACCGTCAAAGGTTCCTGCTTCCCTCCGAGCTGGGAATTGCCCATTTCCATCCCCGAAGGAGACCACCACCTTGCGATCGCTGCCGGCCGAGAGCAGAGCAACGTCGTCGTTGCCATCGCGATCGTAGTCCGCCACGGCCACAGCTTGCGTCAAGCTAGTGCCCACAAGCGCCGGACCCGCCGCAGCGAAGCCACCGTTGCCGTTACCCAACAAGATCAGGCCGCCAACCGTAGAGCCGCTAGCAACAAACAAATCGAGGCGGCCGTCGCCGTTGAAGTCGCCGCTACCCAAGTCCACCGCGCTCGACGCCACCTGGATGGTCGTAACCGTGCCCAGGCCACCTGCTGCCCCGAGGCGAACCTCCACGGCACCGGTAGGCTCGGCCGCCGCCGAAGCCGGAGGAACCAGGCGGCTCACGGCAACATCGTCGCGACCGTCGCCGTTCCAGTCGCCGACAACGACACCGGTAGCATCTTCCCCAAGGGCGCGGCGGGTAGCGGCTTCGAAGCCACCAGCACGACGCCCAAGAAACACAACCAGCTCATCCGGCAGCTCATTCAAGACCACCAAGTCGAGAACATCGTCCCCATTGAAGTCGCCGCGAGCGGCATTGCCAGGCTGTGTTACCGTCATTCTTTGCGCGGCGCGTGCACCACCACCATCTTCCGGCGAGCGATACACCTCCACGAAGCCCTCCGCGCCAATCTCGCCATGGCGATGCGTAACGACGAAATCACAGAGGCCGTCGGCATCCACATCCGCGTTGGCGATCATTACTGGGTTTACCGGCGTAATGACATTTTCAATCGCCGCTACTTTGCCGTCGGCCCGACGCATCACCACCGCCACGGTGGGTGAGGTGTCCCCAAAGTTGAGACTGATTGCCTCGTCGCTGCCATCTCCGTTGAGATCCGCCGCCAGCACCGCAATTGGCTCTTGATCCGAGATGTAGGCGCTGAGTTCCCCGAAGCCACCACTGCCGTCGCCCTTCAGGACGGCAACGTCACTGCTGCGATTGTTGGCGATCAAAAGATCGGAGCGTCCGTCCTTGTCGAAGTCACCAACCGCCACGCCGCTTGCGAAGCTACCGATACCCCCCGTTCCATAGTCCTGCGCAGCAG
>CAZGSN010000692.1:0-13177 GCA_964528465.1 uncultured Binatia bacterium (SeqCode)
CGTCCGATGGAAGAAGCGACTTTTACGCCAACCGGGACCACTACTGCCTCGGTGACGCCAACCCCACCGGCAAGCTCCATTCAGTTCGTAAGCGCGGAGCCTTCGCAGATTGGCGTGCGCCAGTCCGGACGTCCGGAACAGTCCACCATGACCTTCTTGGTCACCGACGCTTTTGGAAACCCGATCCCCAATGTCGATGTCTACTTCCAGCTCACGGGAATTGGCGGCGAGAGCTTGTCCCTGACGAAGGCTCGGACCAGCTCTACGGGGACGGTGACGACCGTTCTCACCAGCGGTACCCGTGCGGCACCGGTGCGGGTTACCGCCGGGGCGGATGTCGACTCCGATGGATTTGCGGATGTGTTTGCGCAGTCGACCCAGATTGCCGTGCTCGGTGGTCAGCCGGCACAGAACCGGTTTAGCGTAGGTCCGGAGACTCGTAATATTCCAGGTCGCGTGCAGCTCGGACTACGTAACGAGATTCGAGCTTTCGTAAATGATCGGTTCGGCAACGCGGTAGCGAGCGGAACTGCCGTGACGTTTGTGAGTAACGGTGCAAGCGTGGTGAACCCGACGGCTACGGATGCAGACGGAATCGCTGTTGCGACTCTGCTGAGCGAAGCGGATATTCCGCCGAGCGGCATTGTCACGGTAATGGCGTTTACGCGCGGGGAGGAGGCCTTCCGCGATAGCAATGGCGACGGGGTCTTCCAGAGTGGAATTGATGCGATCATCAACGACAACCGCCCAGAGCCGTTCGTCGACTACCGACCTTTACCCGCTGCTCTTGCGGAAGATACGCCGGATGATGGTATGTGCTCACTCAGTCCCCCAAGTAGCCTGTGCAACAATCTCTACGACCCGACGCAGCACTTCGAGATCTTTGTCGACAGTGATCGTAACGGAATATGGAATACCCAAGGGCAGAGCGGAGTGTGGGACTCCAATATCCTAGTTGCCGCTACCACCACGGTAACGTTCTCCGGGCCGCTAGCACCGCCCACCATTTCGGAGCCAAACTTTGCCATCCCAGATGGCGGCTCCCTGAGGCTGAGGCTGCAGGTTCACGATGACCTGCGCAATCCCCTCGTAGAAGGTTCGCGCATTTCCGTCAGCACAACGCTGGGATTCTTGTTGCCGTCCACCTTTGTTGTGCCCGATGGACAGTCGTTCAATCAGATTGTCCCTGGCCTTACGGAGTTCGAGTTTATTCTTGGTGACTCTTTGGCGGGCGACACGTCCCCAATTCCAGAGCCAAGTTCCGTAGTTGTACTCGTGGAGTCGCCAAATGGGACGCAGTCGTTCGTGGTTGCGAGTGGCACAATCGATTGAGGAGATGCGGATGTACCAGGCGTGTGAGACGAAAGAGGGGATGTTTTTGGCAGAACGGCTGCGCGTCGCCGATACGCACTGGGGCCGTCTGCGCGGCTTGCTTGGAACCAGGGAACTGCCGGCCGGGGAGGGCTTATGGATCAAGCCTTGTCAGCAGGTGCACATGTTTGCCATGCGCTACGGGCTGGATGTCGTGTTCCTTGATGAGGATCAACGGATTGTACACCTTGAGGCAGGGCTCATGCCGTGGAAGGTTTCGCCGCGTATCGCCGCAGCTTGCAGCGTGATGGAACTGCCGCTGGGTACGATCGAGCGGACAGGGCTTCGGGTTGGAAGAAGCATCATGGTTCAGGGGGAAGCGGAGCCGGCGCGGGCGGCTTGGTTCGACAGTGCTGCTGCATTTCTGTGCAATCTGGCCCTGGCCGCGGTCTATGGTTTCTTTGCTGTGGCCCATATGCGGGCAATTGGGCGAACCGGGGACTGGGTAACAACACTCCCTTTCGTAGCTCAAGAGGGAATGCTGGTAATGCTCTTTCTGACCCGGCGCCGGAGTTTTGGGACTACTGGGAACGTTGTCGACTGGTTGGTGGGAATCGGCGGCACGTTCCTGCCGTTGTTCTTGCGGCCGGCGGCGATGCCTGGTCCTTTGGCAATAATTGGTGCGCCAATTCAGGTAGTTGGCTTTCTCTTAGCCATTTGCGGCTTGATGTCGTTGGGACGTAGCGTGGGCATTGTGGCTGCCAACCGGGGCATTCAGACCGATGGCTTCTACCGCTTCGTACGCCATCCCATGTATGCCTCGTACACTGTTACCTACATTGGGTACACGATGTGTTATCCGTCGCCGCGAAACCTCCTACTCACCAGCGCCACCTTCTTGCTCCTCCTGCTGCGGGTGCAGGCCGAGGAACGCTTCCTCAAACGTGATCCGATTTACGTCGACTACGCCCAACGGGTGCCTTGGCGCTTATTGCCTTACCTATACTGACCTGTTGCATTAGTCCCTCGCATTTCAAGCTGCTGAATTTGCGTTGAAACGCGAATTTCTGGCAGCTTCCTTTTGCCCTTGGCGAGAATCGTGATAAAAGCGTGCGCGTTCGACGTTGGCTGTTCTGGGAGGAGTAACGCGTGGCTGCTTCACGTCTTGACCTAGCGATCCTGAGGGAGATCGTTCGTATCGTTCAAGAAAAGGCGCGAGTACCGGAGAAGGTCCGCATTCTGAAGCGCCAGTACTTGCTCCTCTACCTGGAAGACCATCGCCAGCGCATGGAAGAAGCGCTGCGCCGCTTCGACATGGATCGCGTCAACATGCTCTTCGGGCAGCTAGCCAGTAAGGTGAAATATCAAGTAATTCGGGAGTCTAAGCGTGCGACCCCAGCGCCCAAGCGAGCTGCGATCAAGGTCAAAGCCGTGGCCAAGCCGGCCACCAAGCCGGTTGTTCGCGCCAAGCCGGCGCCAAAGCCAGTTCCCAAACCTGTATTGAAAAAGAAGACGGCTGATAAGACGCCAAAACGAGCGGCCCAGGTGAAGCGAACCTCGCGGCCGCAGCTTGCCAGTCGACCAAAGCGTGCCACCTCTCCAACTTCGCAGCGTGCAAGCGGTGGCCGTGCCGCTGCCGCGCGCAAGCCAAAGCCAAAGAAGCGAGCCCATCGCTAACCAAGTTCTGACGAATCTCGCTGTTCGTAACAGTGGGTTGCCCGCTTCGCGTGCAACTTTCGGCCGTTGGGCGCGTTGAGCCTCAAGAGCGCGGCTGTGAGTTACGAAACCGATCCGGATGTGCAACTCATGCTGGCGTTCCAGCGTGGCGATGGTACAGCATTCGAACAATTGTTCTCAAAACACCTCGGGCGCGTCGTTGCCTTTGCCACGCAGTTTGTTGGTAACCGGGCACGCGCCGAGGAGCTGGCGCAGGATGTTTTCCTGCGTATCTACCGCAATCGTAGTCGCTACGTGCCCAAGGCGCGCTTCTCCACTTGGTTGTTTCGTATGGTGAGCAATGCCTGTGTGAGTGAGAAGCGGCGTCCAGACTTTCGCGCCAAGCGGCAGTCGGTGCACGCGGTCGGTGAGGATGATAGGCCGCAGGTCGAGATTCCCACGCCCAGCGCCGAACACGGAATCGCCGAGCGCGAGGCGCTACATAAGACACAAGGCTTGATTGCCAAGCTTCCAGCCCAGCAGCGTGCGGCCCTCTTGCTGGCGCGTGCCGAGGGGCTTTCCTACGAAGAAGTAGCCTTAGCCTTGGGGTGTTCCGTATCCGCGGTGAAGAGCCTGGTGCATCGCGCGACCCTGGCTCTGCGCGACGGTATGAGAGAGGAGGTCTAGAAATGCCAAGTTGCAGGCGTGTGAAGGACAACCTGACGGCGTGGATCGATGGCGAGGCTGGTTCAAGCTGGAACGATCGCATCCAGGCCCACCTGGCGCGCTGTCCCTCTTGCCAAGCGGAAGCACAGTCCTTGCGGGAGGCCGTTGGTCATCAGCGCGACATGCTTGGCCAACTGCTGGGTCCAGCCCCGTCGGATGCCGTGCGCATGTTGGCGACGATCCGCAACCAGGCGGCACGTCGTGACCAAGCCTCGTGGTTGGAAGAGGAGGAGGGCTGGTGGACGCGTTGGGCCTGGTTGGCGCGGCCTGTTCCTGTAGCTCTTGCCGTGGCTGCCCTTCTGGTGGTGACGCTGGTCGAGGTAGCCGGTGGTCCGGAGGATGTGTTGGTTCCGATTGGCGCTAAGGCGCCCCCCGCTGCGGTGAAACGCAAGCCTGCCATGTTTCGAGACTATGCCATCATCGAGAAGCTAGAGGCCCTCGAGAATTTCGATACCGTCGAGGTAGAGCCCTTGGATGACGTGCCCACCGAGGAGCAAGGGTAGGTGAGGGCAATCCCGGTGCGGCGAGCCTTTGCCCGCCGATTCGCATTTCCGTTCGATGCGGGCCGAGGGCGGCCCGTCTCCAAGGACGAATCCTCAATGCTCGTAAGTAGTGGAGACGCCCCCTCGACTGGGCTCGGGACAGGCGCGCCCTCGCGGCGCATCAGCCAGACTGCCTGCCTAATCGAACTGACGGGCAAAGCCGTGCGGCGACGCGCTTCGACCTTCCTGCTGCTAGCCGCGCTGGCGCTGGTTCCGCTCGTTGCTTACGGTCAGGAGGGACAGGACTGGCAGGATCTTTCGCCGCGTGAGCGTTACGATGCCATGCGCAATTACAAGCAGCATCGCCAACTACCGGAGGAGCGCCAGCGGGATGTGGAAGAGCGTTACGAGCGCTTCCGGCAACTACCGCAAGAAGAACAGGCGCGGATTCGCCAGAACTACGATCGCTTCAAACAACTGCGCCCCCAGGAAAGGGAGCGCTTCGAGAAGAGATATGAGAGGTGGAAGAGACGAAGAGCCCCCAAAGAATGATGGCCGTTCGCTACCCCGCTTGCTTAGGTGCTACGGTAAACAATCAGGCCGTGGGTTGGGTCATACGGCGAAACAGCCACGGTAACCCGATCCCCAGGAATCACCTTGATGTGAAAGCGGCGCATACGGCCACTGATCTTGGCAACAAAGGACTGGCCTTTTTCCGACTCAACCCGAAACTGGCCCCCCGCCATGATTTCCTTCACAGTTCCTTCAATCTGAATAAGATCTTCTCTCGCCACTAAGGCTCCTCCTTCGCGATTTGGTGCCGCGCGCTTATAGCAACAGCCAAGTCGTGAAGCCAACGGCTCCCTCGTAGCGGCATCTCTTGTGTGGAGGGTTGCCGTCATTCTGAGATTCCCTTCGGACGGCGCGGCCTGTGTCAGGCTTGGAGACGCCCCCTGCGACTCAGCTTCCACGCAATTCGGGGCATGCGCTCTCGCCGAACGCCGGCGCGCCGAGCGGATCCGCTGCGGCGAATCGGAGGCATCGCCCGGATCCGGCGCTAACACCCACTTTGTCTTGGCTGGACGGACTATCCTGAAACCCGCACGGTTACCCCGGAGCTGGCGCGTCGGCGCGTCTGATTTCGGGAATGCTGAACCCCGCACCGGCGAACCGGCGCACCGGGCACCTCCAGATCCGGCGTTAGCGCCGGATCTGGGGCATCATGGGTGGTCTTTGATTTATGTGGTTGCTGTGGCAGAACCGGCCGATCTGAGGAGGATTTTATGGCAATCGAAGAAGGCAAAGCCGCACCGGCATTCACCCTGGCCGATCAAGATGGGAAGAAGGTTTCGCTTGCGGACCTCGCCGGCAAAGACGTGATTGTGTATTTCTACCCAAAGGACGACACGCCCGGCTGCACCAAAGAGGCCTGTGGTTTTCGCGACAGTTGGAAAGACTTGCAGAAGCTAGGCGTTGTGGTCCTTGGGGTGTCTGCCGACGGCGGCGATTCGCATCGCAAGTTCATTGCCAAGTACAAACTCCCGTTCCCTCTGCTCTCCGACCCCGATCGCAAGATGATGGAAAAGTACGCGGCCTACGGGGAAAAGATGATGTACGGCAAGAAGACGGTCGGCGTCATTCGTTCCACCGTCTGGATCGGAGGCGACGGCAAGGTCAAGAAACATTGGCGCCGGGTCCCCAAGGCGGAGACACATCCAACCCAGGTACTGGCGGCACTCCAGGGGGTCTGAGCGAAAGGAGCCGCCTCAGGGCGCATCCGTCTCGGCGACACTCTCTGCAAGCTCCTCGCTTTCCACGTCGGGTCTCTTGAGGACCAAGCGGCTAATTGCCCCAAGCACGATGGCCCCGCCCACGAGCTGGCTGGCGTGAATCGGTTCGCCCAGGAAGAGGGCGGCGGCTACCGCCGCAATCACCGGTACCGCTAGGAGCATCACCGAGATCAAGAAGGCGGGTAGATGTGGATGCGCCCAGTTCGACAAGACGTGTCCAAGCGTTCCCGGGACCATGGCAAGAAAGAACAGCCACGCCCAATCGTTACCGTGTGGGGACGCAAGGTCTTCGCCGTTGAACACGGCGATCGACACCATGATCACCGCCGCCACCGTCGTCATGCCGATGACGTAGGCCGTCGCGCCCATCTCGTGGCGATAGTGCTTGGACGCGAGGAAGTATGCGGTGAAGGCTACCAAGTTGATCCCGGCCAGCAGGTCCCCTTGCCAGCTCCAACTGGGGGCACCCTTGGAGCCGACCACAACCAATACAGCACCGCACAGCGCTACCGAAGACCATGCCACTGCACGTGTGCTTACTCTCTCCCCAAACCACGGACCCGCCACGAGCAAGACAAGAATCGGCTGCAAGGCTCCAATGATGGAGACATTGGTCACGCTGGTGAGCTTGAGCGCGTTGAAGTAGAAGACTTGGTGCGCCGCGAACAGCGAGCCACCGACAATCGAGGCTACCAGCGTGCGCAGCTTGATTCCTTGCCGCAGCGAGGGCCGCAGGAACGGAGCCGCCCATAGAAACGGCAGGGCTAGGGTCAGACGATAGACGGAAGTAACCACTCCGCTTGTAGACACCGACTTGATTACTGCGGCACTTGTTCCCCAAGCCAAAACCACAACCCCGACCGCTGCGAAGGCAAGAAGGCGGATACGCAAGTCAGGATCGCTTGGCGGCATGATGGGCTGGCTTCAATCACGGCAGCGTGCGCGGAACAACGTGGGGCGTGCGTCATATTTGTTGGCTTTCATCCGAGATCCACGGCCTCATGGCCGCGGCTCCTGTGTCTTCGCCAGCTCCGTTACGCCGCGCGCGTGAGCGCTTGGATGGTGGAAGTTTGCCTCCCAACAAATTTTTCGCACACCCAACAGCGTGCTTCGACCTATGTGCGTGAATTGTGTTTGCTCTTCGCTTAATTTTCGCCTAACTTGCCGCCTATCAATTGGCTCTGGCGTAGGAGGTAGAGATGGAAATGGAGACGTGGCAGACGCCCTGGGAACTCGACGATGCTTTCGAGCTATGTGCGACGGACACGATCCCGCTGTTGGGTAGCGTTGCGGCGGGGCAGCCCTATCAAGCTTTTCCCATTGCGGACACCCTCAGCGTGCCGACCATGCTGTGGTCCGGCAAGAAGGTGTTCGCACTCCGCGTCCGTGGTAGCTCGATGATCGACGAAGGCATTCACGACGGAGACTTTCTGATCGTCGAGCCTCGTGCTGATGCCGATAACGGGCAGACGGTAGTGGCAGAGGTCGACGGCGCTGTCACCGTCAAACTCTTCCACCGAGATGACGATGGCGCCATCCGCCTGCAGCCGGCGAATCCGGAGATGCTGCCGCTGATTGTGCGTGCCGGGGATATTCGCATTGTCGGCGTGGTTGTCGGTGTGATGCGGCGCTTCGGCTTCGGCAACAAGCCCGCAGCCCCTGCCGCATCTCGCCCCAGCGCCGCGCCGCGACCTAGCCAGCGGCCAGCGACAGCTCCGGCACGTGCGCTGAAACTCGACACCGCCTCCCTCGATCTGGCCGTGAATGCGATGGAAGCGCAGCTCGGCCGTTGGAATGCCGCCATCGAGCACGCGCAGCGCGATCGCAAGTTGCGCAAGCACGTCGAGGAAATGGTGGCGTTGGGACGCGACCTGCAAACTCTACGTGAGTGGTGCTCGCGCACGCAAAAGCCGGGATTGCGCCGTGCCTTGGTGGACGAGGCTATCAAGGTCATGCGCCGCATGCAGCGCTTCGCCAACGTTGTGCCTGTGCAACTCCCGGAGCTGCTGCTGCACTAAACGGCGACGTCAGCGCGTATAGGCATCAATGGATTCGCGCAGGGTGCGTAGAATCCAGGCGCGCTTGGCATCATCCGATTCCAGAAGTGTAATGCGGAAGCCGTGATGGTCGCTTTGAAACCCCGTGAGCGGGACGACGACGATGCCGGTTGCTCCCATGAGGTAGTAAACGAAGCGCTTGTCGGGGGCGACGCCCTGCACCATTTCTTCGATACGCGCCCGGATCTTGGGATTCTCGATCGGCAGGGTCTGGTGGTTGTTGAGCACTCCGGGCTTGAACATCACGGTGAAGTAAAAGGCGCCGCCGGGCTTGTTGGCTACCACACGATCACAGCCTGCAAACGCTGCCGTTGCTTCCTCGGCGCGGCGACTGAATAGAGCTTCACGGCGCCGCAGGTGGGGCAAATAGCGGGCGTCACCCATGACCCGCGGGATCGACATTTGCGGCAAGGTCGTGCTCGAAACTTCCAGTCGCTTTGCCGCCAGTAGGCTGCTGCAGTAGCGCGAAAAATTCTCGTCCCTGCCGCGGTTGAGGATCTCGATCCAACCGCAACGTGAGCCTGGCCAAGGATATTCCTTGCTGATGCCGCGCATGGCGATCGCCGGCACGTCGCCGACCCACTCGCTGGCGTGCATGCGGCTGCCGTCGTAGACAATGTGCGCATAGATCTCGTCGGTGATGATGAAGCAGTCGTGCTGGCGCGCAATCTCGGCGATTTCCTCGAGCAGCGGACGCGGATACACCGCGCCCGTGGGATTGTCCGGCGACAGCAGCAGGATGCCGGCAATGGAGTCGTTGTACTTCACCTTCATACGGATATCGTCGACGTCCGGCATCCACCCGTTGTACGGATCGAGGTTGTAGGTGAGATGCTTGTACCCGCTACTGGCCGACTCCGCTGAGCTGTGCGTGCTGTAAGCGGGGGAGGGGCCGAGGACGCGAGCCTCGCGCCGCAATTGGCCGTAGACCTTGGAAACCGCGTCGCCGAGTCCATTGAAGAAGAGGATGTCATTGGCGCTGATGCGCACGCCGCCCGGTCGTTCGCTGACTTTTGCTGCCAAGAACTCGCGTGTGGCGGCCACGCCCTCGGTGTCGCAGTAAGCCCAGGAGATCGGTTCGTCGAGCAGTTGGTGTACGATCTGGCGAATCCATTCGGGTGGAGCTTCGCCCTTCTGCACCGGATCGCCGATGTTCTCCCAGGTCATCTCCAGCCCTAGATCGCGCATCTGCCGGCCAACGGCGACGATCTCGCGGATCTCGTAGCTCAGGTTACCGGCCCCTTGATGAACAATATCGCGTCGCATGGCAGCCCTTCCTAGCGATTCTTGCGGCCGATGAAAAACGCTTTCGATGCGCTCGCGACGAACGTGGATTTGAGCCACTCGGCGCTCGACGTCCGTTGAACCTTGGCGTTTGCGTCGTTCTGGGAAGCTGGCTAGAGCCAGGCCCTCGAAGCGGAGGGCTCTCTAGGTGGAACGCGAAGTAAGAGTCGGCCTCATTGGCTGGGGCACAATTGGTACCGGTGTCATCAAGCTGCTGCAGAAGAATCAGGCGCAGATCCGCAGTCGTTTGGGTGCCAAGCTGGTGCTGGGCGGTGTTGCCGATATCGATCTCAAGCGCGATCGCGGCGTCAAAGTCGACCGGCGGCTGCTGACGCAAGACGCGCAGAAACTCATTGATGACCCAAGGATTGATCTCATCGTCGAGCTGATGGGCGGCTACGACCTGGCAAGGCGTTTCGTTCTACGTGCCATTGAGCGTGGCAAGAGTGTGGTTACCGCCAACAAGGCCATGCTTGCCGTGCACGGGGCTGAAATCTTTGCGGCGGCAGAGAAGGCACAAGTGGATGTTGGCTTCGAGGCCAGTGTAGGCGGTGGCATTCCGATCATTCGCACATTGAGAGAGGCGTTGGCGGCGGATCGCAACCGTGCCGTTTACGGCATCGTCAACGGAACCTGCAATTATATTCTCAGCACCATGACCCAGCAGGGCGAGGATTTTGAAGTCGTGCTGAAGGAGGCGCAACGCCAGGGCTTGGCGGAGGCCGATCCGACCTTCGACGTGGATGGTATCGATGCTGCGCATAAGCTGACTCTCCTCATTCAGCTTGCCTTTGGCAGTAAGGTGCGTTTCGCCGACGTGTCGGTGGAAGGCATTCGCCAGATCCGTAAGCTCGACATCGCCTTCGCCAAGGAGTTCGGCTACGCGATCAAGCTCCTGGCCATTGCCAAACAAGAGGGGGAAGCCATCGAAGCGCGTGTACATCCGACGATGGTGCCGCGCTCGCATCTGCTGGCCGACGTCAACGGCGCCTACAACGCGATCGCCGTGCAAGGCGAGGCTCTCGGGTCGAGTATGTACTTTGGACTCGGCGCCGGCATGATGCCGACTGCGACTGCGGTGGTGGCGGATCTCGTCGACGCCGCGCGCAACCTGCTCGACGGCACGCGTGGCCGCGTAGCGCCTCTCGGATATCCCATTGCCGCACAGCGTCGAGTCAATCTCAAGCCAATCGACGACGTCGAGTGCGAGTACTATCTGCGCTTCATGGTGGTGGATCGCCCCGGTGTGCTTGCCGCCATTGCCGGTATCCTGGGGAAGAATGACATCTCCATTGCATCAATGATCCAACGCGAACGGGAGCAGGGGGGTAGCGTGCCCATCGTCATCCGCACCCACCACGCCAAGGAACGGAACCTACGCCGAGCCCTCAAGGCTATCGACCGGCTGGCAGCGGTACGCGCCAAGAGCACCTTGATCCGTATCGAAGATAGCCTGGGCAGTTGACATGCGCGGGGGGCCGGTGGGGGGCTGCGCCACCGTGCCATCGAACGCGGATCGCGCCAACGGATCTCGGCATCGTCCGTTCCGACTCGAATCATGTCCTCGAATCATGTCTCCGATGAGCCAAGAGAACCTCGAACCAGGGATACGGTTCCGTTGGCGACGCGGTAGACACGATCGGCAAGCTCGACGAGATGGCCGTGGTGGCAAATGGCGATCAACGTGATGCTGCCGGCGATTTGTTGCAGCGTTTCGCAGATCTCGCGCTCGGTATGAGGATCGAGGGCGGTGGTGGCTTCATCGAGAATGAGTAGGGCAGGGCGACGTGCCAGGGCTCGTGCCAGGGCGAGTCGTTGCCGTTGCCCACCCGACAGGCGCAAGCCACGCTCGCCAACCACCGTTTTTGTGCCTTGTTCGAGCTCGGCTACAAACGCTGCCGCTCCCGCCGTACGCAAGGCATGATGGAGGGCGGCATCGTCAACCGCGGGATCATTCAGCGTCACGTTGGCGGCAACTGTGTCGTGCAACATCAGGGTTTCTTGCGGCACATAGCCGATGGTGGTGCGCCACTGGTGCATGTCGAGGCTCTCGAGCGGGATTCCGTCGATCAGAACCTCCCCGGCCGTGGGGCGCAGCAGGCCAATAATCAAATCGACCAGGGTCGTCTTCCCGGCGCCGGATGGCCCCGTGACTACGGTCAGAGACCCCTGCGGAATCTCCAGAGAGACATCGCGCAGGATGATCGTGTGATCATATTCGAAGCGCACACCTTGCAGACGGATATCGCGACGCAAGACCGGCGTACGCCCTGGGTTCATCGCTTCGGCCGCAGCTTGTGCTTGGATCGTCAAGTCGCGTAGCGCCCAGAAGTTGGTCTCGCGCGCGGCCATGCGCTGGTACTCCTTCTGTCCCTTTCCGAGAAGGGTGACGGTGCGAGCGCTTAGAAAAACAAGCATGACCACGTCGGCCAGCGGCACGGCCATCCACTCCAAGGCAGCGTACAAAGAAAGGGCAAGGAACAAGAAGATAAGGGGCTCCTGCAACGCCTGCATGGCGGCGACGCTGGCCACTTCCCGTTGCGCGGCGCGATTGAGACGCGCGGTTTCCCCCTCCAGCACCGGCGCAATCAACGGCTCGCGCGCCATCGCCTTGAGCGCCTTTACAGATTGCAGCGTGTCCGTGAGCCGGCGCAGCAAGGCACGCGAGCGACGGGTTTGCTTAGCCCCCGCACGGCGGGCCGAGCGCACCAGTAGATTGAGCAGAGCAAGGATGACCATTCCGCCCAGCAAGGCGCTCACCGCCGCCTGCCACGACACCATGCAAGCAACGGCACTGTAGACGAGGGCCTGGATCCCGCATGCTGCAATCGTGGTGGCGCGCAGGTACGCATCGGAGGCGGATTGCGCGTCGACGGCAATGGCGTTGGCGATGCTACCTACCGACTGGTGCACGTAGTACTCCCAGCGAGTTGCCAGCATGGCGCGGATCAGGTCCAGGCGTAAACGCGCGGCAGTATGGGCAACCGTGTAGCCGATCTGCCGGCTGGACAGCAGAATCATGGCCGCTTTGAGCAAGACGCCAGCAAGGGCCAAGGCCAACAGCAAAGCCGGTGTCGGCTCCAGGCCCATGCCATGTACGAGCCCTAGAACACGACTTTCCAACGCCGTTGGTGCCACACTCGTACCGCCGCCGGAGGATTCGGTCATGGCAAACCGCATCAAGGGCAGCATGCTGGACACGCCGATCCCCTCGGCAACGCCGGCGAGGACCAAGCAAAGAACAGTAGCCAGCGTGCGGCGCGGATAAGCACGGGCAAAGAACAGCAGCAAACGCATCCCGCCCCCTCTAGCAAGATCACTCCGCAAGCGACACGGCTTGAGAGGTGCTCGGTGCGCCGGTTTGCCGGTGCGCGGTAGGCACAGCCGCCAGCACCCCCGCACATCGGCACCCCAGAACCCCCGCACCCGATTCGCCTCCTTGCCGCGGCTCCCCTAAGCAAGCTATGGGTGCGCGCTCGCCGCGTCGTTGGGTGGCCGGCAAATCGAGGAATAGGCAGGGCTTTTCAATGAAGGAAACCGACAACAAAGGACGCTTCGCTAGCCAATGGGTGTCGTACCGTCCGGAGATCAAAGTTGTCGACGTCACCGTGCGTGACGGCGGACTCATGAACAACCACCAGTTCAGCGACGACGTCGTGCGAGCTGTGTACACGGCTTGCGTGGAAGGCGGCGTCGACTACATGGAGATCGGCTACAAGACCTCCAAACGCCTGGCCTCCCCCAAAGAGTATGGCCCATGGAAGTTCTGCGACGAAGAAGACATGCGGCGCATCGTTGGTGACAACAAGACCGACCTCAAGCTGTGCGTCATGGCGGATGCGGAACGCTGCGACTTCCGCGATTTCCCGGC
>CAZGSN010000693.1:0-16762 GCA_964528465.1 uncultured Binatia bacterium (SeqCode)
ACAAGACCGTGGACGGGTAAACCTAAAACGTTTTCCCTTCTGCCCTTGTGGCTCTTGCCTATATCCGTGTTCATCGGCGTCCATCCGCGGTTCAATTGTTGTTTTCGGGCCAAAAGGGGGATGGGTCCGTGAAACAAACGTTTTGATTCTTGTCGGCTCGCGCAAAAGTGCGGTGGTGGGGTCCGGTAGCCGATCGATATTTGGTAACAATTTGGTACCTTGGCAATCTGCCTCCGACCCCTCCGGTCTACAGCCTACAGTCTGCGCGGCCAGGCTCGATCGAGTCCGAACGACCGCACCGACTGTGCCCACGATCAAGATCCCAAGTTTGGTTGCGGCTGTGGCCGCGCTGGGTAGCAATCCGTTCCATTCTTGTCGGCTTGCCCAAATTTCACGCCGCCAGCTCTGTCTACAGCCTGCGCGGCCAACCTCCATCGAGCCTCAGGTGTCTTCACGCATCGTTGCCTCGATGAGGCTGCAGAGTTGGTTGCGCAACAGGCTGTTAAGGGGGAACACGACCGGCGAGGGCTTCTTGCAGACTGGTTGCCGTAAGCGTGGCCTCGGCGATCGCGTCCAGCTCGGTCAGCGAGGCCGCGTTGACGCGCGTCTCCTCATCCGCGCTCAGTGCCCCAAAGCGCCGCCGCAGAAGCTTTAGCACCATCTCCGCCTTGCCTTCCGCCTTGCCTTCCGTGATGCCTTGGGAGAAGTAGTGCTTGGCGAACTCGCTCTGATACTCGTACTTGCTTGGGTCCATGCTGCGTAACGCCTTTCTCGCCGCCTCGCTTAGCGCCGTTTCGACGAGGTCAAAGTACAACGTCGCCCGATCGGGGTCGACCGACGCTAGCGGCCATCGCCGCCACGGCGATTCGCACCGCCGTCTCCGTGTCGGCATCTTGCCCATGCGCCATTGCCGACAGCACCGCCAGCTCCGGATCGGCACGCGCCGCTTCCTCATCGGTCACCATGGGGACTCCCGACGGACCAATCACCAGCGGCGTGAAGCGATTGCCGCCGCCAAGGTCGATACGTTGTGCCGCCCACTTCGCCACGGACTCGCTGAAGGTCAGCACCAGCAGGCACACAGGGCAACGGATGCGCGCCCGCAGTCCTGCCGCATAAACCGGCCACGAGTAACGCTTGTCCGTATCTGTCTGCATCTGCGCTTCGACGACGATACCCATCACCGGCTTGTCTTCGTAAAGAAGGACCACAAGATCGGCGCGATACTCGGCGGGCTGGAGCTGGGTGAGATCGGTGGTATCGAGGCGCACCTCACTGTAGGCCGGTACCTCGACGTGCAGCACATCGCGCAGCAGCTCGGGGGCGAGTTCCGTTCGCGCGAATCGGACGCGCAACGCCAACGCGAAAGAATGGAGGGTCGCCAACAATGGCTGTAATCACTCAAGGTCCGAACAACTGCCGCGGAGCGGCTTAGTTCAACTGCTAATACGCCAGGCATCCGTAGTGCTCCATACAAATGGTTGGACCGTGACGCCTGGGCCTATCCGATCTATGCAAGTGTCCGCCTGAAGTCGGACGACGACCTGCACTGGCGCTCGGGAAACGGCGGTTGGGTCACCGTCGATTTTCGCACCGACGGCGCCGTAGTGACTCTTACAGACGTACGCATGCATCCAGACAGCGGATCCAAACCCGGAAGTGGACGTTTCACGCTCGACGCCACCTTAGCTGCTCAAGACTCGAACGACGGCATCGTCCCTTGGCCGTTGCCGTACACGCCGTTCGCATCGCAGTAAGATTTCCAAAACGCTGGTGGCTCCCAAGACCATCTGGCGGGACGATGCTTGGCCGACAATTATACACCATTCTAAATGACCCGACGCGCTATCCGGGGCGTAAAACCTACTCCGGTGGAAGCGGCCGCCCAAGCGGCTCGCGACTACGGCGTCGGAGCCGGGGCTTCGCGACTCATCTCCGGGTCCATGCGCTCCCACCATCAGTTGGAAGAAGGGGGAACCCAAGTCGCCAAGTCGGGAGAACCCAAGTCGGGACACCCACCCTATCTTCGGCCCGGACCCCATAAGGAAGGTAGGTAGACCCCCACCGCTCCTGGTCGGAAGTTCGAACCGCGGTCCGCAAGGGTGAGGCCTTCAAGGAGGTTTGGCAGGCCAGCGGCACAGGGACGATCAGGACATCACCGCTGAACTACTCGACACCACAGGGTCGCCGCTTGCTGCGCAGAGCTGCTTCGGGGGTGCGAAGGAGATGCAGGCCACAATAAAGGGCTGCCGTTGGGGGATTGGGGATTGAATCCGGGAGAGATGCTGGAAGGAGCAGGGGGCGGTCAGCCGGTCTTGCGATACATGCGGTGAACGGCGGCGATACCCGGTCGACGCTTGTAGCCGCGGCGCTTGCTCTCTGTGTCGATGAGATGGGCTTGGCCGACGACCATGGTGAAGAAACTGCGTCGGTAGTTACGCAGGCTACACCAGAGGCGCGGAGAGCAGCAGGGCCCCGAGGGCGCTCAGCAGGCTGGTGCCGCTCAGCATGGCGTAGGGGCCGGCGTGCAGGAAACGCACCACGAAAACGGCGACTCCCACCGCGAATAGGGCGAAGCCAGCGGAGGTGCGGAGCTTGGATGGGGAACTAGGTGTCATGGTGGCTCTTCTTTCCTGGCGATGGCTCGACACCTCGTTTCCGCCGCGCTCTCCACCATAGGTCCAGCCGAATACACCCAATCGACCCAATCGCTGGCCGAACGACATACGCCGTCACAACAGGGCAAGAGCAGCACGGAGCCCGTCGTTTACGCGCCGCAGGGCCGCGGCCGGGAGCTCGCCGATTGCTTCGACGAGCTTGGCGCGGTCGAGGGTCGTTACCTGGTGACACAGGGCGACGCTCTCCTGGCGCAGGCCACCGGTTCCTTTGGGGAGGATGATGGCGGTCGGCCCGCGACGACGCTGCGCTGGCGAGGTGGAGAGCGGCACGACGATGATCGAGCGCCACTCCTCCACGCGGTTGAACCCGTCGTGCGAAACGATCACGACCGGACGCCGCCCCATCTGCTCGGAGCCCGAGCGCGGCACGATATCGGCCCAGAAGATATCGCCGCGCTTCACCGCTTACGCCGCCTGTCGCGCAGGTGTTCGATCCCTGCCTGCTCGAGACCTTCATCGAGGTCGGCCGCGGTCCCTGCCATCTCGGTGGCGTATGTCTCGATCGCCTCATGCACGGCTTGCCGTTCGCGCTCGTCGATCCAGGTCTCGATCGCTTCTCGTGCCAAGCTGGTGGTGGGTCGCTTCGACCGCGTCGCGACGGCGCGCAGGCGATCGTGCAGCGTCGCCGGCAAGGGCACATGAAGATTGCGGTGCGCAGGAGTTGTCATGGCATCAGGGATGACAGAAAAGTATGGCCGATACAATGCCACGTGAAACGGTGGCGCCGCAGCGACGCCGGGTGTTTCTGATCGGGAGGGAAACGATGCAACGAAACTTCGCAATAGTCGCGATGCGCTACCGCCGGAGAAGATTTCACCATGGGAAGTAGCTGAGGTGTCAGGGGAATTGCCTCGAATGGAGCGCTCAAATCGGCTTGGGCCGAATTAGACCTCTCCCTGGTGGTCCACCAATATCGTCTGCCCCAGTAATTCGATGCCAGGCGCGAGTTCGATCAAGCTCGCGCCAAGTCGCCAAGCCGCGGAGGCAGGGTATAGGTATGTACTTCATTTTCGGAAGTCGTTCTGGCAGCACCTTTGCGGTCTTGGCGGCTTGGCGCGAGACATGATTGTGGCTTCCCCGCTGTTTCGTTGACTCGGCGTACCCTCGCGTCTAAGCCGTGCCGGCACATGCCGACGGACGATTTCGCTGCGACGGAGCTTGCGCACCGGCGCCAGGCTGGGCTGATGCGGCAATTGCGTTGTGTCGATTCCGCGCAGGACACTTGGCTTACGGTAAATGGTCGCCCGGCTCTGTCCTTGTGCTCCAACAACTATCTTGGCCTGGCCAATCATCCGGCCTTGGTGGATGCAGCGGCCAGAGCCGCTCGCGACTACGGTGTAGGTGCCGGGGCTTCGCGGCTCATCTCTGGTTCCATGCGCCCCCACCATCAGTTGGAAGAAGAGCTGGCTGCCCTGAAGGGAGCCGAGGCGGCGCTGCTCTTTACTTCGGGATATCAAGCCAACGTCGGTGCGATCACGGCGCTGGTGCGTCAGGGCGACGTGGTGCTGAGCGATGAACTCAATCATGCCAGCATCATCGACGGCTGCCGTCTGTCGCGCGCCCAAGTGGTCGTCTACCCACACCGCGATATGCACGCGTTGGAAGAGCGTTTGCGGAATGCGCCGGGCCGCCGCCGTCTGATCGTTACCGATTCTATCTTCAGCATGGATGGCGATCGTGCTCCGCTGCACGAGATCTGCGAGCTGGGGGAACGTTACGATGCCATGGTCCTCGTCGATGAGGCGCACGCGACCGGCGTGTTCGGCACCCACGGCGGTGGCTTGGTGGAGGAGCTGGGACTGCAGCAGCGTGTCACCGTGCAGATGGGAACCCTAGGCAAGGCGCTGGGTAGCTTTGGTGCCTTTGTTGCCGCGCGCCGTTCCGTGGTCGACTTGCTGATCAACACGGCCCGCAGCTTCATTTATACGACGGCGCTGCCACCACCGGTCGTGGCCGCTGCACAAGCGGCCTTGGGAATTGTGCGCCGTGAGCCGCAGCGCCGCGAGCAGTTGCAGCGCAACTCGCATCTACTGCAAGAAGGCCTGCGAGACCTTGGGGCCGACCTTAGTGCGCAGCCCTGCCACATCATCCCGATCTTGATTGGCGACGCGACGCGCACCATGCGCCTGTCGGAGCAACTGCTGGAAGACGGGGCCTTTGTGCAAGGCATTCGCCCGCCAACCGTTCCTGACGGTACCTCTCGTTTGCGCGTCACCGTGATGAGCACGCACAGCGAAGAGGATCTGCGCGGCGCCCTGCGAGCGTTTGCTCGGGTACTCGCTACCCCAAGTCGGGAAGAGGCATCCGCATGAGTGCAACCACCCCAAGGAGACCGAACCCGGAAGAGCTGGCGGCGTGGGACCACAGCTTCCTGTGGCATCCGTTTACGCAAATGCAGGATTGGCTGGCGGAACCGCCGCTGGTCATCGCCGAGGCGCAAGGGAACTACCTCATCGATGTCCATGGCCGACGTTACTTGGATGGCGTTTCGTCGCTGTGGTGCAACGTCCATGGCCATCGCCACCCGGATCTCGACGCGGCCTTGCGGGCGCAAATCGATCGCGTGGCGCACACGACCTTGCTTGGTCTTGGCAGCGAGCCGTCCATTGTTCTCGCCAAGCGCTTGGTGGAGTTGCTCCCAAAGCCGCTCACCCGTGTCTTCTACTCGGACGCCGGGGCCACGGCGGTGGAGATCGCGCTGAAGATGGCCTTTCAGTACTGGCAACTACGCGGCCAGTCGCAACGCACGCAATTCATCTCTCTCTCCGAGGCGTATCATGGCGACACCATGGGTGCCGTGAGCCTGGGATACTCGGAAGCCTTTCACCGCTACTACAAGCCGCTGCTGTTTCCCTGCCGCAAGCTCAACCCACCGCACGTGTTCCGCTGGCAACGCGGCATGGATGCAGACGCCGCGCTGCAAGCAGCCATTGGAGAAGCCGAAGCTCTGTTGGGAGAAGTGGGCACGACCACCGCTGCTCTGATCGTCGAACCTTTGATGCAAGGTGCTGCCGGCATGTGGGATCAGCCGCGCGGCTATCTTGCTGCCCTGCGCCGACTTACCCAAGAGCACGGCGTCTTGTTGATCTGCGATGAAGTTGCCACCGGCTTTGGCCGCACTGGGCGCATGTTTGCCATCGAACACGACGATGTAGTTCCCGACCTTCTGTGCCTCGGCAAAGGCATCACGGGCGGGTACTTACCTTTGGCCGCGACGGTGGCCAGCGAAGAAATCTTCCAGACCTTCTTGGCACCGTATGACGAACTCAAAACCTTCTTTCACGGTCATACCTACACCGGCAACGCGCTTGCCTGTGCCGTGGCCATTGCCAGCTTAGACGTGTTTGCGCGCGACCGCGTACTCGATCATGTCCAGCAACGCAGCCGGCAAGCGCGCGATCTCTTG
Source organism: uncultured Binatia bacterium (SeqCode) (assembly GCA_964528465.1). Lineage (GTDB taxonomy): Bacteria > Desulfobacterota > Binatia > HRBIN30 > HRBIN30 > CAZGSN01. The sequence goes on from CAZGSN010000693.1 coordinate 6,085, forward strand.
CAGCGTGACATTGCACTGCTGCCGCACGTCGGGGACATCCGCCAACATGGCCTGATGGTTGGCATCGAGCTGGTCGAGAACCGGGAGACGCGGCAAGGGTACGCTTTGCGGGAGCGCATGGGGGCGCGTGTCATTCAATGTGCGCGCCGCCAAGGAGTAATGCTCCGACCGCTAGGCAACGTGCTCATCTGGATGCCACCGCTTTCCATCAGCGAAGCGGAGCTGGCGCGTTTGAGCACGGTGACCAAGGCCTCCATCCTCGAAGCGACGCAGCCAGGAGACAAAGCATGAAAGCCAGCGGTGCGGGGCGAATTCGCAACCTATTGGCAGAAGACCGCCCTTTGGTTCTCGGCGGTGTCTACGACGGGCTGAGTGCTCGCCTTGCCCATCGCGCCGGCTTCGAGATTCTCTTCATGGGCGGCTTCAGTGTTGCGGCTACCATGCTCGGGGAACCCGACTTCGGCTATCTCACGCAAACCGAGATGGCAGATGCGGCACGTCGCGTGTGTCGGCTCACCGACAAGCCGGTGCTCGTCGATGCGGACACTGGTTACGGCAATGCATTGAATGTAATGCGTACCGTCGAGTTGTTTCGAGCCGCCGGAGCTGCCGGCCTCTTCCTGGAAGACCAAGTGTGGCCCAAACGTTGCGGCCACATGCAGGGGAAACGCGTTGTCGAGCGTGACGAGTGGTTGGCGAAGCTACGCGCCGTCGTCGACTGCCGCAGAGACGGCGATTTCTACTTGGTAGCCCGCACCGATGCCCGCGCTGCTTTGGGGCTGGAAGAGGCCATTGCCCGCGGGCAGGCCGCCCGCGACCTCGGTGCCGATGCCATCTTTGTGGAGGCACCGGAGTCGGTGCAAGAACTCGAGCGCATAGCTCGCGCTATCCCCGGACCGAAGGTGGCCAACATGGTCGAGCACGGCAAGACGCCATTGCTCAGCCCCGAGGAACTCCACCAACTGGGCTTCGACTTGATCGTAACCCCTCTCGCTGCACTTCTGGCCAGCGCCAAGGCGGTGGCCCAAACCTATGCCGTGCTGCGCCGACACGGCACCATGCGCCAGCACCTGGATCAACTGCTCCCCTTCGATGACTTCAACGATCTGGTGGAGCTGCAACGCAACTATGAGCTGGAGCAACAGTACAAGACGCCGTAGACCAGAGCACGATCCGGGGCATGGCATTCGTTCCCTCCGCATATCCGATTCAGCCCCTTGGGCCAGTTCCGTGCGCGCGACCGGTGCGGCCGATCCGCGCCTTTCTCTTCGATACGTACGGCACCGTCTGCGATTTCTTGCGTCCGTTAACGGCGGCGTTTGCCGGAATCGCCCGGCAGCGTGGCATCGATCTCGATGCCAAGGCATTGGCGGTCGAGTGGCGTAATGCTTATGCGCGCGCGACGTTTCTCAGCGCGGGGTTCGGCATGCCGTTTCGACCTCTGAAGGAACTGCACCGTGAAAATCTCCTTGCCTTGATGGCGGAGCATCTGTCCGTGCCGTTGACGGAAGAAGAAATCGCCGAGCTTCTGTCCACCTGGAATCGCCTCGAGCCATGGCCCGACACCGTCGCCGGCCTCCACCGGCTCAAGCGCTCGGCGATCATCGCCCCTCTCTCCAACGGCAACTTCGATGACATGGTCCACCTGGCGCGCCACGCCGGTTTACCGTGGGACATTATCCTCGGCGCTTCGGTGGCGCAGGCCTATAAGCCACATCCCGACATCTATTTGAAATCGGTCGCAGCTCTGTGTTTAGAACCCGCCGACGTATGCATGGTCGCGGCGCACCAGGTGGATCTTGCCTACGCCGCCGGCCACGGCATGCACACCGCGTTCGTCATTCGCCGCGACGAGTTCGGTGGCGCCATCAAACCACCCAACGCCACCCCACCCGAGGACTGGCTGAGCGCGGCCGAGGTCCATCCGGAAGCGCAATGGACATTTGTCGCCGAGGATTTTCTCGACCTGGCAGCACAGGTCGAGAATCTTTGAAAGACTAGACTCCCGCCGGAGGAGGATGTCGAACAATCATGCACCTCCCAAACCATCGCCGCCTCCAACCTATCCCAAGCACGCCGCGCGGCTCCTTTTCACTGGAGGATTCCAGGACACCCACCTCGAAGCCGCACAAAAGAGTCAATCCATTCATTGAGTTGTCGATCCGTCGACCGACAAGGCTGAGGTCGCTTGTAGGGTGGGCGTCCCAGGGTAGAGCCACACTGTTTTTCAACGAGCTAACCCAGGTAGTTGGAGATGAGGAAGATCACCAGTAAGCCAAGGAGCAAGAGAAGGAAGTCGTTGGAGGCGAAGTAGGCCCGACTGTGGCGGGGGGCGGCCGGTCGGCGTTTGCGGTGGGCCGGACGTTTCTTAGGATCAGTGGCCGTGACAGGCCCCCGCACCCATTGGGACGGGCGAACGCTACGGCCATCAGAGTTGTCTGCCATGGTACGACCCCCTTCCACAAACCGTTTGGGAAGGCTTACCGCCGTCCCGAGGTGCACACCCTACTGCGCTGGATCGTCAATTTGCAACGGAAAAAGCCTAAGACTTCTATGATCGCAAGTGGTCGAGAAAAACGAGCGCAGCCGAGACGGGAAACACTGCTCCGGCGGGTTGGCAAAGCTACGCGTCTTCCGGGTTGATCACGGATAGGCGGGCATCAGGCCAAGAGTCTAGGGGTGCCGCCGGCTGCGGCCCTTGGGGAGTCGCTTCTTGGTTTTGCTCTTACCCTTGCTGCTCGGCTTGAAGTCGGAGCGCTCGGTCGCCAGCCGTTTCAGCAATCGCAAATCGATTTCGCGGCGGCGTAGGGAGACTTGCGCGACCTCGACAAGGACGCGATCACCGAGGCGAAAGCGCTGGCGGGTGTGCAGGCCTTTGAGCGCCCGTTCCGCTTCGATGTAGAGATAGCGGTCGTCGGGGAGAGAGTCGGCACGCACCAGACCTTCGACAGGGTAGGCGTCGAGTTCGACGAAGAAGCCCAGGTTCATCACCGTGACGATGATGCCGGCCAACGGCTCTTCCCTGTGCTCCAGCATGAACTCCGCCTTCTTTAGGTCGAGCATGGCACGCTCGGCCGACATGGCCTCGCGTTCGGATTGCGAGCTGTCGATGCACGCCTGCTCCAAGCTCTCGGCCTGAGCCTGCGCCTCGACGATGGCGCCATCGAACAAATGATGGAGCTGGCGGTGCACGAGTAGATCGGGGTAGCGACGGATGGGTGAGGTGAAGTGACAGTAGATCGGAAAGGCTAGGCCGAAGTGACCAAGGTTACGCGTGCTGTACTGAGCTTGCTTGAGCGCCCGCAGGGTAAGCCGTGTCAGCACACGAGCCAAACGATGGCCTTCGAGATCGTTGAGCAGTCGCTGCACGTCTTGCGGCCGCACCTTGTCGTGGTAGTCGACGCGGAAGCCGAAGACTTGCAGGTAGTCGTTGAGTTCGTCCACATCGAGAACATCGGGCGACTCGTGGACGCGGTACGGCAGCGGTACTTCATGCTCGCGCAAATAGGCAGCCACGGCGCGATTGGCTTCGAGCATGAATTCTTCGATCAGGCGGTGTGCGTCGTTGCGTTGCAGCAAGCGCACGCCGATGCTGCGTCCTTCCTCCGACAGGTCAACCAAGGCTTCGGGGAGGTCGAGGTCGAGAGATCCGGCTCGCACGCGGTTGCGGTACAAGATGGTCATGAGCTGCTGCATGAGGCGTAGCGGCTCGACCAAGGGGGCTAGCTCGTGCAAGGCTCGATCGTGATGCGGATCTGCCGGAGACAGTACCGCGGCGACTTGCGTGTATGTCAGGCGCGCTTGGCTGCGAATCACGCCGCGGTAGAAGCGTGCACCGCAACGGCGGCCGTTACGGTCGTAGTCGAGCTCCGCCACCAGCACTAAGCGTGGCCGCCCTGGCTTCAAAGAGCACAGCTCACTCGAAAGTTGCGGCGGTAGCATCGGGATGGCGCGGTCGGGAAAGTACACACTGGTGCCCCGCAGTGCGGCTTCACGATCCAGGGGTGAGCCCGAGCGCACGTACCGCGACACGTCGGCAATGGCCACCCACAGCCGATAGCCGCCATCGGCCGTTGCCTGCAGACACACGGCGTCGTCGAAGTCGCGTGCCGTCTCGCCATCAATGGTGACAAAGGCAAGACCAGTTAGGTCGGAGCGCCCTTGTAGTTCTGAGACCTCGGGGTCCGACGGTAGTTGCGCCGCCTCTGCGAGTGCCGCGTCAGGGAAATCTACTCGCAAGCCGTGCTCACTGGTGATGATCAGGAATTGCACTGCCGGGTCCTCGGCGGAGCCAAGAATCTCAATCAACTCGCCCGTAGGCAGAGAGGTTGTTGCCGTGGGGCAAGTCAGCCGCACGCACGCAATCATCCCCGCCTGGTCTCGGTTGGGGAAGGTACTGCCGATCAAGTCGATGGCCGGTAGCAGCTCGTTCTCGGGTAGCAACCGCCATCCCTGCCGGCTGCGTTCCAGGGTGCCGACAACGCTTTCATGGACCGCAGCACTCACGGCCACCACGCGGCCAACGGTGCGGCGCAAGCGCGGATCGCGGCGGACGATCTCGACCACGACCTTATCGCCGTGTAGAGCCGCCCCCTCGAAGCCAGCCGGAATCAAGATGTCACGATGAAAGCGCTCGGCATCGCGTCCCAGAACCTCGACGAAGCCGTAGCCTCCGCGTACGCGTGCATAGTGACCTTCGACGCGTGGCGCGGTGCGCCGGCGTCCGGGAACCGGCGCCTCGCCGGCGCTACGCGGAGCGGCGACGGCAGCTCGTTCGCTCTCACGAATCCACTGGTAGCGGGTCTTACCGACGCGGCGGAGAATCTTTTCCTTGACCTTGGTCTCAAGCGCGGTCTTGAGTTCGCGGCGATCGTAGTCGTCGATCTCCAACAGACGGGCCATGTCTTGGATCGACAGCGGTCGCGGCGCACGTCGCTCGAGGAGCGCGAGGAAGGCAGACAAATCGCGGCTGGTGAGGGAAGGCGACATCGATTCCTTCGATCCGGCCCTGTCCCACGAAAATACGGGAGAGGGGGTTATTTGCAGACGCGGATCGTTAACGGACTGGGGTTGTGACTAGTCCGTCCTATTCCGAGAAGCGGATGAGTTCGGGACGATAAACGCCCCAGACCAGGCGCCGGTAATTCTGCAAGGCCTTGGGGTAAGCCACGAACGAGATGGGGCGCACGGTTTGGATCATGGGGAGTTGCTCGTGCAGGATTTCCTGAATGCGCCAGTAGAAGGCACGGCGCTTTTCCACATCCAGCTCGCGCGAGCCTTGTTCGAGCAGGTCGTCGATTTCTTTTTCCCATGGTGTTGCGGGCTCAACTTGGCTGGGGTTCCACATGTGCAGGTTGCCACTGGAGCGTAAGAGATTGGCTCCGTTGTGAGGTTCGGGACCGCCGGTGAAGCCAATCAAAATGGCATCCCAATCGAAGGAACTGTTGAGCTTCTCTACCAAGGCTTGGAAATCGAGCGGGCGATAGTTGACGACGATGCCGAGCTTGGTCCAATCCTCCTTGAGGATCGAGCACATCTTTTCGCGCACTTGGTTGCCGGCATTGGTCGTCAGCGACATCTCGACACGGTTGCCGGAAGCATCCTCGATCACCCCGTCGCCGTCGCGATCCGAGTATCCCGCCTCCTGCAAGAGCAGTTTCGCCTTCTGCAGATCGTAGGCGTAATCCTGGAGATTCGGGTTGTGGAAGATCTTGTTCTCCGGGGACACCTCGGCCACTGCCGTCTGTCCATATCCATTGAGACAGTTGACCACCATCGACTGCTTGTCGACGGCATGGGCCAGGGCTCGCAAGAAGCGCACGTCGGTGAACCACGTCAACTGTGGTGCGGTCTTGCCATCCTTTACGTAGTGCTTGCGATTGCGGTTGAAGGCAACGAAAGTCGAACCCGTGTCGAGGCCTACTTCCTTGACGGTAATCTTCAGCTCTTCCTCTTTGGCACGCAGATCCGCCACCTCTTCCGGGCGCGGATCGTGGATATGGGTCTGCCCTGCCAGAAACTTGAGATAAGCGGTGTTCTGATCGGGCACGATCAGCGTAGTTTGGGCTTCAAGATACGGCAGCGGCTGATTGGCCTCGTCCTTCATCCAATAATCCTGGTTGCGACGATACTCGAGAAACTGCGCCGGCACGTAGCGCACCATGCGATAGGGTCCGGTACCAATGATCTGCTCGGCGGGTGTGTTGATTCCCCACTGTTGGGCGAAGGTGCCATCTTTCAGGGACGCGCCGAGGATATGCTTGGGAACGATTTGTACGCCAATGGAGTTGAGGAACGGAGCGAATGGCCGCGGCAAGGTGATGCGCACGGTGTGTTCGTCTACCGCCTCCACCTTGGGGCGCTGGCCATCGACGCTGAGCACGTACTTGATGCTGTTGGGAACGCGCTCGTCGAAGATTGCATCAAAGGTGAACACGACATCGGCTGAGGTGAACGGTGTGCCATCATGCCAGCGCACGTCGCGACGCAACTGAAACGTGTACACGGTTCCTGTGGTGTCGTAGCTCCACTGCTCGGCCAGCAAGGGCTCGGGCTGCAGTGTCTCCGGATTGATGCGGATCAGCTCATCCAACAACGGAGCCGTGGCCGCCGTCGAAGCACTGTCCACAGCAGTGATGGGATTGAAGGTTTTCGGGTCGCTGATGGTGGCGGTTATCAAGCGTTGCTCGCGACGCTGCGAAACGCCGCTACTCGAGGCCCTCTCGCTACGCGTGCACCCGACCAACGCCACCAAGGCACTCAACAGGAGAATTCGCTTCGACATCACTCCACCCCTTCATCGAGATCGACGACCCGTACACCGGCGGGAGCTTGCAGCGCAAACAGCGCATCGGCCAAAGGTGGATTCACCTCGGGGTCCATGAGTTCGACCTCGATGCGGCGCTGCAGTCGCGGCAGGTCCAATGCCACCTTGGTGGCCACCTGCAGATCCTGAACAACCTCATACTCGGCAAACTCGGCGTACCACTCGGCGTCGCCTTCGCGATCGCGCTGCTCGGCGGCAACCGGATGCAAATCGGGAGAAAACCAAAGCTGCTGCGCGCCAGATACGCCCGCACGTGTCAAGCGAATCGCGCCCAACTCCTCGTCGAAATCGACCGCGCTCGACGCAACCGGTGCTGCACTCGGCGGAGACGCGAGCAACAAATCGATCACCTCATTCACGGCAAGCGCTACCCTCGCATAGCGACCCATCAGGGTTCGTGACGGGGTGCCGCGGTACAGGGTCTGCTCGTCGCGTGCATAGGCAACGAGATGCTGCCGATCCGCCGTCATCACGAAGACGGTGCCGAGGAGGGAAAGGACCTCGATGCGCAGCCGGTCAGGACGCGATACGACGATGGCTTGCTTGGCGCTGCCGGACTCATTGCGGTCGCGGTAGTGTAACCGGGCCATGCTGCGCAGCCCGTGGAGAGCCACCCGCCGTTGCGCGAGCACATTTTCAAGATCGGCAACACTGGGCAGCTTCTCCGGCGGCGTGAGCCGTGGCCCAGGGCGAGTTGCCGCACATCCGGCGATCAAGGCCAGGGACAAGCAAGCGGCGAACCGATGTTGCCGCAGCATGCTCGACAGAATCACGAGTCCTTGCCACCGTGTGGAAGGTTACCTTCGAGGGCTTCGATCTTCTCTTTGAGCCGTTGGAGCTGGGCTTCCTCTTTGCTGCGCTGTAGGGCGCTCTGATACAGCCCAAGTGCGTCGCTAGAGCGCCCGGTTTGCTTGTAGGCATCTCCAAGGTGCTCGGTGATCGTAGGATCATCGCCTGCCAGCTCGAGAGCACGCTGCAAATATTCCACGGCTCGTGCGTAGTCGCCCTTCTGGTAGTAGACCCACCCGAGGCTATCGGTGAAGAATCCGTCGGTAGGCTGCAATTCGATGGCACGGCGAATGAGCTTCTCGGCCTCGTCCAGATTCACGCCCTTCTCGGCGTAGGTGTACCCGAGATAGTTGAGCGCCGCGGCATTGTTGGGGTTGATGGCGATCGCCTTGCGTAGCGTGGTGACGCACTCGTCCTTTTGTTTTGCCTGATCGTAGAGTGCCCCGAGAGTAAATAGGTAGCGATCGTTGTTGGGTTGGCGCTCGACCAGTTGCTGCATGAGCTTGATCGCCGTGTCGACCTCCCCCTTCTCTTGGTACATCGACGCCAGCAAGCCGGCGAGTTCACCGTTGTCCGGCTTGATGTCGAGAGCCTTCTGTACCCAGGTGATGGCCTCCGCCAGCCGACCGTTCTTTTGGTGCAGGTAGCCCACCTGCACGCAGGCATCGGCATAGTATTCGGAATCGGGGCTGATGCGGCCAAACTCTTGGATGGCAGCATCGTAATCCTTCATCTCCGCATACACGGAACCGAGGTAGTAGCGTACGCGGGCATTGTCAGGCTCTGCCGCCAACACCAGACTCAGTTCGGTTACCGCCTTCTCGTATTCGTCCTTTTCAAAATAAATGAGGCCGATCTTTACCCGCGTCTCTTGTGGGTCGGCTTCGATCTTTTCCAGTTCCTTGAACTGCGAAAGGGCTTCGTCGAGCTTCTTCTGTCCTGCATACAAGCCGCCGAGGCGACGGCGCACCACGGCACTCTGCGGATCGGCGGTTAGCAATTTCTGATAGATCTCGATGGCCTTCTCGGACTGATCGCGAGCTTCGTAGAGTTGCGCCAGATCGAGGAGGACAACCTCCGACTGCGGGCTCAAGCGCAGCGCTTGGCGATACGCCTTTTCGGCTTCGTTCCAGTTGCGCGCCGCGGCGTGCACCTGGCCCAGGTAGTAGTAACCAAGAAATGGATGCGGCGTGATCTGCGTCAGCTCGGTAAGCAGTTTGACGGCGCGGTCGTACTCGCCGCGTTTGCCGTACAAGGCACCGAGAAACAGGCGGGCTTCCTGGTTCTGTTCATCGAGGGTGAGGATCTGTTCGTACTCTTGCAAGGCCTCGTCCTCGCGTTTGAGGGCCGAGAGGACGCCAGCCAGAAGCACCCGCGTTTGCACGTTCTGCGGGTCCATCGCCGCTGCCATCTGCACGTGTTCGAGAGCCTCAGGCAAGCGGTTGGAGCGCACGTACAGCATGGCCAGTCGTTGGCGCAGCAGGGCCGACTCCGGATCAAGCGCAACGGCTTTCTCGTAGGCCTCCCGGGCAACGTCGTAGTCGCCTTGATTCATGGCAATCTCTGCCGTGAAAAAGTGTCCGAGAGTACCGGCTTCTTCCGGCAAGGTGGCGGCACCTTGCTCGGCACTGCCCATTTCGAGCGCCCACGGAAAGGCTTCGGGAGTGGTGGAGGTGGATGGCTGCTTCGTCAGCGCGGCACAGCCGGAAAGGAGAGCCAGGCTGGCGATAACGAGCGCCGCGTCTCGGATACGCGCGGGCGCGAGGAATTTCATCATCGGCGGCTTGCTAGCATAATCCCCAAGAGCGTTCTATCAGACGGCGGCATGCCATTCGGCAGCGACCAAGCCGTGCGTGAATTACTACTGATCTTTCAATTTCGCCTGCAGGCTGCGCTCGCAAGAGATCGTCTCAGAACCCTGCCTGGGGCTTGGGCTTGAGCCTAGGGGCTGGTGAACTCCAAGCAAATCCAAGCCCCAAGCCCCGTTAAGCCCGGCATCTTGGTTTTGAGACAGCCTCGTCATAAGACGGCGAAGGCAAGGAGGCAGCACGAATGGAAGAGATCCTCGGGCCACAGCGATTAGCAGGACAAGGCCTCGACGCGCATCAAGAGGAATCGGGGAACCGCGCCATTCATGCGCTGCTCACCGATCCGGAAGTACACGACCATGTCGACCTGGTGATTACCTGGCGCGATTCGGCCTACGAGGTGTGGGCGCGCCGCGGCATGGTGCGCTTCCAGCGCCAACACCACAACGGCGGCTTCCATTACCGAATCATCGAGCAGCTCGGCGACAATCCGATTGCCAAGCAAAGCACAACCGCGCTCGCTACGTGTGATGAGGAGCTGGCAGCAGCGGCTCGGTCTGGACACGCAAGCGACGACGTGAACCGTGCGTTCGTAGAACCCTCCGAGGTAAGCTACCCGCATGCCTATGAGCGTATCGCACAGCTCTTCGATAGCCCGTATGCGCCCGACCTCATCATCAGCCCAAAGTGCTATGCGTTTGGCTTGCAAGCTGGGCAGCATGGAGCTCTCGATGTCGTGCAGTCGCGCGCACCGTTGTTCTTTGCTGGGCCCGGGGTGCGGCCCGGCACCTATGCGATCGACGCGCGCCATGTCGATATTGCACCGACGATCTGCCACGTCATGGGCTTTGCGAAGATCGACGGCCGCGATGCCAGCGGCCGCACCTCTATGCAGCGAGGGGTGGACGCTGACGTGTATCTGCGGCGTCAAGATGGTCGTGTCTTGCAGGAAGTTGTCGACAGTGCAGTGCGCCCGCAGCGCGCCTACTTGCTTTTGTTTGATGGCTTGAGCCACAGCGAACTGTGCCACCTAGTGCAACGCAACCATCCGGCGATCCGCAACCTGCGGCGTCTGCTCGATCGCAGCGCCTTTCTTGCGCACGGGTCGACCGTCAACTTCCCCAGCATCACTTGGCCCAGCCACAGTACGATTCTCACCGGCGCCTGGTGCGGCCATCACGACATCGTCAATCCTACATACTATGCCCGCGCCAACCGTCAGGCGCTGGCTCCCCAAGGACAGGGAGTGATGACG
>CAZGSN010000694.1:0-16768 GCA_964528465.1 uncultured Binatia bacterium (SeqCode)
CAAGTGCCGATGCCTTCGTCGAGGGCAAGATCGTGTCCCACCATGGAGATGCGCTTGAGAGCTTCCGGGCCGTTGCCGATCAGGGTTGCGCCCTTCACGGGATGTGTGATCTTGCCGCCTTCGATCAGGTAGGCCTCACTGGCGGAGAACACGAACTTGCCGCTGGTGATGTCTACCTGACCACCACCGAAGTAGGCGGCGTACAAGCCACGGTCCACCGAGCGAATGATCTCTTCGGGTGTCGACTCCCCGGCCAGCAGAAACGTATTGGTCATGCGCGGCATGGGGATGTGGGCAAAACTCTCGCGCCGGCCGTTGCCGGTGGCGGGCATGCCCATGAGCCGAGCGTTGAGGCGATCCTGCAAGTAGCCGCGCAGGATGCCCTTCTCGATCAGCACAGTCCGCCCCGTCGGTGTGCCTTCGTCGTCGACATTGAGAGACCCGCGGCGATTGGCAATGGTGCCGTCATCGACAACCGTGCACAACGGCGAGGCGACTTGCTGGCCAAGCAAGCCGCTGAAGGCCGACGTTTGCTTGCGATTGAAATCCCCTTCGAGGCCGTGGCCGATGGCTTCATGCAACAAGACTCCGGGCCAGCCCGGTCCGAGCACCACGGTCATGCTTCCCGCCGGAGCCTCGATGGCGCGTAGGTTACGCAAAGCATGCTCGACAGCGGTGCGCGTGTAGCGCCGGTAGCGGTCGTCCTCGAGCAAATACTCGTACTCGACTCTGCCGCCACCGCCGTAGCTGCCCTGCTGGCGGTTGCCGTTCTCTTCGGCGATGCAGGTTACGTTGAGACGCACCAAGGGTTGGACATCGGCCACCACGAGCCCGCTGCTGTTGACGATGAAAACCAGCTTGTGCTCGACCCCGAGGGAGGCCAGCACATTCTTGATGCGAGAATCTTGTCGGCGCGCCGCTACATCAATGAGACTGAGCAGCTCGACCTTGTCGCTTACGGCCGCTTGCAAGGGCGACCGCTGGAGAGAGTAGAGGTCGTGAGAAGCCGTCGCGTCGCGCACCAGGACAGAGCGCGTCTCTCCCGTTTGATCGGCAATGGTCTGTGCTGTGCGCGAGGCAAGCCGCAGGCTGTCGAGCGTCACGTCGTCGGTGTAGGCGTATCCCGTCTTGTCCCCTGCCACCACGCGCACGCCGGCGCCTTGTGAGATGTGTTGGCTCGCCGACTTGACGATGCCGTCCTCCAGGCTCAGCGACTGGCTCGTCCGCAGCTCGAAATAAATGTCGGCGTAGTCAGCGCGCCGCGCCAGGGCGCCCCCCACTGTCTCTTCGAGGTGACGTTGCGTCAGCCCAAATCGATCGAGGAGGAAGCGCGTCGGCGCACCAGCCGTAAATGTTTCAATCATGGGAAAACCACCTTGCTTTGCGAACGCCGCTGAGTAGCATGCGCAATCAGCAGGAACTAGGCAGCTTCGGGCAAGGCGGAGGGGTTGGTTGCGTTCCCTGCAAAGAAAAGGTCGAGGCAGATGTCGCAACGTTTCGTGCAAGCCCATCGCTCTTGCTTAGGTCAGTACCTGGGTTGGCGGGTCAATCTGTTCCGCGCCATGCACGACTCCCACTTGTTCCTTTCCGAAGACCGCGGTGTCCTAGCCGCACGCAGTGGCGACTACGCCTTGGCCGCCGCCATCGCCTATGACGAGGGCATGCGGTACCACTACGTGCAAGATTGCGGCTGGTACCGATCCGATCTGTCGCGCCTCGACGACGACGACATTCCCGATCCGATTCGCGACGAACTCCTGCACCAGCTCCTCTGGGTACTCGACTAGCCCGGCGAGGCTCCATTTCCGGTCAAGCAAGGTAGTTCCGCCATGGAAGAGGAGCGGGTTCAAAAGTTCAGGCCGACCCCACACCGGCGTTAACTCGGCGGGCCTTCCGCTTCGGATGGAGACTCCCGGCGTGTGCGACCTTGGCCCGTATGGGCAGGATGGGAGGGAGAAGAGATGCATCCACTGCTTCTGGGCAGTATCTCACTCTATTTCCCGATATGGGGGATAGCGATCGGGGTGGCTGCCGCGACTGCTGCGTGTTGGGCACCGCCAGCCGGGTTGCCGCGCTGGCGCTCTGTATCGGCAGTGTTGGCGCTTGCAGTTTTCATCATCGTTGGAGCACGCTTGTGGTACTGGCTCGAGGTGTTCCTATTCCCGCACATTGAGTACGGACCAGCGGAGACAAGGGTTGGGGTTCGAGTTCAAGGCGGAATAGTCCTGCTGGCCGCTGCCCTGCCACTCGTATGCGGCATTCTTCGCCTGCCCTGGCTACGGTTTGGCGACGTAATGCTACCCTTGGCGGGCCTCGCTGTTTCGATCATTCGAATCGGATGCTTCCTCGCTGGCTGCTGTTTCGGGAAAGTCGCAGATGTACCCTGGGCGTTGACGTTTCCGGTCAGATCGTGGGTGCACTCCTATCACTTGGATCAGCATTGGATCGCCGGCTCCGCGACGCGATCGCTTCCGGTGCACCCCCTGCAACTGTACTTCGCGGGCGCGGCGTTTCTAAGCTTCGCTGCAGCACGCCTCTACTACTCACGGCAGACCACCCCAGGTCAGACGCAGTTGCTCTTCTACATCCTCTTCTTCACCGCCACCGCGCTACTCGAGCCGTTGCGGGAGCTTTACGCGCCGGTGAACACGTCCTTCTTCGCGTTTGCCGGCGTGTGTATGGCGATGTTCCTCGCGAGAAGAACCGCTCGATAGTTGTTTTTCTTCTTGCTTGTGATTGATGCCACCGCCAGATAGGGAATTGAACTCATGATTGGTGTGAGGATTATGCAAATTGCGGGCTGCATCTTGGGCGCCCTATCTTGGGCCGCGCCGGTGCGAGCCGCCGATTGCTTACTCGTGGGCATGGTCAGCCCTCCGGCCATAGCCTTCGTTGATCCTGTTGCCGGGAATGTGGTTGCGACGATTCCTATCAACGGGGAACCTACCAGGATCGTCGTCGAGCCAACACGCCAACTTGCATATGTCACTTCACGGTACTGTCCCGATCGGGTTTGTGGACCTGGCGGCTTCTACGTCATTGATCTGGCAACACGTGAGGTTCGCTTCAAGGAAGAGAATTCACCCGGACTTGATCTGGCGGTCGATGTGGCAAGTTCGCGTATTTTTGTCGCCACCCCTCCCAACCCTCTGACGCTGACTGGATACGTGGTCCTTGTGAGACGTATGGATACCTTTGCCGTGGAGACGGGTTGGTTCGACTTTAGCCAGCTAAAAATCGAATCCATCACCGTCGAGCCGAGTACAGGGGCACTGATCGTTGGGGACAGACGTAGCCACGCCAGCACCAGGGTTTACGCGGTTCGCGCGAGTGATGGGGAGGAGATATGGCAGACAACGCTGGGGGGTGAACTCAGTGTTGCAAGGGCAGATCGCGGCGGTCGTGTCTTAGTCGGAACTCTCTTTTCGCTCTATCTTCTATCGTCCAATACGGGCTCGCCTTCCGAGAGACTGGGACCAGCAATAGATGTGGATTTCTCCGCAGAAGGCGGTGCTACGTATGTGTTAGACACCAGCCTTAGGCTATTGGCGTTCCGATTAGATCCGACGGAGTTAGTAGGTGTGCACAGGTCGAATACCACTGTCGAGCATATTGCGTCTTCGCTCAGCTCAGAGATCGTTTTCGGTTCTAGTCGCGACGCCCATCAAATTGTTGTGTACGACCTGCTTGCGATGGATTCCAGCCGGCGGCTGGAGCTTCCGGGAGCTCCTGCGGCACTTGCCGTCGCAGAAACATCTGCCGGCTGCGCACTGGAGCCTACGCACTCGCCAACCGCGGAACCATCCGCGTCGCCGACGCCGACCACGAGTCCAACCCCAGCGCTAACAGCCACGGCTCCGGCTACCGAAGCAGCCTCGGACGGGTGCACCCTAGGTAGCAGCGACGATGTCGATAGAGGATGCCTACTGGGGCTGTTCGCAGCAGGGATTGTTTGGGCTCGCCGACGCTTCCGGGTGCAGGAGGGGTAATGAACCTTACTTTTGCGGCTGCGCTCGTTGGGTCATTCTTCTTATGGATAGCACCGGTGCAAGCTGCGGATTGCCTGCTGGTTGGCATGACGAATCCTGGTGGCGTGATAGCTCTGGTTGATCCCGTTGCCGGAGATGTCGTGGCGACGATTCCGATTGAGGGCGAACCTACGAGGATCGTCGTCGATCCGACACGTCAGTTCGCGTATGTTACTTCACAAACATGTCCGGATCTGACTTGTGGGTTTGGCGCCTTTCACGTCATTGATCTGGTAACCCGTGCCGTTCGGTTCAAGGCCGAATACTCGGCCGGAATCGACGTGGCGCTCGACACTGCCGGTTCGCGAGTTTTTGTCGCGAAGCTCCCTAGCTCCGCGACTCTGACCGGTTACACGGTCGACGTGAGAAGCACTGACACTTTCGCACTGGACAGATCTTTGTTCGAATTCAGACAACTAACAATCAAGTCCATCACGTTCGAGCCGAGCATCGGAGCGCTGATCGTTGGGGACAGACGTAGCGCCGCCAGCACGAAGGTTTATGCGATTCGCGCGAGTGATGGCCTGGAAATTTGGCAGGCAACGCTAGGCGGCGAACTTAGTGTGTTAAGGGCACATCGCGGCGGCGTAGTCCTAGTCGGAACCACGCGAGTTCTTCATCTTCTATCGCCGGATACGGGCTCGCCTTCCGGTCTGATTCCCGGAGCAATCTATGACCTGGACTTCTCTTTGGCGGCAGATTCTGTGTACGCGTTAGGCTTGAGTTTTCCGGGATTCGTCTCGTCAATTCGTTTGGACCCATTTGAGCGACTAGCTTTCCAGAAGCCAGAAGCCACCATCGAGCACATCGCGTCTTCGCTCAGCTCCGATATCGTTTTCGGGTCCAGTCGCGACACGCATCAGATCGTTGTGTACGATCTGCTTACGATGGATTCCAGCCGCAGGCTGGAACTCCCAGGAGCACCGGTGGCACTTGCCGTCGCGAAGACCTCCCCCGGCTGCGCATTGGAGCCCACGCGCTCGCCAACCGCGGAACCGGCCGCATCTCCGACACCGACACCGACCACGAGGACTACCCCGCCGCTCACGGCCACGGTTCCGGTAACTTCAGTAGTATCTGATGGATGCATTTTGGTGGGAGCAAATGGCGCATACGAAGGATCCCCGTTGTGGCTGGTTGCGGTTGGGATTCTCTGGGTCCGGCGACGCTGCCAGGTAGAGGAGGGGAAATGAAGATCAGTTTCGCATCTGCGCTCGTTGGATCATTGTCGTCCTTGTTTCTACCAGTGATAGCTGCGGCCAGTGGACCAGTATACGCCCCCGGTCGGGTCATAGTGAAGTTTCGCGAATCGGTGACTGAGTGCGCGCACTGCGTAATGAGTGCAGGCAGAAGCTTTCAATCGGCCACTGCCGACAGCTCAAACTCCCTGGACATGATCAAGGCGCAGCTCGGGGTGACAGCAGCAAGAAGCATGTTTCATCACGTCAGCACCTCTCATCGGGCAGCTATCAGGTACCTTCCGCGTCACCGGTGGCCCAGAGGGTACTTGGGAGGGTCGAATGACTTCGATGCCTGGAATCAGGCCGGCGCCCACGCTCGCTGTTCCACCAGAACTTCCACCCGTACCTTGACAACCAAACTCCTTCGCTCGCATTCCGGGGGTGGTAGCGTCGCGCGCTACTCGACACCTAGGGAAGTGCCGCAAGGCACGCGTGAGAACACACATGACTGATCGTTACCCCTACCTTCGTCTGATTACGGATGCCGGCAACATCGTGGCGGGTTTGGTGGCTGGGCTCGTCTTTGTGACGGTGATGCTCAGCGGCCTGCGCCTGGGTGTTGTGGGAGCGCTCCTCCTCAGTACAGTTCTGGCCTGGGTGACGTATGTGGCGGCGATGGCACGCATCGAAAGTGCGCGTGTGCTGTTGCAGATCGACGACAACTTGCGAGAGTTGCTGGCGAGAGAAACTGCCGGGGCGATGCCATCAAACGATCGGCCCCCCGCATGAGGGACTTGGCCTTACCCTCAAGTTTGCCCGCTGGGCACCGTGGCGATCGACGCGGATGATGTCTCGGAATTGCCACGGATTGCACGGATCGCCCAGCCGGCGGTTGGCCGGAACCAAAATAAGAAATTGAACAGGAGACAACAGAGGGAACAGAGGGAGGACTTCAAGGAACTGAAAAGAAATTCTCTGTTTTCTCCGTTGCCTCCTGTTGAGTCTTCCGTTCTGGTGTGCTGCGCTGGCATTGGTCGGCAAGGCAAGGCATGAGCAACGGGAGACGAGAGTCCGGGACGGAGTGGGTGATATGCGCAGTGGCGTAAAGACAACGGTTGGGTGCTTGGTATGGATCGGAGTGTTTCTGCTTGGGGTCTTGCCCCTGGGGCTACCAAGCCCGGCGCAGGCACAGTTCTGCGTTGGCGATTGCAACGTCGATGATTCCGTCTCGATCACCGAGCTCATCAATGGCATTCGCATCGCTCTCGAGCAGGAGAGCGTCGAGGCTTGCGGTGAGCTGGATGGTGTCGATTTCGACGACGCGGTTACCATCGAAGAGTTGGTTACTGCCGTACGCAACGCCGGCAACGACTGCGCCGGCCCGCCTTGGGAGGCACAGAATCCTGCACCCGTAGGAGACGACCTGTTTGCCGTCAGCTTCGTCGATGCCCAGAACGGCTGGGCCGTGGGCGATTTCGGTAACATCCTCAACACCAAGGATGGCGGCGCTACCTGGGAACTGGGCATCCTCGACGTGGCCTTGTTCGGAGTGAAATTCGTCACCACGCAATTGGGTTGGGCCGTTGGCAGCGGAGGTGTGATCCTGCGCACAACCGACGGTGGCGAGACCTGGATTGATCAGGTCAGCGGCACCACCGAGACGCTCAATGCCGTGACCTTTCTAGACGAAAACCTAGGGTGGACCATTGGCACCAGTGGGCAGATCCGCAAGACGAGCGACGGTGGGATGACATGGACGGCACAGACCAGCCCTCGCAACGTTTCGCTGAACGCCATGCACTTCCTCGACGCGCAGAACGGATGGATCGTCGGCAACAGCGGCGTCGTGTTGCGTACGACGGACGGTGGGCAAACCTGGGCGGCACAATCGAGCCGCACCGCCAGCAATCTGTTCGGAGTGTTCTTCGTCGATGCGTCGCGCGGCTTTGCTGTGGGTGACGAAGGTGTGGTGCTGAGCACCACCAATGGCGGCGGCACATGGAACTTCGACCAGCCCAGTGGCTTGGCCGAGGTTGTCGTTGGCAGCACCCCTCTTTTCAGTGTGAGCTTCACCGATGCGCTCAACGGTTGGATCGTTGGTGACATCGACTTGGACGAGAACGGCACCGGCCAAGGCGTGATTCTGCACACCACGGATGGTGGTGCCACGTGGGTGCGGCAAGACTCGTTCAACGACAACGCTCTTTCTGCCGTGACCTTCGTTGGGCAGAGTGGCTTTGCCGTTGGATCTGGCGGTACTTTGTTGCGCGCACTGGACGGGCAGAATTGGACGCTGCAGAACCCTGGGCCCACCAGTAGGTTGTGGGCGGGCACCTTCACTGCCGGCTCTACGAATGGATATGCGGTAGGCGATTTCGGCAAGATTGCTCGCACCACGGACGGTGGTGCGACCTGGCGTTCGACGGATTCGTCTACGCTCGAGGGGTTGTATGCTGTCACCTCGGTGCAAATCGACAACAGCCCCGAGTTTGGCGACTGGGCCTGGGCCGCAGGTTCCAACGGCACCATTCTCTTCACGCGTAGCGGGGGAGCGGCTTGGGAGCAGCAGAATAGCAACACCGAAGCGGCTCTTTTCGGCATCAAGTTTGTGGATGCAGCCAACGGCTGGGCAGTTGGCCTCGACGGGTTGATTCTGCACACCAGTAATGGTGGCTTTACGTGGTCGGCGCAAACCAGCAACTCGCCCAACTGCGACGGCTTCCCTTGCTCTCTCTATGCCGTGACCTTCGTGGATAGGGACAACGGCGTGGCCGTTGGCGATGGAGGGACCATCTTACGCACCAGCAACGGTGGCGCGACTTGGGCTCGGCAAGCTAGCGGCACGACTCAGCCGCTTTACGGGGTGACCTGCGCCAATGCACAGGTCTGCTGGGCCGTTGGCGGCACAGCCGGCGATGACGAAACGGCAGCGATACAGGTTATCTTGCGCACCACCAATGGCGGTGCTTCCTGGTCGAACCAGGTCGCGCCAGACATTGCACTGGTTGCCTTGTACGCAGTGTCGGCCGCCGACACCCAAAACGTGTGGGCGGTTGGGGATTCGGGAGTCATCATCTCCACTCGCAACGGCGGCACGACCTGGGAGTTCCAGGAAAGCGGCAGTGATACCCTCCTCAACGCCGTTGTGTTCACCACGCCACTCAACGGCTGGGCCGTGGGCGACGAAGGCTTGATCTTACACACCAGCAGCGGGGGAGAGTTGCGATAACCAGACGTTTCGGTGCCAGCTTCTGCGGATTTTCTCTTCCCATTTTCTTCCCTCCAGGTAGCGTCGTTGGGCGACTCGGGGCGGTGTCGCCGAGGAGGTTGGTTATGAGAGCTTCATTGCAGAGCGCTGCCCTTACGAACGCCAGTACTCGACCGGTGTCGACCGGTGTGAACGGACGGGCGCGGCGGCGGAACTTGCGGGCTCGATCCGAGCGCCGTCAATCCGCAGGATACGAGTTGCTGTGGACCGCTATCGCCGTCTTGGTTCTCTTCGTCGTCTCGATGCTGGCCTAACCCGGACAACTCACCATCTCGCGGCAAGATCGGGCGAAGCCGCTGAACGCACGAGGAGTTCGAAGCATATCGACGAAAACAGTGTGTTCTTTGAACCACGAAGGCAGGAAGGACACGAAGCAAGAGCAGGGCGAGGTCAAGGACTGGCCAACTGCGTATCCTTCAGAATTCCCTCGGAAGAGTCACTCTTCGTGACCTTCGTGCCTTCGTGGTGCAATAAGAAGGTCACGTCGATGTTTGCCGCCTCCGCGGCGAGCATTCTCCATGAACTATGCGGGCTAAAGTCCGAACTCCATCCCTAAGGGGGCCCCACATCTCTTGGAATTTCCGGATTTCTGGAGCGAGCCGGCGACAGCCGGCTCTCCCCTGAACCCGGAAAAAGCAGTTAGAACCACGGATGCACGCGGATAGACGCGGACTGCTTGCGAAACGGATCAAGACCAAGAAGCACAGAGCTGTGGACGGACGTAGAGCCCAAGCGTTTCTCCTCTTGCTCTTGTAGCTGCTGTTTGTATCGGTGTTCATCGGCGTCTATCCGCGGTTCAATTGTTGTTTCCGGGCTTAGAGTAAGCCGCGGCCGCCGTCGACGGGTAACACGGCCCCGGTGATGTAGTCGTTCTTCACCAAGGCGAGCACGGCGTCGGCGATGTGCTGCGGGCTACCGGCACGCTTGAGCAGCGTGCGCTGGATCTCGCGATCGCGACTGGCTTCGTCGTAATCGTCGGGAAACAACATTGGACCAGGAGCAATGGCGTTGACGCGTACTGCCGGAGCCAATTCTTTGGCGAGGGTGTGGGTGAGAGAAATCACACCGGCCTTGGCTGCGTTGTACGGTGTGTAGCCGGCCCACGGGCGATAGGCAGCAACATCGGCGATCAAGACCATGCAGCCGCTGCCGCGCGCTTGCATGTGCAGACCAAACGCCTGTGCTGGCCAGAAGCTGGCGGCAAGGTTGTTGTCGAGCAGGTATCGCCAATTGGCTTCGTTGATCTCCGCTAGAGGCGTACGTTGAAAGACGCTGGCGTTGGCAACCAAGAGGTCGGCACGCCCGTAGGCGCTGAGCGTCGCGTCGAGCAAGTGCTGAGCATCGGCACGTTTCGACATGTCGCCCTGGACGGCTACGGCGCGGGCCCCGGACGCGGTCAAGCGTTGGACCGTAGCGCCCGCTTCGTCGGCGGAACTCCGGTAGTTGATGACGACGGCACAACCTGCCTGGGCCAGAGTTGCGGCAATCTCGGCACCGATGCGTCGTGCCGATCCAGTGACCACCGCAACGGCCTCGCCGAGGTGGATCATCGCGGTGCCTCAGGGTCGAGCTGCGGCTCCAGCAGGATCTCCGTAGGGCAAGCATGCGCGGGCATCGCCAAGACCTGTGCGATGGCTTCGGCCACGTCTTCCGGCTTGAGGAAGCGACTACGGTCGACGCGGCGATTCGGGGGAATGAATTGGGTGTCGACCAAGCCAGGGCACACGGCGACGACCTTAATCCCGTTGTTGCGAACCTCGGAAAAGATGCTGTGTGAAAAAGCGATAAGCCCAGCCTTGGCCGCGGCGTAGGCGGCTTCTCCGGCCCGAGCAATGCGACCGGTGAGCGAGGCAACATTGATGATGGCACCGCGACGATGCACCAGCATGTCGGGGAGGAGGAGATGGGTGAGCAGCATCGGCGCGCGCAAGCAAGTAGCCAACATCCGGTCCCAGGCTTCGATGGCGGCCTTGCCGTGTGCCTGGCGTGGCGGTGCGACACCGGCGTTGTTGACGAGAATGGAAATGCTGCCGAGTTGGACTAGAGCCGCTTGCAGCATGCTCTCGACTTGCACATCATCGGTGATATCGGCTGCAAAAACTAGCGCGCGAACTCCGAGGGCTCCGGCTTCGGCTGCAACCTCTTCGAGTTCGTCCTTGCCGCGTGCCACCAAGACGAGATCACAACCGCTGTGGGCCAGGCGCAACGCCGTGGCCCGCCCGATGCCGCGACTGGCACCGGTGACAAGCGCAATTTGATTGCTGAGATCGAGCAGCACGCGGCGCTCATATCAGAGCCGCAGCAGACACAACAACCTGCGAAACCACTACCGGCGCTGGCCGAGCGTGCAGCGCACGGCATTGGCGACACGGTCCACCGTCAATCCGAGCTTCTCGGCTACCACCTTGCCGGGAGCAGAGGCGCCGAAGCGATCGACGCCGATGGCGATGCCGCGATCGCCAATCCACTGTTGCCAGCCGAAGGTGACACCGGCTTCCACGGAGACGCGGGCGCCGACCGTGGGGGGCAGCACGCTGTCGCGGAAGGTGGCATCCTGAGCTGTAAACGTTTCCCAGCACGGCATGGAGACGACGCGCACGCCGATGCCTTCCTTTGCCAACGTCTCGCGCGCCGCAAGCGCCAGGTGTACCTCCGAGCCGGTGGCGATGAGGATTGCATCCAACTGCTTGGGTGCATCGAGGAGAACGTAGGCACCGCGCGCCAGACCGGAGGCAGGCGCCATCTGCGTCCGGTCGAGTACAGGCAAGGCCTGGCGGCTGAGGATTAGCGCGACCGGTCCGCTCTTGTGTGTCATTGCCCAGCGCCAGGCCTCGGTGGTCTCATTGGCATCGGCTGGCCGCACCACGCAGAGGTTCGGCATGGCGCGCAGGGACATCAGATGCTCCACGGGCTGGTGCGTGGGGCCGTCCTCACCCACCCACACCGAATCGTGAGTCCACACATAGATGACCGGTAGCGAGCTAAGAGCCGCGAGGCGAATTGCCGGTCGCATGTAGTCGGAGAACACGAAGAACGTCGATACGAAGGGACGTACACCGCCGTGGTAGGCCATACCGTTGGCAATCGCGCCCATGGCATGCTCGCGCACGCCAAAATGCAGATTACGGCCGGCACCACTGTTAGCCTGGAAGGAGCCTAGGTCCTTCAAAGCTGTCGTAGTCGAGCAGGAGAGATCCGCATCGCCGCCAACCAGGGTGGGCACAGACTTGGCAATGGCATTCATGGCTTTGCCGCCGGCCTGTCGGGTGGCGGGGGACTCGCTTGTCGCAAAGGTGGGCAGGTCCTTGTCCCAGCCCTGCGGCAGGCGGCCTTGCATGGCTTCGTCCCACTGCGCTGCCAACTCTGGAAAGGCCTTTGCCCACGCGGCGAAGCGGATTTGCCAAGCGGCATGTGCCGCCGCGGCGCGGCTACGCCCGCTGGCGAAGTTCTGCTTTGCGGGCTCGGGAACTAGAAACGATGCCTGCGCATCCCAACCCAAGGCTTCCTTGGTGAGCCGCACCTCGTCTGCACCCAACGGCGAGCCGTGGGCATCGGCTTTGCCATGCTTGTTGGGTGAGCCGTAGCCAATGGTGGTGCGCACGACGATCAGAGAAGGATGCTTGTCGTCGGCAAGCGCCGCGGCGATGGCGCGGTCGATTCCGGCAGTGTTAACGTCGCCTTGCTCGACGCGTTGCACCTGCCAGCCGTAGGCTCGGTAGCGGGCCTCGACATCCTCGGTAAACGTCAGATGCGTCGGACCATCGAGAGAAATGTCGTTGCTGTCGTAGAGACAAATGAGCTTGCCGAGACCCAGGTGCCCCGCCAACGAGGCCGCCTCGCAGCTAATGCCCTCCATGATGTCGCCGTCGGAGAGCAAGGCAAAGGTGCGATGATCGACAATGGTGTGCCCCGGCCGGTTGAAACGTTCCGCCAGCAGGCGCTCGGCGATCGCCATACCGACGACATTGGCCGATCCCTGGCCGAGAGGACCAGTAGTGGCTTCGACGCCGAGGGGCATCCCGAACTCCGGATGTCCCGGCGTGCGGCTCTCCCATTGGCGAAAGCTCTTCAAATCGTCGAGGCTCATCTCGTAGCCGGTTAGGTGGAGCAGGGCGTAGAGCAGTATGCTGCCATGGCCGGCGGATAACACGAAGCGGTCGCGGTCCGCCCAGGTGGGGGCAGCAGGATCGTGCCGCAGGTGATGTTGCCACAGCACGTAGGCCATCGGAGCCGCACCCATGGGCAGGCCGGGATGGCCCGAGTTCGCCTTTTGCACCGCGTCGATGGCCAAAGTCCGAATGGTGTTGATGCAAAGCTCGTCGAGGCTTTTTTCCGCCCTATCCACGCCGTCCCTCACTGTCTGGAAATTGAGGCGAGCTTGTATCCCAATCGCATTGCGCATGCACCCCCTGGCGAGACGAAAATCCTTCCAGTGCCGTGGAATCGATGGTCGCCGGGTGCGGAGTCACGGCAAGTATGGAACGGTCTTCTTAGGGGGTGGTTGTGTGGCAGCGGCGATACGTCTGGCGCCGCAGTTCAGTCGCGTGCCTTCCCGGCGGACGCCTGGAAAAGCGAGTGCCCCCGAGGCGGATCGAACGCCTGACCCCAGGATTAGGAATCCTGTGCTCTATCCAACTGAGCTACGGGGGCACTGGAGCCCGTGCATACCTGAGCGGCGGCGTATGGTCTAGCGCCCGCATAGAAGAGGACTTCACGTTGCCGGCGTGGCGAGCGTGATCTCGAGGATGACGCGGCGCTCGATACGACCGGCGAGTTGCGAGGTCAGGTCGACGAGCCACATTTGCCAACCGTACTTACGCCGCAAAGCGGCGTAGGCGGCGTCGATTGTTGCCGCATCCTCTACCAAGCGCGCCTCGGCGTCGTGCCAGCGGCCTTCGACGGCACCCCAGGCGTTGCACTCGGCGATGCGGGCGCGCGCGCTCGCTTTCAGTCGCTTTACCTTGAACGAAGTTCCGTCGGTGAACACGTAGAGCCGCTCGCCGATCGCGGCAAACCATACCGGCGTGCCGACGCCGTGGCCGTCGCGCTTGAAGGTCATGAGGTTGATGTAGGTTGCGTCCGTCAGCCTGGTCTTCATGTGCCGAATACAATGCAGGAGGGGCGGGCGGCAGGTCAACTCCCGAGCTGAAGCGCCCGACGATCTCGCCGACAGGAACGCCAACGGCGACACCAACACAGGCACCGACTCCGCTCCCGGTTCCTGCGGCGTCTCCGGGTGGTTTGTTGCTCGAGCTTGTCCTGCTCGCCGCTGTCGGTGGCGTTACCATCCTGTGGCAACTCTGGCGGCCGCACGCAGCCGACTCGCATGTGAGTAAGTGAGGTAGGTTCTGAACCCTGCGCTCTCGGGCTGTTTCGGAAATTTGGTCACCTCCGGATCCGGCGCTAGCGCCGGATCCGGGGCTGTCAATGCGGCTCGCAGAAGCAGCTTTGCTTCGTATCGCCCAGATCCGGCGCTAACACCCGCTTTGCCTTCGCTGGACGGATTACCCGGAAACCCGCTCGGTTACCCCTGCGCCGGCGCGTCTGCTTTCTGGAACGCTGCCCCCGCACCGGCGCACCGGCGCACCGGGCACCTCCAGATCCGGCGTTAGCGCCGGATCTGGGTATCGCGCCCACCTTGATCCGCTAGGCGGTTCCATCCATAAGAACGCGATGCGAATCCGCGAGGGCGAGGTACAGGCAATTGCTGGTGCCGTTACGCGTGCCCTGGAGAAACAAGAATTCGTGCGCTTCAAGGCCAGGGCGCCGGAGATTCAAGCGCGGATCGTCCAATTGATGGCGCGCAATTTCGAAGAGGCGCAGGCCTTGGAGGCGGAAGCGGAGCGCATGGCTGAGACCCACGCGCGGCAGTTGGTCGGCATGGACTTTCGCAAGATTGTCCAAGGTATCCTCGAGCGCCTGGCGCGCGATCGTAACTTTCCCCTGTAAATCCAATGCGATTTAGCGAAGCTCGTCGTTCTCACTTGGCGCATCTCATTGTTGCCACCTTGCGCAAGGAAGGCTTGGCCGAGATCGACAACGAACGTTTGGCGATGAATCAGATCAAGGCCGTCTTGGAAGAGGAGCACAGCGTCGATGATCGCATCGACGCTGCGGTGCGTAAGAAGATAGCCTCGCTATCCCGGCAGATTCCGGCCGGCAGCAGCGAGTGGAACGTTCTCTACCGCCAGTACTACGAGGAAGAATCTCGCAAACAAAAGCCGCGCGGCGCTTGACAATCCGCAGATGGGAATTAAGTAGCGGCGGCGTTTTTCAAACCTGGGCCTGCGTTCACGGCTCGGGACATTCGCAAATTAACGGCGGGTTACCGTCGAGCAAAGAAGGAGAGCTGGCGTATGAAGATTCGCCCACTGCAGGATCGTGTCATCGTGAAGAGGCTGGTTGAGGAGGAGAAGACCAAAGGTGGCATCATCATCCCCGACACTGCCAAGGAGAAGCCGCAAGAAGGTAAGGTCATTGCCGTCGGCAAGGGAAAAGTCGGCGACGACGGTAAGTTGATCCCTCTCGACATCAAGACGGGGGACCGCATCCTGTTTGGAAAGTACTCGGGCACCGAGGTCAAGCTGGATGGCGAAGAGCACCTGATCATGCGCGAGGATGACATCCTCGGCGTCATTGAGTAGGCGCTCCCGGCAGTTGTACCTAAGCATTCCAATTCGAAGCGGAGAGAAAAATTATGGCAGCAAAGATTGTGAAATTTGGTGAGGAAGCCCGCAGCCGGGTCTTGGCCGGAGTGAAGCTCTTGGCAGACGCGGTGACGGTTACGCTGGGCCCCAAGGGCCGCAACGTCGTCCTCGAAAAGTCGTTCGGCTCGCCGAACATTACCAAGGATGGCGTCACCGTCGCCAAGGAGATCCAGCTCGAAGACAAGTTCGAGAACATGGGCGCCCAGATGGTGAAGGAAGTCGCCAGCAAGACGTCGGACGTCGCCGGCGACGGCACCACCACGGCAACCGTGTTGGCGCGCGCGATCTTCACCGAGGGCGCCAAGATGGTGGCCGCCGGCCACGATCCGATGAGCCTCAAGCGCGGCATCGACAAGGCCGTGTCGGTGATCATCGACGAACTGAAGCGCGTGTCGAAGGCGACCAAGGGCCAGGAAGAGATTGCCCAGGTCGGCACGATTTCGGCCAACAACGATTCCACCATCGGCGAGATCATCGCCGAGGCGATGGGCAAGGTTGGCAAGGAAGGCGTCATTACCGTGGAAGAGGCGAAGAGCCTCGACACGACGCTGGAAGTAGTCGAAGGCATGCAGTTCGACCGCGGCTACCTATCCCCATACTTCGTCACCGATCCGGACAAGATGGAGGCGCGCATCGAAGACGCCTACCTGCTGATCCACGAGAAGAAGATCAGCGCCATGAAGGACCTGCTTCCGATTCTTGAGGCTATTGCCCGCACCGGTAAGCCTTTCCTGATTCTTGCCGAAGACCTCGAAGGCGAGGCTCTTGCCACTCTCGTCGTCAACAAGATCCGTGGCACCCTGCACTGCGTCGCCGTGAAGGCCCCTGGCTTTGGCGATCGTCGTAAGGCAATGCTCGAGGATATAGCCATCCTCACCGGCGGCAAGGTCATTGCCGAAGAACTCGGCATCAAGCTCGAAAACATCACCCTGAACGATCTTGGCCGGGCCAAGCGCATCGTCGTCGACAAGGATAACACCACCATCGTCGATGGTGCCGGCAAGAAGGCCGACATCGAAGGTCGCATCAAGCAGATCCGTGCTCAGATCGAAGAGACCACGAGCGATTACGATCGCGAAAAGCTGCAAGAGCGCTTGGCCAAGCTGGTTGGCGGTGTGGCCGTGATCCGCGTCGGTGCGGCGACCGAAGTCGAAATGAAGGAAAAGAAGGCTCGCGTCGAGGATGCCTTGCATGCGACCCGCGCGGCTGTCGAAGAGGGCATCGTTCCTGGCGGTGGCGTCGCGTTGATTCGCGCGTCGTCTGCCTTGGAGAGCTTGAAGGTTGCCGACGAAGAGCGCATCGGTGTGAACATCATCCGTCGCGCCATCGAAGACCCGCTGCGCTGGATCGCAACCAACGCCGGCTGGGAAGGCTCGATCGTTCTCGACAAGGTTCGCAACGGCAAGGGCTCCTTCGGGTTCAACGCCGCCAGTGAAGAGTTCGAGGACATGATCAAGGCCGGTATCGTCGATCCGACCAAGGTTGTCCGTACGGCCCTGCAAAACGCTGCCAGCGTTGCAGGCCTGCTGTTGACTACCGAGGCCATGGTTGCCGAGAAGCCTGAGGACAAGTCGTCGGGACCAG
>CAZGSN010000695.1:0-1702 GCA_964528465.1 uncultured Binatia bacterium (SeqCode)
CATGGACATAGTTTCCCCCTGCTTGCCCAAACAACTCCGCCGCGATCACGATCATGAGCAAGCGCAGGACGTTGCTGATGACGGCGGCGGGAAACGCCACCAGCAGGACCGCGCCCCGGTGCCAGAAACTTTTGAAAAACATGAAGCCGTACACCAGCGTGAGCACTGCCAGGGCGGTCAGGCTGCGCAGGCCGCTGCACGCCGCCGCGATCTCATATTCAAAACGACCCGTGGGGTCCATAATCCGCGTCCCGTCCTGGATGACATTGATGCCAAGCAGCGAGTGCGACACGTTCACCGTGATGGTCGTGGCCTTGCTGAGTTAGACAGCCCTACGCATGCGGCATGCACGACAACGCTTTTCCTTCCAATACCTAACGCCTGAAGCTCCTCTGACTTCATACTCGCCCTTTGACCCAACGCGTCTCTCTCGTATAGGCTGCTCCTGACGATCGACACTCCCATCGATGACTGACGGGAACCGCCTAGGAATCCCCCCTTCGTCCTTCAAATCTGCCCCCTCTGATAGAGGCGGCCACGGCTGAGAATGAGAGCGGCAGGTATGGTCTCGCAGGAACGATTGACATATGCAGGCCCTCTGCATACGATACAGGCATATAAAGAGGGTTTATCTATGCGCACCACGCTGGATCTCAACGAGAAACTCATTCGAGAACTCATGGACGTGACCTCCGCCAAAACCAAGACCGACGCGATTCATCAGGCGGCGGAGGAATTGATCCGGAGGAAAAAGCTGGATCAGCTCAAGTCCTTGTCCGGCACCCTCTCTCTCGACTTGAATTGGAAGAAATTGGAAGCCACCGAACTCCGCCATCAAGCCTCCTTGAAGCGCCGCCGACATGGTCATCGCTGATACCTCTGTCTGGATTCCGTTCTTCAATCGCCCGGACTCCCAGGAAAAGGCCGCGCTCGACTTGCTGATCGATGCCGATGAGGTCGTCTTGGTTGGCGTGGTGCTGGCCGAATTGCTCCAGGGCTGTAGAACCCCCACTGAACGAACTGTGCTTTCAGACGCGCTCCTGGCATTGCGGTACTACGAAGTCACCTCATCCACGTGGATGCGAACGGGGGACCTTTCGGCCCATCTGCTTCGCAAAGGCGTCACCTTGCCGCTATCAGATCTGCTGATCGCGGCCTTGGCGCTTGAACACGATTGTCGCGTCTATAGCCTGGACGCTCACTTCAAAAAGATTCCAGGTCTCCATCTCTACACACCGACATCTGTCTGATCGTCCATATGGCGCCATCCTAGACTTCCACGATCCCTCCACATCCTCGGTTCGACACAGCCCCCCGCCCTTTGACCCGGCGCGATTGTTTCGTATAGGCTGCGCCTGACCATCGACAGTCCCGTCGATGCTGCGCAGGACCAGCCCATGAATCGTTCGACCAGACGAAAGCAGGAATCGCGTCAGGCCAAGACCGGCTCCACCTCCGATAGTTTCGCTATACACACCCTGCTCGACCAGGGGAAACGCCATCACCAGGCCGGCCAACTGGCCGAGGCCGAGCGAAATTATCAGTTGGCCTTGCAAATGGTCCCCGGCCACCCTGAAGCACTTCACCTCTTAGGATTGTTGGCCTATCGCGTCGGCAGCTACGAGCAAGCCATTGAACTCATTACCCATGCGATCGAGGGGACTCCGTCCTCGCCGCTCTACTGGTTCAACCTGGGCGTCGT
>CAZGSN010000696.1:0-3627 GCA_964528465.1 uncultured Binatia bacterium (SeqCode)
TCGTGCAGTGAGACGCTCAAGACTTCTTCGAGGGCGAACATAGTCAGCACCTGATGGCATCGTTCACTGCCCTCGCCGCCTTTGAAATCGGACTCACAGTACATGTCGCATAAGAAATAGGTCGGTCGGCCGTCGCCAACTTGTTGCTTGAGGGCAGCTTCGTCGGCCAAGGCCGTTCGGATTCGCATCCCTGGCGCAAGTCCGGCAGCAGCCAACACGGTTGGTTCCTCGGCAAGGGTCAGCGAGCCTACAGGTAGTTGGAGATACGCCAGCTTCGCGGCAAGCTCTGTTTCAAGAAGCTGGCTCTCTGCTGGCGTGGCAATTGTCTCTAGCCGCGCATACCACATTCCCACAGCGGCGAGTGCTAGTGTTGCCCCGGTGATCATGCGGATCACAGCCGAGGCGACGGGTTTCGAACGCAGGGATGGCAGCGACGCTGGCCAAGCTGCCATCCATGGACTCAGCGCCAGAAGGGTTACCGTTGGGTTGAGAAGCATGCGCTCGTGAAAACGGTCGTAGGCAAGGGCTACGACCGTCGCTGCAAGGGCCGCCGGCAATAGCAAAGCGACGGCACGCTCGCGCTGCGTTCTTGCAGCAACCCAGGTGGCGATCAGGGCAAACGCGCCAACCAATCCATGCACTGCCATGGCTCCCTGGTCGTGCAGCGTTGCAAGATTTCCCGCCACATTGCCGAAGCGGAGGAAGGAGCCAGCAGAGATTTCGCGGTTCATGCTCCACAAAGGCAGGGCTGTCGCCGCCGCCGTCGTTGCCACAACTGCAAGGGTTACTGCCGTCGTCACACGCCGCTGTAACGACGCTGTGGCCACCCATCCTAACGCTCCCGCAAGTATCAGCGTTGGAGCGAGTGCCTCTGGACGTATGGCAATCGCCAGGCTGAGACTGGCTATCGCCAAAGCGGCGGCCGCGGGTCGGGCCGACTCGGCGTAGCGTAGGGCGGCACCAATCCCCAAAAGCCATACCGCGGCTTGGGGTACGTTGGTTTCGGCGGTGGCAGACCATGCGACGTGCACGGGATGAAAGCTCAGTAGCAGTGCGCCCAAGAGGCTTTGCCAACGGCTCGCCCCAGCACCCCGAGCTACCCAGGCCACCAGCAGCACGCTGGCGACGCCCAGTCCTCGGCTCAGGTAAATCGCAACTAAGGAATTGCAGCCATACGCCAGGAGCCATGGCGCCAAGAGGACCGGCCAGCCGAGCCCCTTGGCGTAGGGCTCGCAGCTCGTGCCTGTCCATGTCGCCTCGCAGAGTTCTAGGCGGCCGCCCCGGAGCAGGTTGCAAGCGGCCTCGACGTACCATGGCTCGTCGACGTACATCGCGTGATGGGGCGGCACGAGCCACCCGCGTAAGGCTGCGGCCAGTATCGTAATGGCTGACAAGCAAGTGAGGTAAGCAGCAAGCGGACCCCGGGCATGCCACCACTGCTGCCGTTGTGTCGCCACTGCTGAGCAACCATACCAAGTCAGGCTGCCAGCGGTGGCCACGGCAAGCAAAACAACCAGCGTCAGCATAGGGGGCACGGACATCTGCGGCTTTGCCCGCCAACTCGAATAGGCAGGCAATCCGGCTGATGCGCCGCAAGGGCGCGCCTGTCCTGAACTACGTCGAAGCGGCGTCTCCACTGTCTAAGAACATTGAGGATTCGTCTTTGGAGACGGGCCGCCCTGGCTTTACCCACCAATTCGACCAGGCAGGCAAAGCCGGCCACCCCCGGCACGCGTCCAACGGAAATGCGAATTGGCGGGCAGAGCCGGCGTGTGCCGAGACCGGAGTGGTTAAGCGTAAAGCTCATCGAAATAGCTCGGGGCATTGGGCAATGGCACAAACCGCTAGATGCGCCAAGCTCTTAAGGAAACCCTCTGCAGAATTAGCCATGGAACCAGATCGGGGTCAGAATCGGTATCGGAATCGGCCGCGGCACGAGTTGGGAGACACCGTGTGAAGTCGGATCGATACTGCCTCCGATAGCGCCTCCGACTCCGCAGGGAGGGTGGCTTGCACGGACCTAGACATGGGTTCACCGCGCTGCTCGTTCGCGCACGGTACAAATCATTGCTTTCTCGTTATCGGTCGCATGTGACAAGATTCTGACGCCCACTTGCATGAGATCCGCCAACTTGACGTTTCGCGGGGAAGAAAAAATGCGCTTGCCCTGCGCGGACGCAAAAAACGTATTGCTCAGGCACGACAGCCACTTCATGCTGGTCGCAACTTCGTGCACGCGAGGCCACAGACTGCGTTGGAGGAACTATGGGCGACGGTAATTCCCTACTTGATGCGCCACAGGCGCGACATCTTCTACGGCGCACCAGCTTCGGCGGCGCCAAGAAGGCAAGCGAGGTCGAACGTCTGGTGGGACAGACGCGGCGCGAAGCTGCGGACAAACTACTGCGCTTCCGCCCCAGCAGCTTCAAGCCGCGCGGCGACGCCATTGCCGATGTCCATGACAAGTGGGTCAAGAAGATGGTCAGCACGCGCGCGCAACTGCAGGAGAAGCTGGTCATCTTTTGGCACGACCACTTTGCCACCAGCAACGACGTCATCAGCGATCCCGAAGAGATGTCCATACAGAATCAGACGCTGCGTCTGCACTGCAAGGGTGCCGTGCTGCGCGATGGACAGCGCGGCTCGTTCAAGGATTTCGTCAAGGCCATCAACAAAGACCCGGCAATGACCGACATGCTCGACATTCGCCGTAGCAGCAAGGAAGCACCCAACGAGAACTATCCGCGCGAACTCATGGAACTGTTCACGCTTGGCGTCTTCGACATCAACGGCAATCCCAATTACACCGAAGAGGACGTGCAACAGATTGCGCGTGCCTTCACCGGCTGGCGCGTCAACGGCGATCACCAGACGTACTTCGACGGCGGAACTGGGGACACCAGTGGCGGTTGCAGCACCAGCCGCACTGGGCGGCACGACTACAGCACCTGCTATCCAAGCCGTGGCCCCAAGGTAATCTTCAAGGAGACTGGCGGGTTCGGTCCGGGCGGCCGCAGCTTCACGGTCAACGGCGAAGGCGCGGCGGAAATCGATACGGTTATCGACATCATCTTCGAACATCGCGATAGCGACGGCCACAACACCGTTGCCCGCTACATTGGCCGACGATTGTTCGAGTACTTCGGCTATGCCGATCCGGACATTGCGGTGCTCGATGCCATCATTGCCGCCTCGCAGTTCGATACGACCTTTCTGGTCGAAAACTTCTTGCGCGAGCTGTTCTGCCACGATGAGTTCTACGCCTGTGCCGCCCCCCCGGCGGCCGGCTCGAAGAAGTCGGTGAAGTGGCCGGTCGATCTGGCCATCGGCACCATTCGCTTACTCCGCTTGCGCTTGAGTGGTTCCACGCTTGTGGTCAACGGTGGCAGCCGTCAGCGCATTCGCACCCACCTCGACAACATGGGGTTGCTGTTGTTGCAGCCGCCCAGTGTGTTCGGATGGGATCTCGAAGAAGGCTGGTTGAGTAGCGCGACCATGCTCGGCCGCTTTGCCTTTGCACGCGACCTCATTTCAGCTCGGGAAGGTGGGCCAACATCGTTTCAGCCCGAGGACTTGATGGACTTGGCAATGACCAACCCGGAGGACATCGTCGACAAGGTTACCGAG
>CAZGSN010000697.1:0-2216 GCA_964528465.1 uncultured Binatia bacterium (SeqCode)
AAAGGACTGAGGATCGCCCACATCAGCGACATCCATGTCGGGCACAACCTCGATCCCAACCTGTTGCGCTCGTTTGTGTCGCGAGTGAACGATCTCGACCCCGATATCGTGTGCATCACCGGTGACATTGCCGATTCGGCGCGCTCAGACATGGACGCTTTCTTCCCCATCTTGGCCGGTCTGCGCGCCAAGTGCGGCGTCTTTGCCATTCTCGGCAACCACGATCACTACGCCGGAGCGGAACGCGTCGTCGCCGCTCTGCAGCGGCATACAGCCTTCACGGTTCTGCGCGATGAATGGACGACGCTGGATGTGCGCGGCACGGCACTGGCCGTCATTGGTCTCGACGATCGCGGCCGTGACTGGGCGCGCGGCTGTTTGGAAGTACAACAGCTCGACGAAGCCATGGCCTCGGTGGATCCGGGCAATCCCGTGCTCTTGCTGAGCCATCGCCCCGACCCGTTTCCGCATGCGGCACGTCTTGGCGTGTCGCTGATGCTTTCCGGCCACACCCACGGTGGTCAAATCGGTATGCCGTGGATCAACGGCCGCGTCCGTAATCTCGCGGAGTTCATTACGCGTTTCGATCGTGGTTTGTTCGAACTCGATGGCGCGCATCTGTACGTGAGCTGTGGTCTCGGCGTTACCGGTCAGCGCGTGCGCTTGTGCACGCCGCGCGAGATCACCTTGTTGGAAGTAGACCCTGGGCTCGGGGCAGCATGAGTGTAGCGCAGGACCGAGAAAGGGCAGGGCTGTGTGCGTCTTGTCGTCACTGCCAGCGCATCACCAACGCCCGTGCCTCTACCTTCTTCCTGTGCGGACTCGCCCACACCGATCCCAATTTCGCGCGCTACCCGCGTCTGCCCGTGCTGGCTTGCTCAGGGTATGCGGCGGGTAGCGGTCCCGAGAACCCGGAAGACTGAACCACGAAGGCACGAAGGACACGAAGCAAGAGCAGGGCGAGGTCAAGGGGACTGGTCCACTGTGTATCCTTCAGAATTCCCTCTGAAGAGTCATTCTTCGTGACCTTCGTGCCTTCGTGGTTCAATAAGAAGGTCACGTTGATGTTTGCCGCCTCCGTGGCGAGCAGTCTCCACGAATTATGCGGGTTAGCCCGCCGCCCGTCGCTGTATTTCCGACGCGTGCTTGGCAATGACGCCGTCGGGGCAGAAGTGAACGAAGAGCTTGGCGCACAGGAAGGCAACGAGCACATCATCGGCGTAGCCGGGTAAGATCGAGTCGTCGGCGAGAAGGTCGACCGGCAGCAGCCAATAGACCAAGCCGACCAGGGGAATCAGGCGCACGCGATGCGGTGTGTGCCGGTCGCGGAAGGTGGCAAGCAAGGTGCGGATGCCGCGCTCCAGAGCTGTGGCGAAGGCACTCCCTCCCTCGCGCAACACGCCAAGCATGTGCCGATCCACCACCGCGAAGAGCATCGCTAGGGCAAGGAACACCAAGGTGGAGAGCAGGATCCACAGCCACACGTCGAGCGCCGCATCCAAAGACAGGGCGAGGCGTTCGCCGCTGTTCTCGGTGCGCGTGACGTAACGCGACAGTGCCTTGTCCCACGGCGCCGCCAAGGAAAAGAGTTGGGATCCAAGAAGGGTTGCTCTGTCCTGGTTCGCTCGGGCTGGGGACCTTTTGGATCTGCCGGATGGATGTCTCATGGCCGGCTCACGGATGCGGCGTGAATACCACAAGGGGCAACAGTTCGAAGTTGCTGACTCGCCACTGCCCGGCGCTGTCGCGGACCCGCAGGAGAAGCTCGGGCTCGACCGGGTTGTCATCGGGAATCATCACTGTCAGCCGAAAGCGAAAGGCAACGCCATCGTCTTGCTGGTTGCGCGAGACTTCGCGGTAGTAAATGCGCGAGCGTTCTTCCTGTCCGCTCGGGGCATCGCTGCCCAAGCGCCGGATCTCTTCTTCTATCTTTGCCTTGGCCAGGCCCTCGCTCAGATCCAATGCCGCGCGTTGGTTCAGTTCGACGAAGTAGCGGTCGAGAAACGCCCGCGCCGCAACCCCGGCGGCATCTTGGTTGCGCTGACACGACATCGTTGCCGACACGAGCATCATGCAGGCAAAGACGAGAACAGTGCGCGAAAAATGGCAGGGCATGGGGAAGTCTAAGAACCCGTAGGGTCCCTCACACATGCAGTCTTTGCTTGCTCCCTCCAAGCGAAGAGGATTCCGCCATCCGGCCGCAGAGAGCATCGAGA
>CAZGSN010000698.1:0-8412 GCA_964528465.1 uncultured Binatia bacterium (SeqCode)
GGGAGGGGGCGGATGAGAAGACCTATAATCGCTCTGTCCTTTTTAATCCTGCGGGCGAAATCTCTGCTACCTACGACAAGGTGCATCTGTTCGATGTCAATGTCGGCGATGGGCAGGCTTACGTGGAATCGGCGCGCTACTTGGCCGGGGAAAAGCCGGTGGTGGCAGAAATGGTGGGCGGTGGGCAGTGGACGGTGGACGAAAAAGAAAATATTTCACCAGTCACCAGCCACCGTTCACCGTCCACCAAACTTGGTCTTTCCATCTGCTATGACGTGCGCTTTCCCTACCTTTACCGCAAACTGGCGATGGAGGGGGCTGAAGTGCTTACGGTACCGGCGGCATTTGTGCAGCTGACCGGCGAGGCGCACTGGCACATTTTGCTGCGCGCGCGGGCGATCGAGAATGGCTGCTTTGTTATCGCGCCGGCGCAATGCGGCACGCATCCGGGTGGCCGCAAAACCTTCGGCCATTCGCTGATTGTCGATCCGTGGGGGCGGGTGCTGGCCGATGGCGGCACCGAAGAAGGTGTGGTATTTGCCGAGATTGATTTAAGTGAGGTGCAGAAAGTACGCGCTAAAATCCCCAGCCTTGCCCATTGTCGCAGCGCACTGTTTACGGATTACTCTATATAGGCTTGTTGGCCGTTATCAGGTAATTCACCGCTAAATCTCTGGGGTTTAGCTGCCACTCGAAGGTGAGGGGATTCAGCACCATACCGGTCATGCTGGCAATCAGCAGTTTTTCATCGCGCAAATGGCGGCACAGTTCGGACGGGCGCACGAATTTTTTCCAGTCATGGGTGCCGCGCGGCAACCAGCGCAGGATATATTCGGCGCCGATGATGGCCAGCGCGTAGGATTTGGGCGTACGATTGATGGTGGAAAAAATAATCAGCCCACCGGGCTTTATCAGCCTGCTTGCCATTTGCACGAAGCCGGGAATATCGGCCACGTGTTCGATGATTTCGAGGGCCAGGACGATGTCGTAGAGGTCAGAGGTCGGGGGTCGGGGATCAGGGAAGGTTTTTGTTGCCGACCCCTGACCCCTGATCTCCGACTCCTGACCCTTTATCCCCTTCCGAGTATGGCCGACTCGCTGCGCGACTCGGCCATACTCGACAGCACCGGTGCTGCGGAGTAACCAGCGCCGATGCAGATTCCTCCGCGTACTCCCGTTCTCGTAGGTGTTGGCGTTGTACAGCAGCGCCAGGAAGATCCACGCCAGGCACTTGAGCCGCTGGAGCTGATGTTGGCGGCCGCGCAGCGAGCCCTCTCCGACAGTGGTTGCCAAGATCTACTGCAGCGTGCCGATTCGATTCGCGTGCCGCGTGGCTTTTGGGACTACCCAGACCCCGGCCGCTGGCTTGCCAATAAGCTTGGTTGCACGCGCGCGAGAAGTCACCTGGCCGAGATCGGCATCCTTCAGACCACGCTACTCGGCGAGGCCGCGCAAGCGATTGCCGCAGGCGAGGAGCAGGTGGCTCTGATCTGTGGCGGGGAGGCAAAGTACCGGAGCGTGCAAGCTCAGCGCCTGGGGTTGGAGCCGAGCTTTACCCACGAAGGACAAAGCGAACCCGACCATGTGTTGCGGCCTGCGCAGGAGATCTGGAGCCAGCGCGAGGCGGATCTCGGGCTGCTGATGCCGGTCAACCAGTACAGCATCATGGAGAACGCCTTGCGCTTCGCCGAGCACAAGAGCCTTGAGACGCATCGGCAGGAGATTGCAACGCTGTGGGCCGACTTCAGTAGGGTAGCGGCAGCAAACCCCGAGGCATGGGATCGACGCGGGCTTACCGCCGCGGATATCGCGAGTCCTGATGCCAACAATCGCATGCTCGCCTACCCCTACACCAAGCTGCACAACTCGCAGTGGAATGTGGACCAAGCCGCGGCCCTGATCTTGTGCTCAGCGGAGGTCGCGCTTGCCGCAAACATCCCGCAGAGCCAGTGGGTGTTTCCTCTCGCGATTGCCGAGTCGAACCACATGCTTCCGTTGTCGCGACGTGCCCACCTGCACCGTTCGCACGGCTTCCGCATTGCCGGTGCGCGCGCCCTTGCCGCCGCCAAGCGGCACATCGACGAGATCTCTCATTTGGAACTCTACAGTTGCTTTCCGATTGCCGTGCGCGTGCAAGAGCGGGAACTGGCTGTGCCACAGGGGCGAGCGCGGACGGTAACCGGAGGCATGGCCTTCGCTGGCGGGCCACTCAACAACTTTGTGCTGCAGGCCTGGGCGCGGATGGTGGCCGTGCTGCGTGCCGATCCGCAGAGCGTCGGCATGGTGAATGCCGTCAGCGGCATGCTGACCAAACAGGGCGTGAGTCTGCTGTCGGCAGCCGCCCCGGCCGAAGCATTTCAATTTCTCGATGTGAGTGCGGAGGTCGAAGCTGCCGTGGAAACTGTAGACGTGGTCGAATCCTACGCTGGTCCGACCACGATTGCCTCCTACACTGTGATCTATGAAGCGGGTGCACCGCCGCGAGCCGTCCTGTTCTGTGATGTCGGCGACGGACGACGTGTGCTGGTGCCGGTGACCGATGCTGCGGCGGCTGCCGCACTAACCGAGAGTGAAGGCTGTGGGCGACGGGTTCGCCTATCGGCTGATGGTGCACCTTTCATGGAGGACGAATGACCGCCCCGAACAGAAGCGAGTGGAGCCAGAGCTGATGAGAGCGAAAGGAAGTGAGGTCGCATTGAGCGTGCATGTGCTGCGCGCACGCGAGTTGGTACCGGTATGGGCCGAGCGCGCCCTGGCAGCCGAACGCGCACGACGACCCGCCGACGAGAGTATCCGCGAGCTTGGCGAGTCTGGCGTCTTGGCCCTGTTGGTGCCGCGCGTCTTCGGGGGAGAGGAGGCCGACCTCGAGACCTTCTGTGAGGTCGTAGGCACGCTGGGTGAAGGCTGTACGTCAACGGCGTGGGTGGCAGCATTTTACATTGCTCATTCCTGGATCGCGGCCTTGTTTCCCGAAGCGGCGCAGCGCGAGCTGTTTGCGCAGCGTCCATGGATCCAAGCTCCTGCCGTGCTGGCGGCAACCGGCGGGCAAGCACGCCCTGAGGGCGACGGTTTTCGCCTGTCGGGACGTTGGAGCTGGGCGACGGGTATCACGCATGCCGATTGGGTCTTCGCCGGTGCCCAGGTGCTGCGCAGCGATGCGACTGGCGAGGTGCGCATGTTTGCGGTGCCGGCCGAGGCCGTACAGGTGGACGATGTCTGGTTCACCGACGGCATGCGCGCCACCGGCAGCAATGACGTGCGCATCCATGATGTGTGGGTACCCGCACATCGCACTCTGGATATGCGCGACCTAGCACTGGCGACGGCTCCGGGAAGCAAGCTGCATCCCAATCCCCTGTACCGTTTGCCCTTCATTCCGTTTCTCGCCCTGGTCGCCGCCTTGCCCGCGGTTGGAACCGTACGGGCGGCGGTGCGTGGCTATCAGGAGCAGGTTCGTTCGCGACTGGTTCATCTCTCCTCGGCTCGACAGCAGGATCAAGCTGCTGTGCAGATGCGGCTGGCGCGCGTCACGCAGACGGCGGCCACGGCGGAGTTGTTGCTGCGGCAGGTAGCGATCGATCTGCAAGCTCTTGGGAGAGTTCAAGCCGTTGCCGATGCCGTCGACAGAGGCCGTCTGCGCATGATGGCGACAGCGGCGGTTGGCTTGTGTCGCGACGGTGTGCGCTTGTTGAGCGACAGCGCCGGAGCCAGCACCCATCTCGAAAATCATCCCCTGCAGCGCGCCGCACGCGACCTGAGCACCCTAGCCAGCCACGTGATCTTCGATGCCGACGCCACTGCGGAAGTCTACGGCCGAGTGCTTCTAGGCCTACCACCGGGAACAGCTCTCTTGTGAGAAGGAGGGATGGCACGCGAAGGTGCGAAGGACGCGAAGAAGATTGCCTCGTTCCCAGGCTCCGCCTGGGAACGTTGGCGGATGCGGCTTGACAGAACCGGGCAATGAGTTGCCTACGATCGGCGTTGTAACTCGCGACGGGCTTGCTCTGGTGTCATCACCAGTTGTCCGCGGGATTGCTCGGCGGCCTGCTGCGCTGCCACTTCCTGCCAATAGGCGAGGCCGCTGCCCACCAAGGCTTCGCAGAAGGCAACTCCGACGCCTGCGTCTTTGCTCGCGTCGAGAGCCAGGGCTGCGGCTAGGGCGCGGCGGGCCGCGGACGCGTGGCCGGTTTTGTGAAAGTAGTAGGCCATGTTCTCTAAACGGCGTACCCAGCTTGCCTGCATCGCACCACCGAAAATCTCGCGCAGTGCCTGCTCGTCGACCATGCGTAGCCGCTCCTTCTGCTGCGCTTCGGGAAGCACCACCAGGCTGTTCCTGACCTTCTCCGCTTCCTCCAAGTAGGGCGCCAAACGTTCGTGAGGAAGGAACCAGGTGCGCATTTCGGGCTCGGTCAACAGATTCAACGAGTCGGCTTCGAGGGCGCGGTCGCTACGGATCTCGTCGGCCGAAAGATGCGCGTAGATAGGGGATGGCAGGGCCTGCGGTGGGGTCGACACGAGTAGGCTGCGTAGGCGAGGATAGTCGCCGTGCATGTTGCCCTGGCGTTGCTTGGCCCACTGCAGGGCGCGGTCGATGAGGAAGTCGCAATAGCGCCAGTCGGCTTCGACCATGCGGATCTCGTTGCGTTCAAGCAGGCTCTGGCGAGCCTCACGCAGGGACTTGCGCGTGGTCTCGAAAAGATCCACCTCGCGCAGTCCTTCCGGATCGTTGAGGACTGCGTACAGATGACCAACGCCGGAGGGGCGCGCTTTGACCAACCACACGAGCTGATCGCCGTTGCCGTCGATGGGCGACAAGTAGCCCTCCAGGGAAGGGCCGAGGCTAGTGGTCGGTGCAACCGCGGGGCTAGCTGGCGCCGCGATACCCTTTTGCTGCAAGCGATAGAGGGCTCGTCGCGTCTCCTTGTGAACAGCTTTGTCGGTGCTGCTGCTTTCGATACTGCGCAGGGCCACGGCGCTTGCTTCGTCGCCAATGGCGGCGAGGCGAGCCACAATCGCCAGATCGGCCGCTGGGTCGCGCCCGATGAGATCGAGCAGTTGCACAACCGACGTCGCTTGCAGATCGCTTGCCCCCAGCCACTGCCGCAGCAACTCTTGCCCCTTTTGCAGGGCGCTTGCGTCCGCTCGTGCCATTTCAGTTCGCATTCTCGGCCTTGGCGCGCGGAAACATGCCGAGTTTGGGAGTGATGTGGTCCTTGAGCCAGTGCCCATCCCACCACTCCACCGGATCGACATGCGTGTTGCGGAGTAGAATCGAAAAATGCAGATGATCGCCACCGGCCAAGCCCGTTTCGCCGGTCTGGCCCAGCGACTGCGAGGTCTTCACCTTCTGCCCCTGTTGCACGGCAATGCTGCTTAGGTGGCCATAGAGAGAAAAGATGCCGAGGCCATGGTCCACGATCACCGT
This sequence comes from uncultured Binatia bacterium (SeqCode), assembly GCA_964528465.1. Taxonomy (GTDB): domain Bacteria; phylum Desulfobacterota; class Binatia; order HRBIN30; family HRBIN30; genus CAZGSN01. Next base: position 5,426 of record CAZGSN010000698.1, read on the forward strand.
GTTGCCGTAGATTCCGAGATTGCCGGCGAACACGACGATACCGTTTTGCGCCGACTCGACACTGCTCAGGCGCAGAGAGGCAAGATCGAAACCAAGGTGGATCTGATGATCGATGACATCCCCGCGGTAGGAGTAGCTGCGGCGATCGGCAAACGAACTCAAGGGAGCTGCGTTGGACTGGCGATGGAAGGGGCCATCCCACAGCGGTTCCTGGGTGCTTTGTTTGGTGACCTCGCGGATCTGCGCTTCGTTCTGCTGGCGTAGTGTGCCGTTGATGTAGAGGTAGCCCTTCACCAGATCGGGTTGTGCCGGCAAGCCGTTGAGAGAGATCAAATCGAGCACCTTACGATTGAGAAAATCGTCGTCGATGGTCAACGTGCGCGCCGCAAACTCGCGCATCTTGATCTGGCAGGGGATGGACACCTCCCGGCGATTGCCTGCCGCATCGCGTGCGCTGAGCACGGGGCGGGCGCTGTCATTCAGATCCTGGGGCACGGCGAAGAAGCCGAGGGCCAAGCTGGGATCGGCAAAGTAGCCGCGCACCGCTGGGAAGGAGTACTTGTCCACGTCGATGCGGCTCTCCACCGTATCTTCCGATTGACGAAAGACGACTAGCTCAACGCCGCCTAGACGTATGTTGTGTTGTGTCGTCAGTAGCTCGATGCGCGGTGGCGTCAGGTCAACGGTAAGCGGATGCGACAACAAGACCTGCGGCTGTTTGGAGCGCAGACTCCAGGCGTAGGTGTCGCCAAGCACTTCCAGGGTGGCGCGGCCTTCGGGGATCTGCAGTTGCACGACATCGAGTTCGAGGTGCAATCGCTTGTTGGTGACTCCAGGAGTCAGGAATGCCGGCGCTGGATAGGTTTCGTTGAGCAGTTCGAAGCTTTGCGCAGCGGCACCTCCTGCCGGCACCGTTTGCAAGCGCACGACGACGGAACGGAATCCAGGTCCATCGGTGCGAATGTCGATGTCGATGGGTGTGTTGCGGCCCAGGAAATCGATGGAACCCGCCACAACCGCCTGCGGCGGACGACCATCGGAGCGCAGCCACCAGGTCAGCCCCAGGCCAAGCACCAAGAAAAGAACAATTGCCGAAAAAACAGCCCGCATTACGCCACTCCACCCATCAATCGGAGGTTGCGCATCATCGCGTCGGCGGCAACGAAGTCAAGGCGCAAGGAACCGCAGGCGACAGCCGCACGTCGTGCATGCAAAGAGGATCTGGGGAATCAATCACGACGTACCAAGGGAATAAGGGCGGTGTATGGTCCGCGCACGGTATGCATTCGATCTTGCCTCGCGCCAAGCCGCAGAGGCGCCAAGGGGAACACGGCGATCGAAGTTGAGATATGAGCCGCGCCGGCAGCGGTTTTGAAGAAGATGGATGCCGTCAGGTCAGCCCTTTGCCTCTCTGCGTCTTAACGGGCTTTGCCCGCCAATTCGCGTTTTCGTCAGATGCGGGCCGAGGGCGGCCCGTCTCCAAAAACAAAATCCTCAATGTTCGTAAGCAGTGGAGACGCCCCCTCGACTGGGCTCGGGACAGGCGCGCCCTCGCGGCGCATCAGCCGGATTGCCTGCCTAATAAAATTGGCGGGCAAGCCGTCTTAGCGCGAGAACAATCAGCGCCCCCCATCCTCTTCACCTCGGCTTTCGTCCTTATCCCGTGCACAAATCGACCTGCTCGTCGTAGCCGACTTTCCTTCGCGGCGGGACACGCTCGGCACTTTCGTGTCTGCTACTCGTCGCGTCCGGAGCGGACCGGTGCGCGCAGGGCTTTGGTCTGCGAGCGCTCGTGCTTTTGCGCCAGCATCTTTTCTTTGGCGCGTTTGGAGCGTTTGCGTTTTTGCCGGCGTAGCTTTTCGATGCGCTGCGCCTCGTCGCTCTGCTTGCCACGGATCTGCTGTTCGAGTCGATCGAGGAGCATTTGCCGAGCCCGGTAGCGGTTCATGCCCTGCGAGCGCTCAATCTGGCACTTGACCGTCAGACCGCTCGGCTTGTGCACGAGCACGACGCAGGTGGCGACCTTGTTGACGTTCTGCCCGCCTTTGCCCCCCGAGCGTACAAACGATTCTTCCCAGTCTTCCTCCTGGACGCCAAGGGTTTGCATGCGTTCGAGCAATGCCTGCGCCTTGGCCGACGAGACTGGAAGTATCATGCGATCACCGATCGGGGTGCGCGACAAATGTGTTGGTGGCGGTCATCCGTGCTCAAGAAGCCGACGGAGGGTCTACCATGGAGGACATGCAGAGCAGGAAGAGAGAGTCCAGCGAGCTTTCGTATCGCGCGGCTACTCATGTTCCGAGAGCTTGTCCATGCGCTCGGCGTACTTCTTGAGCAGTGCGATGTTCTCATCCGGAACCTGAAGGTATCCGTCCATCGCCCCCATCGCAGCTCCCATTTGTGCCGAGAGCTGCTTGGCTTGCTCGGCCCCGAGCTGTTGCTTGAGTTGCTCCATGGCCTTCGCTTGCTCGGCCTTGGCCTTCTCCATCTTCTTCTTCAGCGCTTCTTTGCCGCCTTCCTTGAGAATCCCGTAGGCCATGCCGGTGTTGTAGGCGACGCGTTGGAAGTCGGCGTAATTGGCGAAGCCGTTCTTGGTGAGAATGCCCTGAGCCTCGGCAGTAACCTGCAGCGCCTCGGCCATGCTGTTGAGCTTGCTCGGGTCCGACCCCAGACGTTGCGTCGATTCATCTCCTGCCTTGCGAAAGGCGTCGACAGCGTCGAGGAAGCCGCGCACCTGCGCATCCGACAGCACCATGGGCTTGGTAATCCCCGCCGCTCCCGTCGCATCCTCGGCGAACAGCGGAGAGGTGTCGGGGGCGAGCAGACCCGCGAGCAGAACGAGCAATACGAGAATTCGATGCATGGCAGACTCCTTTGCGGCCGAAAGTTGCTCCTTTTCACCAGGTCGGAAGGGGATGGTCAACTGTGAGGGCGCTGAGGTGCTGGAGTGCTGAGGTTCTGAGGGGTGCTGGGGTGCTGAGGTGCTG
>CAZGSN010000699.1:0-6801 GCA_964528465.1 uncultured Binatia bacterium (SeqCode)
GTCGGCATCGACGGCCACACGCCGCATACGCTCGTCCCATCCGAGCATGGTGATAGCCGACTGCAGCACGGCAACCGGGTCACGCAGAGTGAGAGCAATCGTCGCGTCAGGGAAGGTCCGCAGGAGCGGCCCCAGGTGCTCAAGGTGTTGTGGGGTCTTGAGCACCCAGCGGTGGGGACCGCGTATGTAGCTCAACACCTGCAGCTCCTTGCGCAAGAAGGCGTAATGCGCGTCGTGGTCGAGGGAGAGGTAGTGGTCGCGCCAAAGCGGCACACGCGCGTACCATTCGAGCGTGTACGAACACAGGTCGAGGTCGATCAGCTCGCAGTCCTCCTCGATGGACGACGGGTGCCGATCGTGCATGGCGGCGAGAACCGGCGCACTGGCGCGCTGCATCTCGTAGGTCGCCAGGCAGCGGTGGAAGCGCGGGTCCACTCCGTCGCGGCCCGGTCCGTCGCCCGCGAACGGCGTAGGTTCGCCGCATTCCCACCACGGCAAGGAACGCAAGCGGCTATCTGCGGCAAGCAGGTTGACGAGATGGGTCGTGCCCGATCGCGGCAACCCAACGACGATGATCGGCGGTGCGAGGGGAACGTGCAGAGCTTCCGGATGGCGTCGCACGTAATCCTCGAAGCGCAGACGCGCAGCAAGAAGAGCGAGCAAGCGTTGGCGGATCGACATTCGCCCGATCCCAGAAAGACCACTGTCCGCATCGACGGCCCGACATTGCGCCGCCAGACGATCCTGCAGCGTGTCGTCACCGAATTCGCAGAGGCCTGTCCGCTGCTTGGCCTCGTACATCAGCGTCGCTGGATCGAGATCAACCTTCCGCTTGAGGCCATGTTCCCAGATCGCCTGTTGTTGCGGCGTCCGCCGCGGTTCGCGCAAATCGTCGATGCGGATGACGTTGGTGCGCGTATCGGCTCCGGGTGTCACTATCGCCTCGGCCATGATGGACGGCCCTCGTAGCAGTAGAGATGACTCTGACCAGCCCGCGCTCGTCTGTCCGCCAGCCGCCTTGTCCTTTGCCCATCAGCCCCGAATAACATACAACACGCCGGCCATGCTCGGACTAACGCTTCGTAAGGAATTCCAAGGTCGTCGTCTCAAAGGCACAGCCAGAGAGCGCCTTCCTCGATATCGTTGCAGATGTACCCGTGCCCATGCAGATCGCCGCCTGGCGGCTCGGGGCCGGCGAGGCGGCTGTCCTTGCCCAAGCCGTGTGCAACCCAGACAGCCTCGCCGTACTGGATGATCGAGAGGGGCGGCGGTGCGCTGATCAAGTGGGAGTGCGTCGTATCGGCACGCTGGGCGTGATTGTACTAGCGAAGCAGACGGGCATCCTTGCGCTGGCTGGCCCTGTGATCGACACGGTGATGGCGCACGGCCTGTTCGTGTCTGAGCCGGTTCTCGACATGGCGTTCGCCCTCACGGGCGAAACACGGACGAGTTAAGATGCACCTGGTTCGCGATACGAGCTGGACACGGCATGGCCTTTCGCTGCTGCATCCAAGGATCTCGCGGCGGTAGGTTTGCAGATGGAGCCTTTGGGAGGATAGCCATGCTCGGCACGGAGCATTCGACAACTATGCCAAGCGCAATGCGACCTGTTTGGATACGCACTGCGCTGTTTGCTTGCCTGCTGTATCCGGTCTCCGCCCTATGGGCGCAGGCGCCGGAGCCACCGCCTTCGCTACCGCCGCCGACTCCGACCGTGGAGGTGTCCACCCTCGGTCGCGACGTGCCGCGTGGCGCCGTGCGCGGCCTCGTGGAAGCCTGCGAGCATGGCGATTTCGACGAGGCGGCGACGTATCTGAACCTGCGTCGCCCGAGTAAGGCAATTGGCAAGATTCCAGCGCCGTCGTTAGCGCGGGATTTCTGTGCGGTGCTCGATCGCAAGCTGTGGGTCAACCTCAACCTGCAAAGTGATTCTCCGGAAGGGAATGAGAATGACGGCTTGCCGCGCGGCACCGACTCCCTCGGTTCGATTGCAACCGAGGACGGGCAAGTGCCGATTCTCATCGAGCGAATTCGCGAACAGGAAGGCCATCCGTGGCTCGTCGCTGCGGCAACGGTAACCCAGATCCCGCGACTGTACGCCGAATTTGGCTATGGCCCGCTCGGGCACCTTTTGCCGCCGATCTTTCTGGAGCTGCGCTTCCGCGGTGTGCAGCTTTGGCAGTGGCTGGGCCTTCTGGTGCTGCTGCCTGCGGCGTGGCTGCTGTCACGGCCGTTGACGAGTCTCTTGTCCGGCATCGCGCGGGCGATGGCGCGCCGCACCAAAACAGCCTTCGACGACGCCTTGGTGCACAACGCCGCTGGTCCCATCCGTTTGATTCTGGCTGCGGTAATCGTCGATCTTGGCGCCGGCCTGTTGGCCTTGGGTGTGCGCTCGCAGGCCGCCGTCAGCGGCGGGCGTCAGCTCGTTTCCGTAATCGCCCTCGCCTGGCTGGTGTTCCGCCTCTCCGACGTCTTCGCCAGCATGATCGTCGAGCGCCAACGCCAAGCTGCGACCTTCATGCCGCTCGGCCGCCGCACCGTGAAGGCGTTTGCCGTGGCCATTGCCATGATCGCCACGCTGCATTGGTTTGGCTTCGACGTCAGCAGCTTACTCGCCGGCCTCGGTATCGGCGGCTTGGCGGTGGCTCTGGCCGCGCAAAAAACCGTCGAGCACTTGTTTGGTGGGGTTACCCTGGTGGCCGACCAGCCGATTCGCGTCGGCGATCTCTGCAAGTTTGGCGGCACCAGCGGTGTCGTCGAGGACATTGGTCTACGTTCGACGCGTATCCGAACTGCCGATCGCACCGTGATCTCCGTACCCAACGGTGAGTTCTCCGGGATGCAAATCGAGAACTTCAGCCGTCGTGACCGCATGCGCCTCAAGACCATCTTGGGATTGCGCTACGAGACAACCGCGGATCAGTTGCGTTTTCTACTGGCGGAGATTCATGCCCTCGCCTTAGCCACGCGGGGAATTGACGAGGACTCCGTCAATGTCCGTTTCGTTCAGTTCGGCGCCTACTCTCTGGATATCGAACTCAATGCCTACGTGAAAACGACCAACGCCGACGAGTTCGCCAAAGTGCGTGAGGACTTGTTCCTGCGCATCATGGACCTCATCGATGCCGCCGGCAGTGGCTTTGCCTTCCCATCGCAAACCATTTATGCGGGCAAGGACCCCGGTGTCGATACGAGCAAGCAGCAAGCAGTGTTAGAGCAGCTCCGCCAACGTTCTACCGACGGAGACCCGTAAGCCATGGCAACTCAAGCAGCTCATCTCTCTAACGACAGCGGCAAGCTCACACTGAGCTTTGCCGCTACTGGCAACGTTTGCTTGCAGGGCATCGGAGTCGAGATTGCGCTTGCCCACGGCAACGCAGCAGAGACGTGGCGCCCGAGCTTGCAACAACACGAAGACGCGTGGTGCGGCAACTCCGAGACGTATGGGTTGGAGGTAGAGCTACGCGAGCACTCGCAAGACGATGGCGCCATCGAGCTGCGACTGCTCCTGCGCAACACCTCGGCACAGCCGGTCCGCCTACACCGGATTGCGCCGCTTGCCATCGATGCCGCGGGCGAATGTAGAGTTGGCGAGCACGCCGCCGATTGGAGCGTATTTCGCCAGGGCTATCAGTCGTGGACAGGAACCCGCAGTTTTCGAGCGACCGACACCGATCTCGATCCGTGGCCATACCCCGTGGCGGTGAGTCTGATCGACCTGCGTAATCCGTCGCCGCAGCAGCCCGGTTGGTTTCGTTCCGACATGTACGCAGCCATCAAGAACCTACGCTCGGGTGAAACCCTGGTGGTAGGTTTTCTGGATGGCCGCGAAGCGTTTGCAGGCATCGACGTTGGCATCGTGGAAGGAGTGGCAACGCGTTTTGCCGCGGTCTTGGATTACGATGACGTCGTCCTCGACGCCGGCGCCGAACTCGTATGCCCACCCTTGTGGTTGGCCTCGGCGGCCGATGAGCATGCCCTGATCGAAAGGTATTGCGACGCCGTCGCCGCGCGAATGCAAGCTCGCGTGCCACAGCACAATCCCGTGGGTTGGTGTTCTTGGTACTACTACTTCACCGACATTGACGAGCCTGGGATCGTCGAGAATCTGGAGAATCTCACCGCGCTGGCGCAACAGCGCAGCCATCTCAAGTTTGATTATTTCCAGGTCGACGACGGCTACCAAGCGGAGATTGGCGACTGGACAACGCCCAACGCCAAGTTCCCCCGCGGCATGGGTTGGATTGCCGAGCAGATTCGTAGCCACGGCTACGACGCCGGGTTGTGGACGGCGCCGTTCATCGCCAAGCCGGAGTCGCGCTTGATGCAAGAGCATCCACATTGGTTCGTACGCAACGACCGCGGCAAGCCTCGCTTCGCCTTGTGGAACCCAGCCTGGGGAATGCGCAGCAGTTGCTACGCCCTCGACACAACTCACCCAGAGGTTCTCGAGTGGCTGCGGCAAACGTTTCGCACCTTGGCCCGAGACTGGGGCTACCGCGTCTTGAAGCTCGATTTCCTGTACGCAGCGGCGTTGCCCGGGGCTCGTTACGATGCGCGCGCCACCCGCGCCATGGCCTTGCGCCGTGGACTAGAGGCCATTCGCGAGGGTGCCGGAGACGATGCTTTCTTGCTTGGCTGTGGTTGCCCGCTGGCGCCGGCCATTGGCGTGGTCGATGCCATGCGCATCGGCCCGGATGTCGCGCCGTGGTGGACCAACGTCTTCAGCCGTAGCGTGCAGCGCAACATGCATGGTATCGCCACCTTACACGCTATCCGCAACACTTTGACACGCGCCTATTCGCACCGTCGCTGGTGGCTGAACGATCCCGATTGCTTGATGGTGCGCGACACCAACACGGCGCTCAGCGACGACGAGGTGCGTAGCCTAGCTACTGCCATCGCCGTTACCGACGGCATGATCGTGCTCAGCGATCGTATTGAGAAACTGTCGCCACAACGGTTGGAGGTTCTCGAGCGGACCTTGGCACTGGCCGGCGGCAGCGCACGCATTGATGACCTCATGCGTGCTGATATTCCTGAGATTGTGGTGTCGCGCTCGCCGCAGCAGGTTGTGGTCGCTGTATTCAATTTCGCCGACCAGCCACAACGCAAACACGTCGATCTGCACGCGTTGTCCTTGGCAGTGGAGTTGCCCAGCACGGTACCGGACTGGTGGACGGGCACACCCATTGAGATTCGCGACGGGCGCGCCGACTGCGGGACGATTTCAGCGCACGGCTGTCGCGTCCTGCGCTTTGCGATAGTGGAGGAATGACATGGCCAAGTTCGCTTTGATTTCCGATCCCCACATCACCACGCCCAATCCGGAAACCGGCTGGATGGTCCCGAGTGTCGACACCGAGCCGACCATGTATGGTGCCAGCGTCGAACTCCTCGAAGCTGCCATCGCCGAAATCAACGCCATCCCCGATGTCGACTTTGTGCTGTGTGCCGGCGATCTGACCAAAGATTCCGAACCCTACAACCATGATCGCGTGCGCGAGCTGTTCACGCGCTTTCGGCGGCCGCTGTATTGCATCGCCGGCAATCACGACCAACCGCGGCATCACAAGCTGCGGCCGCAAGAATATTTGGACCCGCAGGTTACGCCTATTGGTCCGACTGCGATTCCGCGCATGTATGGCGATTTCGGCTTCAAGGACCCGGAGCTACCGGCCTATAGTTGTGATCCGACTCCGGACGTGCACCTGGTCGGGATCTGCTCCGCCAAGCCGGACGAGGACTGCGGCTGGATCAGCCCGCGTGTTCTGGCGTGGCTCGACGAAGATCTTTCTCGGCAGCGCGATCGTAAGCGGCACACCATCGTTATGCTGCACCACAGCATCATCGATCATGTGCCGGGCGAGTCGGCGAGCCCGGTGTTCTCCTGGTTCCACGTCGAGAATTCCCCGCAGCTCAAGGAACTGCTGCGCAAGCACGGCGTGCAGGTGACGTTGAGCGGACATCTGCACATGCAAGACGTCACCGAAGAGAATGAGCTCTACAACATCGCCACGTCGTCGCTGGCCGGCTACCCACATGCCTATCGCGTCTTTGAACTCAAGGACGATGTGCTCGACGTGCGCAGCCATCGGTTGCACGCGATTCCGTCGCAGGCCGACCTGCAAGCATACTCGTACCGCTACACGGCCGATGTCTTCCGCAATCTACTGGTGGAGACAATCATGGGGCCACCCTTTGGCTTTGCACGCGACAAGGCCGAGAAGGCGGCAGAACGTGTCTGCGAGTTCTGGCCGGCGGTGTGCGGTGGCGACGCACAGTTCCAGTACAGCGCCGAGGAAGTGGGCGACGAGATGCTCGCCACGTTCATCAACCTGTTCAGCGACCAACCCCCGCTGGATAACGATCTCCGTATCGACCTCTCGCGCCGTTGAGTGGCGCGGTGACGGCCACACGTTGACGAGGTCGTCTCAAAACCCGGCCTGGGGCTTGGGGCCGGAGGCTAGGTACTGGTGAAATCCAAGCAAACCCAAGCTCCGAGCCACCAGCCCCGAGCCCCGCACCTTAGTTGTGAGACAAGCTCACGGCTACGTTGAACACGCAGGCAAGGTAGCCGCGGCGTTAAGGAAGCTCTGCACAAGCTCTCAATCACTCCCGAACAGACGGTCGCAAGACAACGCTTGCAACCCTGGTCATCCCGGCGAAAGAGACTGTCGATTTTCTCTAGAAAGCAGAGTCACTGCGCAGAACGGTTCACCGCGATCTGCTAGAGTTGTCGGTGGCAGGGAGGAGGGGCGGAAATGCGGCGCCGACAGACAAAAGTACCGAACATGGCCC
>CAZGSN010000700.1:0-2439 GCA_964528465.1 uncultured Binatia bacterium (SeqCode)
GAGCCACGGCCTCGGCCCGCTGATCAAGGAAGCGGGCGAGGCCATGGAGTCGCATGGCCGTGGCATGGACGATACCGTCTTTGCCCTCGACCTCGAGGGCTATGTCGGCGAATTCAACGAGCGCATAATTACCGCCTACGCCAAGGGAGCCGGCTCACGCGAGATGCCGGCGGATGTGGGTATTGCGCGCTCACTGGTTCCTCCCGGCACTGCTGCTCTACGCGATTTCTCCTACGTTGCTCCCGAGATCCCCGAGCTGATTCCCGGGGCCTGTGTTGGTTGTATGGATTGTGTCACCCAATGCCCCGACACCGCCATTCTCGGTAAGGTCGCCGATCCTGCCGCGCTCGAAACCGCTCTGGCAACGATTGCAGAAGAGGACGAGCGCCAGTGGGTAAGCAACCATTGGACGAACACCACCAAGTACTACAAGAGTCCGCAGAGTCGCGGCGAAGCTCCTGGGCTGTTCGGCATCTTCATCGATCCCACCAAGTGCAAAGGCTGCGGCGAATGCGTGGAAGCGTGCGGTAGCCATGAAGCCTTGCGCATGATCAGCAAGGTTGACGACACCATCCCTCGCTACAGGCGGGCTTTCGACTTCTTCCGCCGCTTGCCTCCCACGCCCGAGCATTTCGTGCGCGACAAGGTTCTGGTCGACATGATGCTCGCCTTCGACAAGAGCCTTCTCTACACCGGCGGCGCCGGTTCCTGCGCTGGCTGCGGCGAGGCCACTGCCATTCGCATGATGCTTGCGGCTACAGGCTTTCTTTACGGGCGTGGCCAGATCGGCATCGTGGCTGCCACCGGTTGCAACTCGGTGTACGGCTCGACGTACCCGTACAATCCCTACCTGGTGCCGTGGACCAACTCCCTCTTCGAGAACGCTCCGGCGGTGGCCATGGGCGTACGCTTGCGTTGGGATCAGCAGGGTTGGCAGGACAAGCGCCTGTGGACCATCGGCGGCGACGGGGCCATGTACGACATTGGCTTCCAGTCGCTCAGTCGGCTGTTCGCGTCGGGGCTCGACGTCAAGGTCCTGGTGTTGGATACGCAGGTCTATTCCAACACCGGTGGCCAGGCGAGCACCGCAAGCTTTACCGCGCAGGCGGCGAAGATGTCGCCACACGGCACTGCTGTGGCTGCCAAGCAGGAGCTGCGCAAAGAGATCGCACGCATTGCCATGATGCATCCCAACACGTTCGTGGCGCAGACCACAGCAGCGCATGCCAACCATTTCTATCGAGCCATCATGGATGCCAACAGCTTCCCCGGCCCGGCGCTGGTGAACGTGTACACGACCTGCCAGCCAGAGCATGGAGTTGCCGACGATGCATCGATGGCGCAGGCCAAACTTGCCGTAGACAGCCGCGCCTTTCCCTTACTCGTGTATGATCCACGCAAGGGCGACACCATTCACGAGCGCCTGAGCTTGCAGGGCAATCCCAATGTTGCGGGCGACTGGATGCTCGATCCGCAAACCAAGCAACCGCTTACCTTCATCGACTTTGCGCGTAGCGAGGGACGCTTTGCCAAGCAGTTCGACCAAGCCGGGCAAGCGCTCGACACCTTACGTCGAGCTGAGGCGGATCGCTTGGCGAACTGGCATTTTTTGCAAGAGCTGGCCGGTGCCCATCGCTAGCTTGCCGTCGATCCGAAGCGTGGGCCGCCGCAAACGATGACGTACCTCCTCGTCTTTTTCGGCGGCCTTGCTTCTTCTCTGCATTGCATAGGCATGTGTGGTGGGTTTCCTCTCGCTTTGGCGAGTGGTGCGGCTCAAGGCAATTGGCAACGCCAACTCCTCTACAACTTCGGGCGCCTCAACACCCTCGTCTTCATCGGAGCTCTCTGCGGTGCCGCCGGAGCGGCCCTGGTGGCAACGGGACCGATTCGTTGGATTGAGTCCCTGCTTGCCGTGGTTACCGGCAGCTTCATGATCGTCGTGGGCTTGGAGATGCTCGGTGTACTGTCGCAAGTCACCGCCCGTGGGGCTGCCCTCACTCGCGCCACAATCGGACGCTGGCTCGGGGGAGTCATGCACTCACGCTCGCCGGCGGCGCCACTCGCCTTAGGTGTTTTCAATGCGTTTCTGCCGTGTCAGTTGATTTACGCTTTCGCGGCCCAAGCGGCGAGCACTGCATCCGTGAGCCAAGGCATGCTGACCATGTTTGCCTTTGGCCTGGGAACCATCCCAACCATGTTGAGCCTCGGCATTGCCCGCTCCTTGGCGCGCCCGTCGGTGCGTGAACGCCTGGCTCTGCTGTCTGGCCTTTTGGTAATCGTTTTCGGCACCATCACCGTCCTACGTGGATTCGATTTGCTTCCTCACTGGGGCCACTCGACGCACACCCACCATCATCATTGACGGAATGCGGCGGATTTGCCCCAATGCCGGTCGGTTAAGCCAAGCCGCTCCGCCCCGAAGGGGCATCAAGCCGATAG
>CAZGSN010000701.1:0-3891 GCA_964528465.1 uncultured Binatia bacterium (SeqCode)
TGGTGAAGTACAAGAAGCTGGTCGGCGGCGGCATGCTCAAGATAGTGAACGGCACAGTAAGGCGGGCACTGCAACGGCTCGGGTACGAGTCAAAAGATATCCAGGCGATCATTGAGTACGTCGACGAGCACGACACCATCGAGGGAGCTCCGGAGTTGAAGCCGGAGCACTTGCCGGTATTCGACTGCGCCTTCAAGGCGGCGAAGGGATCGCGCACCATTCATCACATGGGGCACCTGCGCATGATGGGTGCGGTGCAGCCGTTCATCTCCGGTGCCATCTCGAAGACGATCAACATGCCCAACAGCGCCACGGTCGAGGAGATCATGGACGCCTACACGCAGGCCTGGCGCCTGGGTGTGAAGGCAGTGGCGATTTACCGGGACGGCTGCAAGCGCACGCAGCCCCTGAACACAGCTCGGGACAAGGAGCAGAAGGTTGTTGCCGAGGTGAGCGAGTTCCAACCCGTTCGCCGTCGCCTCGGACCGGAATGTCGGTCCTTGCGCCACAAGTTCGATATTGCCGGGCATGAGGGATACATCCATGTCGGCATGTACGAGGATGGCTCTCCGGGTGAGATCTTCATCAAGATTGCCAAGGAGGGCAGTACCATCTCTGGACTCATGGATACGATTGGTATCCTGACCTCGATGGCATTGCAGTATGGCGTGCCTCTGGAAGTCTTGGTTTCCAAGTTCAGCCACGTACGTTTTGAGCCCAGCGGCTTCACCAAGAATCCGGAGATCCCGATTGCCAAGTCGCTGATCGATTACATCTTCCGCTTCCTGGGCACGCGTTTTCTGAATCCCGAGCAGAAGGTGGCCATGGGCTTCACGGTAAGGGAGAGTGCCGCTGAGGCGACCCAGGCGTTGTTCGAGACTCCGACAGCGGAGCAAGCCGTGCGCATGCCCGCACCGGGTAGCGCCGTCGTCAGTACTCTCGGTTTCAGCCCGCAGGCGGATGCACCGAGTTGCCCCGATTGCGGCTCAATCATGGTGCGCAACGGCAGTTGCTACAAATGCCACAACTGTGGCGCGACCAGTGGGTGTTCTTGAGTTGAGTTGAGTTGAGTGAGGCGCTTGGCGTGGTTTGGTTTCGGTAGAAGCCAACTCGCACAAGGCGTGACGGATGAGGTGATAGGTGTGGCTCGAGGATGGGTGGCGCGGTGGACGCGGTGCGGAAACTCCTCGGGAATGGTGGTGGCGGCCGAGGAAGACTCGGGCGGGGCGCCTTTACTCGGGGCGCCCCGCGGCTGGGCCTCCAACGGCACAACATATCCGTTGGAAGAGCGTAACCTTGAAATGATCTACGAGAGTCTTTGCGTCGGGCGAAGTTCCGTCGCTCAGGAACTGTTGCACCAAAACCCCGCATAGCGAGGCAACGATCAGCGCCGATTCGCGTTGCGCATCGATAGAGGCGGAGAACACTCCCTTGGCCCGCCCACTTTCGAGAATCGAAGCAACGGACTCCCCAAAAACACGGTACAACTCGAGGGCGCGCCCAAGGCCCTCGTCGGGCTTTGTCTCATCGCGCAGCACCAGGCTCAAGAAGAACCGTACCGAATACACGTTTTCATGCACGAAGTCGTAAAACAAATCGATCAGGCGCTCGATCTGCGCCGCTTCGTCCAGACCTTCGAGATCGCCGACATCGATGAAGTAGGGCTCCAACGTCTTGCGCAGGGCGTTGTGGTAGAGCTTCTCCTTGCTGTCAAAGTGCCAGAAGATGAGGGCTTTGCTGACCCGCGCCTCGCGCGCCACCTGCGACAGCGACGTACTGTCGTAGCCCTGCTGTGCAAACAGCCGCGTCGCGATCGACAGGATCTTGTCGCGAGCTTCCGTGGGGTTCAGTGTTTGAGCGGCCGTCATTTCCTCAGCACCAAGGCGGCGCAAGCTAGTCCGGCTCCCCCATAGGTGTCAATCGGAGATTTGAGTTCCTCGATCAGGCACCAACCGGCACCAAGGCCCGGTCTGGAGGTGCCCGGTTCTTCGCTGCTGGGTGCGCGTTGTGATTAGCTTGCCTTGGCGAACCGGCGCACGTACGGCAGGCGCGCTGCGGTTGCCCGCACCTGCTCGGCGCCTTGTAATAGGATGCGGGTCGCGTCCCAGGTACCTTCGAGTAGCTGTGAGCGGGCGCCCGTGGGTAGGCTCACGGCATAGGACTTGCCGCGGTAGGTGACGGTCATGGCGGTGAGATCAATCGACAACTCGTGCCCTGGCTCTTCTTCCACGGATTTCATCAATGCCTCGACGTCCGCCTCGCTTGCCGTCACGCACGGAATCCCGAGAGCGACGCAGTTGCCGAAGAAAATGTCCGCAAACGATTCACCCACGATCGCCTTGATGCCCCAGCGCATCATCGCCTGGGGAGCATGCTCACGGGAAGAGCCGCAACCGAAGTTCTTATTGACGATAGCGACGCGCGCCCCCTTCGCTTGGAAGCGAGGGTCATCCATTACATGCCCGAGGCTGCGGCCCGACGCATCGAAGCGTGCATCGTAAAAGGCATATTCCCCCATGCCATCGAAGGTAATGGCCTTCATGTAGCGGGCCGGAATGATGCGGTCGGTATCGATATCGTTGCCACGCAACGGAATGGGGTAGCCCGACATCTTGGTAATCTTGATCAGCTCACTCATGGATGGTCTCGCTTCTTCTCGCTTGCTCTCGGTTCTGCTCGGGGCTTAGGGCTTACGTCCAAGCAAATCGCGCACGTCGGCAACGGCTCCTTCGATGGCAGCCGCAGCCACCATGGCCGGACTCATAAGCAAGGTCCGTCCGGAGGGGCTGCCCTGGCGCCCTTTGAAATTGCGATTGCTCGAAGAGGCACATACTTGGCGACCCGAAAGCTTGTCGGGATTCATGGCCAAGCACATCGAGCACCCAGGCAGACGCCACTCGAAGCCCGCGGCCCGGAATACCTCGTGCAGCCCTTCCGCCTCTGCTGCCTGCGCCACTGCTTCCGAGCCCGGGACGACCAGCGCCTTCACGTGACTCTTCACCTTGCCCAAGCGTGCTACTTTGGCGGCCTCGCGCAGATCCGACAGCCGTCCGTTGGTACACGAGCCGATAAAGGCCACGTCGATGCGGGTGCCACGAATCGCTTGCCCTGGTTTAAGGTCCATGTAGGCATACGCATCTTCCGCTACCTCGCGCTCGTCGGCGGCAAAGCTTGCCGCCAGTGGCACGCACTCGTCGACACCGATCGCCTGGCCGGGATTGATCCCCCAAGTCACCGTCGGCGCGATCTCGCCGCCGTCCATGCGTACGACGTCATCATATTCCGCGTCTGCATCCGACGCCGTCGCTTTCCACCACTGCACGGCGGAGTCGAAGTCCGCGTCGCTCGGCGCAAGTTCACGGCCTCGCACGTATTCGAATGTGATGCCGTCAGGGTTCACGTATCCCAAGCGAGCACCGCCCTCGATGCTCATGTTGCACACGGTCATGCGCTCCTCCATCGACATGCGCTCGATGACTGGACCCGCATATTCGTAGGCGTATCCAACCCCGCCCTTGACCCCAAGGCGACGGATGATGTGCAAGGTCACATCCTTTGCGTAGACACCCGGCCCAAGGGCTCCGCTCACTTCGATGCGGCGAATTTTGGGGCGTTGAATGGCCAGGCACTGGCTGGCGAGGACATCGCGCACCTGAGAAGTACCGATGCCGAAGGCCACGGCACCGAAGGCGCCATGGGTACTCGTATGGCTGTCGCCGCAGGCCACCGTCATGCCGGGTTGGGTCAGACCCAACTCCGGGCCAAGCACGTGCACGATGCCTTGCTTGCCGGCGCCTGTGTTGAAGAAACGGATGCCGAATTCCTGACAGTTGCGCTCGATGGCGCTCATCATGCCCTCCGCCTGCTCGTCGGCGTAGGGGCGCTGCCGGG
>CAZGSN010000702.1:0-12984 GCA_964528465.1 uncultured Binatia bacterium (SeqCode)
TCCTGCACCGTGAGCCACAACGAACCGGTCCACACGCCCTGTGCGCCCATGGCCAAAGCCGCAGCCACCTGTCGGCCGGTACCGATTCCGCCGGCAGCCAACACAGGGGTCGGTGCCACCGCATCAATCACCTCCGGCCACAAGACAACGCTGCCAATCTCGCCCGTGTGTCCGCCGCCCTCGTATCCCTGGGCAATGACGATATCGATGCCTGCCTTCCTGTGCGACAGCGCTTGCTTCGCGGAGCCGCACAGGGCCGCCACCTTACAGCCCTGAGAGTGAATCCTGGCAATGACATCATCCGGAGGTGTCCCCAACGCATTGGCAATCAATTTTACCTTTGGATGCTGCAACGCAACCTCGACTTGAGGCGTCGCTGTTGCGGCGGTCCACCCCAGCAACTCGTTGACCGGCTTTTCCCCGGCGGGAAGCTTGGGCACACCGTGCTCATCAAGAATCTTCTGCACGTAGGTACGGTGCTCCTGCGGGATCATCCCCTGCAGCATCGCCTCCAGCTTGGTCGGATCGACCTCGCCCATCCCTTCGTACTTGCCGGGAATCACGATGTCGACGCCGTAGGGCTTGTCGCCCACATGCTCATCGATCCACTTCAGCTCAACCTCCAATTGCTCCGGAGGAAAGCCAACGGCACCCAGGACGCCAAATCCGCCGGCGCGGCTTACTGCCGCAACGACATCGCGGCAGTGGCTAAAGGCGAAAATAGGAAATTCGATCCCGAACAAGTCGCAAATCTCAGTATGCATTGAAGAATCCCCTTATCAGGACAAAGAATTTTTTACGGAGCAGCAAACAGGGCTGACGATAAACCAAACGTATGTTTGGGGCAAGTAGGGAGCCCCGCCAAGAGTCTACAAATCCGGTTGCCGCGCTGGCAGCCCTCCTGTTATGCCGGCCCCATGCGACAAGTTACGGTGACACTTCCCCACCACACCTACGATGTTCTCATAGAGCCCGGGCTTCTCCACCGAGTTGGTAGCTTCCTGCATCGCCTCGCACCGGGCGCTGCTTGCACAATTCTCTCAGACGCTCAGGTAGCCGCCCTGTACGGTGCACGCGTAGCCTCCTCACTAACGAGCGCCGGCTACCGCGTTGGCACCCACGCCTTTGTTGCTGGTGAGCACAACAAGAACCTCGCCACGGTCCAGACCCTATACAACGTGCTCCTCGACGCCAGGCACGAGCGCAATCATCCCGTGCTTGCCTTGGGCGGAGGGGTTACCGGGGACCTGGTTGGCTTCGTAGCATCGACTTACCTTCGCGGCGTGCCGTTCGTACAGTGCCCGACCACCTTACTGGCAATGGTCGATGCTAGCGTTGGTGGCAAGGTTGGTGTCGACGTGCCGCAAGGTAAGAACCTGATAGGCAGCTTTTATCAGCCGACACTAGTCGCCATCGACCCAGAGACCCTCCTGACGCTTCCCGAGCGCGACCTGCGGTCAGGCCTCGCCGAATGCGTCAAGCACGCTCTTCTGGCCGGTAGCGAGCGCTTCACATGGCTCGAAGAGAATCTGCCGGCTATCCAGGCACTCGACCTAGACGTTCTCTCGCTTCTCGTCGAATGGAACGTGGCCTTCAAAGCCCGTGTCGTCATGGAAGACGAGCGCGAAGCGGGTATACGTGCGTGGCTCAATCTAGGCCACACCTTCGCGCATGCCATTGAATCAACGACCGGCTACAGCAAGTTCCAGCACGGTGAGGCGGTAGCACTGGGGCTCGTAGCGGCCACCTGGGTGTCCGTCGAAACCGGGCCTTGCAGCCAAGAACTAGCTACAAGGCTCACACAGCTTCTCACTAGGATCGCCCTGCCCATACGGGCCACACTGCCAAACACCGACACGCTCATCGAGGCCATGCAATTTGACAAGAAGGTCACGGACGGGACCCTACGCCTGATCCTGCTTGATGGAATGGGCCGCCCCAGGATCGACAAGAAAGTGCACCCGCGACTTCTGCGCGCCGCTTGGGAGACTATCCGATCCTGAACAGACTGTACGTTTACGGATGCGTTAGACAAAAAAAGGGACCGAGTTACCTCGGTCCCTTTTCTGAGAATTCTCTCTAGCCTGAGTTACGGTCCCGTGGGAGCAGCCGCAGGCAAAGACATTACGTCGGCATCGGCGCGGCGCCCGCGTTGATCGGCAACGAAGGCCGCAGACAGCGTGCCGCCTGAACCACGGTGATACTCTTCGGCGATCGCCAAAACCCCGTTACCGTGGTCGGGCGAACGGTCGTCGACCGCACGAATAATGGTCTGACCGACCAGCGTACCCTGAACAGCAACACTAAAAATTGAGGTGCTGTCACCAGCGGTCCCGGGACGTGTATCGATGTCGACAATTGGGAGGTCCGAGTAGCAC
This sequence comes from uncultured Binatia bacterium (SeqCode), assembly GCA_964528465.1. Taxonomy (GTDB): domain Bacteria; phylum Desulfobacterota; class Binatia; order HRBIN30; family HRBIN30; genus CAZGSN01. Next base: position 2,379 of record CAZGSN010000702.1, read on the forward strand.
GTCATCGAGTTGCTGGTTGAGAATCGCTGTTCGAACTCGTTCCAGACGAGGTACTGGATCTTCGACGTTACCGGCGTCTGGAATGTAAAATCTTCCGAACACGGGACGAGAATGAGACTCGTGCGTACATCGTCATCATCGGCTGGGTCGTCAGCGTCATAGAAGAAGTGGTCGAGGCTTAGAGAACCAGGGCAAGCGCTGTATTCGGGCGCGTCACCCCCGATGACTAGGGTATTGTCGCGGTTGTTCGTTGCAGTGGCCTGGATGCCAAGTGCATTGTAAGAACGCTGATCGAAGTCCGAGGTACCGCCACCGAGAGTAGCTTGACCGATCAAGCTATTCGTTGCGACCGGGAGTTCGTCGTCGCCGACCTGGACGCACTTGAGCGTGCCAAGCATCGGATCTTCTGGCGTTGGCGGAATCGAACCGGAGTTGAAGTGCCCTTGGGGACCGGGCTGGTCGGCGAGCGGAAGATCCGCGAGACCATCGCTAGCCTGCCAGAGAATCGTCTGCTTCGGCGTCAGGCGGAAAGCAAAGTCGTGCTCGTCCCAACCTGGAAGGCAGACGCCTTGCAAACTTGTACAGGGATCCGTCGAGGGATCGCCGTTCGGCTTGCAGATGGTCGTGGGCGACGTGGAGCAGTGCCCGTTGGCGTTGACGTACCAGCAGCGTACATTCACAGGGCTGCTGCTGATATTGGTCAACTGAACGAGCGTATCACTCCGAAACGGGGGGAGATTCGGATTTGCGTTGCTGTTCTGGTTCACAGCAATTTTCGGATAGACAAGAATCGCGGCAGCGTTCGTGGACGTGACATCTGCCTGTGCAGTACTTGCCAAGCAAGCTCCAGCAGCAAGGCTCACCCCGAATCGTGCCAGGGTACGTGTCGAGACTTTTTTCAGCATTGGACTTCTCCTTTCAACCACCGAGGGTATTACCACCACAGCCTCGTTGAGTCCCAGCGTTCGGGAATTTATTCGCCAATGAGGGTAATAGTTTCCGGTCCCGCATCTGGGATCAGACTACCCTCGGTGTGGATGTTGCTTGCAGAGCGAGCAGTTTGCGTGACAACATTGCCGTTGTTGGTACCTTGCATGAAGGTTTCCGTGACACCAACCACGGAGTGTAGACCGCCAGCGCCGGTCACCGGAGTAATCTCGGTAAAGGCGGCAGGAGTGCCGAGAGTGGCAGCGGAGAAGACAGAACGGTCCGGGAACAGGGGGCTGTCCAGGTCGGTGAGTTCCGTATTGAGGTAGCACGTTACAGTAGTGCTGCCGGAATATCTCTGCTCGAACTCGTTGTAGACGAGATACTGGACGGTGCTGGCGGTAGGAATTCCGTTCTCGAAATCCTCATTGCAGGGCACCAAAGTCAATTCCGTCACAGCATTGAATCCCTGCGTAGAGTTAGGGAGATTCGACTGACCGCTAGCGAGATGTTGAACGTAGAGCTTGGACGGGCAAGCCTCATACACGTTACCATCTAGCAACAGTGGGCTGCTTGGCTGGGCGGCGTCGGCGTTACCTTCGATTCCAATTGCGTTATACTTCGCAACGTCGCCATCTTGGTTGCCGCTTGTGGACTTGAGAGTGACCTCACCTTTGAGATTGTTACCCAAGGTCGGCCGTCCAGTTTCGTCCACTTCGACACACTTTAGCTCGCCCTCGAATTCATCACCCATCGGGGGGATATGACCCGGGTCGAGACCGTAGCCGTAATCTCCAGGAACCTCGTTCAGGATCGATACGCGCCGGCCTTCACTAACATTCCATACAGTGGGCTGCTTTTTGCTGAGCCAGAGATCGAAATCCGTCTCCTGCCACAAAGGAGCACAGTTGACGCCATTGTCGAAGTCGCAGGGTTGGCCCGTGATGCGGTCGACGAGAGATGCATTCACGTAGTAGCAATGGGCGTGAACCATCATCGTACCCTGGTTGCTAAGCTGGACGATGCTGTCTTCGTCGCTATTGGAGACTAGTTTTGGAAAGATGAGGATCGATGCCCCCTTCTCGACCGTCACATCAGCGCGGGCTCCCGCCACCACCCCAAGGGTTAGCGCCGACGCGCATAGCCCAGAGAGAAACGCTTTCCACTTCAACATTCGCATTGCCTCCTCCTTTCCGATCAACCGTGCCTGCTCCCTCAATTGCCAGGAACGGACACGCGGCCCGATAATTGGGACGCGTGGGCCTCCGCTCCGCGGAAGTGCGGGCATACATACTCAAAAATTTGCCACATTGTCAAGGAACATTTCGCCAAAAGTAGCCCCAGTTAGGCGAGAACGATCTTGTCGCGGCCCCGAGCAACGCCGCGAGTCGCGTTGCGGGCGTCGACGACGAGGGAACTATGTTCGACAATAGCCTCATAATCGAGGCAACTATGGTCGGTCGTAATCAAGACGGCGTCGGCCCTCTTCAGTTCAGAGGCCGCTAGAGGGACCGAGGCAAGATTGAAGTCGTAATGGCGCGACGGGCGCAGGGCCGGCACGTATGGGTCATGGTAATCGACGTGCGCGCCTTTACGCAAAAGCAGATCCATGATCTTCAAGGCCGGCGATTCGCGGGTGTCGTCCAGGTCCTTCTTGTACGCCACACCGACAAGAAGGATGCGAGCACCGTTGACACTGAGCCTCTTCTGATTGAGCGCATCGGCAACTTTCGAAACAACGAAGTCGGGCATGGCATGGTTGACCTCGCCGGCGAGTTCTATGAAGCGCGTGGTCAGCTCGTACTGGCGGGCCTTCCATGTGAGGTAGAACGGGTCGATGGGGATGCAGTGCCCGCCCAGCCCAGGTCCGGGATAGAAAGGCGTGTACCCAAACGGCTTGGTTGCCGCTGCGTCGATTACCTCCCAAACGTTCAGTCCCATTCGATCAAACAGAACCTTCAGCTCGTTGACGAGGGCGATGTTCACGCTCCGGTAGATGTTTTCGAGCAGCTTTGCGGCTTCGGCGACCCGCGAGGAGGAAACCGGAACGATCTTTTCGAGGATGGCACCGTAGAGAGCACTGGCTAGCTCGCCGCATGGGCCCGTGACGCCACCTACCAACTTGGGGATGGTCTTCGTGGAAAATTTCGCGTTGTTGGGATCCTCGCGCTCAGGAGAGAAAGCCAGATGGAAATCGACGCCCACGCGCAAGCCATCTCGCTCCAAGATCTCGCGCACGACCTCATCCGTCGTCCCGGGATAGGTGGTACTCTCAAGAACAACCAGTTGGCCACGCTGCAAGTTGGCAGCAATCGCCCGCGCTGTATCCACTACGTAAGAGAGATCGGGCTCGCGATTTTCGGTAAGCGGGGTCGGCACGCAGATGAGGATAGCGTCGCATTTGCGCAGCAAGCCGTAGTCGGCAGTTGGCCATATCTTGCCCGGGCCTACTTCGGAGGAAGTCGCCAGAAGAGCAGACAAGCGCTGCACCGGAATGTGATGGATATAGCTGCGACCAGCCAGGAGTGTGGCGATCTTGTCCGGGTCAACATCGAAGCCCAGGACACGAAAGCCGCCTTCGGCAAAGGTTGCCGCCAAGGGCAGGCCCACATAGCCTAAGCCAATTACCCCTACCGTTGCATCATGTGCCGTAAATCTGGCTCGCAGAGCCTCCACGGAGACCATTTTCTACCTAGTTACCCAATCCGTTACACCAAGTTTGGCAGTCGGCAGTCTTCGGCGCGGGACAGCCCCCGGCTGATCCGCGCCTGCAATCCTGACAAAAACTCTCTGCTACACTGCTTCCGATTCTACCGCTGCTTAACAGAGCCGCGCACGGCACGACGCCGCAACAACACGACCGATACAGGCCAGACAAGCATTAGCGCCCACACACCACGGCCCTGAACGGGGTCCGCAGACAGGCTGCACCCATCGCTGTCCTCACGCACCCGCACCGTGTTGGTAGGGGTGTTTGTAGGTGTCCGACCTGTGGGGCTAAATGTTGCTCGCGGTGTCGAGGTACTTGTAACGGTAGCCTCAATAGTGGCGGTGGCTGTTGGCAACGTAGGCGTCAAGGTAGGCACTTGGCGCGTATGCGTTGGAGTCGAAGAAGCTGTTCCCGTAGGCATCGGCAGCGTTGCCGTCATCGTCATGACTACCGAGGGGGTTGGCGTCGGTTCTTGCGTGTGCGTGGCCGTAACCTCCTGGGTAGGGGTCACGGTCGGAGCAGCGGTCTCCGTAGGAGTTGCCGATTCCTCCAACGTAGGCGTTAGGGTCGGCGCAGGCTGAGTGTGCGTGGGCGTCGCCGTGACGGTCGCCAGCATCGAAACAATCGACCCCGGATCAATCTGCAGGTTCGCAGCAACCGGATCGGAAGCCTCATCGGTTACACGAAACCGAGCCACGTCTGCGGTCAGCTCGACCGGCCCTAGCGAGGCGCCCGGAAGCACGGAAAACGAACAGGTCACGAGCACTCCATCCGCCAGCGTAGAGGGCGGAAAGAGGTTGGGGTTGATCGGCAAACGCAGGCGCCTTCGGTTGCTGGCAACGTTTTGAAAATCCGGGAACGACGCTGCCAAGGAATGCTGGGTTAGCGCAGAACTGGCCTGACACGAGGGAACACAGCGCCCCTGCGCCGGGCACGCAGTGCCGTTCTCACAAGCCGATTGATCCGAAGAGCACGCGCCCAACAAAGCCAACTGCTCCGTGCTCAAAACGAGATCCACTTGGGCTCCAGCAACCGAAGGGTCGCCGGGAGATCGATCCAAGCGCATCTCGAGGGTAAGCGTTCCTCCGGGGAGAGCGTCATTGGTCGACACCCGCACATCGACTCGCGCCTCCGCCGGAACAACAGATCCCAATCCCACCACCGCTCCACCCATCAGGGCGGCGGTAACGCAGATTGCCTTTTGCCAGCGATTCACCGGCCGCTTTCCATTGTCATTCATGGTCTGCCTCTTCCCACCTCGTAGTGCGCGCGTGCTCATCGCGGGCAACCACGCCCCAAGCTTAGAACGGCTCGCGTAACGTCGGTTACGTAAACCTCACCGTCGCCATCGGCATCGGCGTTCGTGCACGTTGAAAGATCCGCCACTCCTCCGAGAATTCGTACAGCCATGGTGATCTCATTTCCGGAAACATCGCCGCTGGCGTCACAATCGCCGGCACAGGCAACGCCAGGAGTCGGCACAGGAACGGGGGTTGGGACCGTCAACGTTGCGCCCACCAACTGGGAGCCGAAGACATCGCCGTAAGCGTCCCCGATATTCACGCCGTCGGCACCGATCGCCGCTTCACCAGCCACGTTGCTACCAGCGATGGTGAAGGTGCACGTCACCAGCCTTCCATCCTCGAAAGTGGCTACGGGGTCCGAGATATCGCCCACAAACAATCGCAAGCGCTGCATTCCGGCAGGTGCTTCTGGCGTCGTCGGCAAAGTTGCCGAAAGCACCTGATTGATCAAGCGTGCATCCTTCTGGCAGCTCGTGCGTACGTCCCCAATCGCCAGAACCGATGGATCGTAGAGGAGATCCAACTGAGCCGTGGCGACCTCGCCACCACCACCAGACATATCGATGGCAACCGCGACCTGCTCGCCGGATTCCGACTTGGTTGCCTGAATGCCCAAGGTCACCATGCCGCCTCGATCACGAGCAAACAGCAACGGCCGGCCTTCTTGTGCGCAACCCTTGCTCTGATTGAGCACCGTCAACGTAATTTCATTCCCCATGACGCGCCCATCGGAGTCGAAATCCGCAGCCAGGCACTGCGCCACCGGACGTGTGCCACCGAGCACGAGCAGGGCTCGCGTCACCTCATCGACCAACACAATGCCATCGAGGTTGCAGTCGCCACCACACTCGCAAAGGTTGCCCACACAGGCTTCCCGATCGTAGCAAGCGTTGCGATCAATCACCGGATTGCTGTCGTCGCAGGGCCTCTTTTTCTTGCAAAATCCGGCACGACAGTGCTCATCCGGCTGACAGTCACTGTCATCCATGCACGGACGGAACGTAGGCGTCGGGGTCGCGGTGTTGGTTCGCGTGGCTGTACGCGTTGGAGTTGGCGTCCGCGTCGCCGGCACTGTGGGCGTCGGCGTAGCGCAAAATCCATCCACACACTCTTCTCCCGCCGGGCACATGCCGTCGGGGCAACTGCCAGGCCCAAAGAATGGATTGGGTGCGGAAAAGATGTCAGCTAAACCATTCGAGTCGCGCTCATCCAAATTAGACGCGGACGACACAAAGGCCACCAGCATACCGTCACCACTGATGGCCGGAGGCGCATCGGGTGTACCGTCGTTGGCTTGCTCTCCGGCGCTGTTCACATGCGCCAGCCGCGTCACGCCGTTGTCGCGATCACGAACAAACACATCCGCCGAGTGGTTGGTATCCGGATAAACGAGATTGGTTCCAAACGAACCAAAGGCAACATAGCGGCCACTGGCACTCACACTCGGGGGAAAGGAGAAATCATTGGCGTCGCCGCCCAGGAGGTTGGCGCTGATACGCTCCGTCGCTCCCGTCGTCGTGTCATGGGCGAACACGTCGACGACATTGTTGCGGTCTCCGGGCACCAAGTTGTCCGCCAACGACTTGAAGGCAACTACCTTACCATTGGCACTGATCGCCGGGAGGATGCTCCCACCATTCCCCTGCACCCCGTTGGTGCTGATGCTAACCCGCGACAGTACACCGGTGCTACGCTTGCAGAGAAAAATGTCGAGCTGGCCGTTGCTATCTCCGGGCACAAGATTGGTCGCTGCCGACATGAAGGCGACCACATCTCCATCTTCGCTGATTGCTGGCGAGAAGCTGGCGGCATTGCCCTCGACTGCGCCGCATACGCGCTCGGTCGTGCCCAGCACGCGGTCGCGCACGAACACATCCGTGGCACCATTGCCATCACCGACCACAAGGTTGGATGCTTGCGACTGAAAAGCGACATAGCGCCCGTCGCCGCTGATGCTCGGGGAAACACTCGCTCCGTTTGCCTGCCCGCCGCCGGACGCCACGCTTACGCGCTCCGTCGTGTTTGCAGCACGCTGACGTACAAACACGTCCTCTTCGCCATTCGTATCGCTAGCGACAAGGTTCGTAGCCGAAGAGTAGAAGGCGACAATTCCCCCGTCTGAACTCAGACTTACGGCTCCTCCCTGCCTATGCGTAGGTCGATCGGCTTGGAGACCGGCAGAACTCACATTCACTCGCTCGAGCCGGCCTGAGAGGCGCTCCTGAACAAACGCGTCGCGGACTAGGTTGGTATCTCCCGCAACTAGATTGGAGGCGTCGGAGAAGAACCCGACAACCTTTCCATCCGAGCTGAGCCCCACCCCGCCGCTCCCGGCATTCGCCGCACCAAGAGTACCGATGCTGGCCAGGTCAGCCGCCAAAACGGGCTGCGGGCTAAAACACCCCACCCACAAGGCGCAAACCGCCATCATTCCTATGTGGTTGCGTCGCATGCGTGAACGCTTCATCTCATCTGCACGCATATTTCCTCTCCTCCGGCTCCCAATCGACGGGCACCCTGCCCGCCCCCACCCGGCTGTTGCGCGAGTTTCGTTCAATCAACCCGATTCACGTCTCAACACACTCGCCCGGCAAGTTAGGACGGTAGGACCGTGCCAGCCCCAGGCGATGATGTCAATCAACCATCAGGCTCCTAGCACGACCTCTCAGCTTGTCGAGTAGAATTCCTAAACGTCGCACCTTCTAGTTCCAGGCCGCTCCGCATCGGGCGGAGACACCTGGAGGGTTCGCAGCGCTTAGCCAGTAGTCGGAAATCGTGTGCCTCCCCAGCACTGATGGAATGATGAAGGGTACATCGTCTCTCGTGCCGGAGCGTGCTCTATTGTACGGTAACGATATGTCGAGCTGGGCAGAGTTTGCCAAGGAAGCTGCAGACCTTGCTGGCGCCGCAAAGCGTCGACTCGTGGGATCGGACGGCGTCGCTATCGGCTTTCTTGCCACGGTGTCCGCACACGGCAAACCCCGACTTGCGCCCGTTTGTCCAATCTTCTGCGGAGACCACCTCTATATTTGTGCTGTGGGCCATACATCAAAGGTCCATGAGCTTCGCAGACAACATGCCTACGTTCTCCACGCCTTCCTCGGCAGCAATGACGAAGAGGTTCAGGTCGGCGGCACCGCTATCGAAGTCCTCGACCTGACAGAACGTGCTGCCGTCCACAAAGCCATCCCGTTCAAATCCTTCTACGTAAAGGATCCCATCTTCCGACTCACAATCGATCGTGCTCTTTGGGTCTATTGGGAACGGAGCGGTGAGCCAGATACCAAGCCAATTCGACAGAGGTGGAAGTCTGGAGACAGTACCCGGTAATCCGTGGCGAGGAGGTGTCGTTCAAAACTGAAAACCAGATCCTCGGAAGAGAGACCCACGCTCCCTTCCCCTGCCAGACAACTTTCCCGAGCAGCGTTTTGACATCGCCGATGTGTGCTGGTAGCCCACGCAAAGTGAGCGCAGAGCACCATCCAATCTACGACCAGTTGATCCGCACGCGCTTCGGCAGCAGCGCCGTCCTGACCGCGGTCGAGACACTTGCCGGCGACGCATCGACACGCCGCTATGAGCGCCTACGTCTAGGCGGAAGCGGGGTTCCGGCCACCACCGTGGCCATGCTGCTTGCCGACCGCGGCATTGCCATGTCCTCGGATGAACTCGCAGTTTTCAAAGAAGCGCCCCGCGAGCTGCCCTATCTGAATGTGCATCGTTTTCTCGTAGGCCTCGGGCTCAATGTCCCGGAGGTGTACCTCGACGCCAGTGAGCAAGGCATCCTGTTGTTGGAGGACATCGGCGACATCGCGTTATGGGACGCCGTTCAAGGAGCAAGCCCCGAGCGGATTCTCCGCCTCTATCGCCAAGCCATTGAACAACTGCTGCTCATACAAGTGGAAGGCAGTCGCCACGCCGACATCGGCTGCATAGCATTTCAACAAAGCTTCGACGCTCGTCTATTCGAATGGGAGCTGGAGCACTTCCTCGAATTCGGCATCGAGAAAGGTTTGCAGCAGCCGCTCCCGGAGCGCGACGCCGCGGTTCTCCGCGAGCATTTCAAGGAAATCGCGCGCCAGCTCGACGCCCAACCACGTTTTCTCAACCACCGCGACTACCACAGTTGGAACTTGTACGTGCAGGGGGACGTGATCCGCGTCATCGATTTCCAAGATGCATTGCTCGCCCCTGCCCCATACGACCTCGCCACCCTGCTCGGCGACCGCGACACCCCGCAAGTCATCTCTCCAGAAATCGAAGCGCAACTGCTCGAAGAGTACGCGCACCGCTGGAACGAGAGGTCCGAGCATCGCCTCGACCGCCGCGAGCTGGAACACACCTATTTCCTGTGTGCCCTGCAAAAAGCACTCAAGGTTGTCGGACGCTTCCACTACCTCAATCTCGTCAAAGGCAAGCCTGGGTACATGCGCTACTTGCCATCGACGGTACGGCAAGTGCTGCGGCTTCTGCCGCGCTTTCCAGAGCACAAGGCAATGGCCGACGTGCTGCGCCGCTATCTCGTATGACGGGCTGCTTCGCTTCACCCAGAGCTAGCGAATGAAGGCAATGGTCTTGGCGGCAGGCTTCGGCACCCGCCTGCAACCGCTCACCCACAGCATGCCCAAGCCCCTGATCGAGGTGGCGGGGCAGCCGATGATTTATTTCGCACTGAAGATGTTGCGGGCCGCTGGCATCTCCGAGGTGGTGATCAATCTGCATCACTTTGGAGAACAGATCCGCTCGCATCTGGGTAATGGCAGCAAGCTGGGTCTGCACCTCCACTACTCCGAGGAAGACCCGATTCTCGACACCGGCGGCGGTATCGCCGCCGCTAGGGCCTTCCTAAGCGACGATAGCTTCGTCGTCGCCAACGCCGATACGTTTCTCGACCTTGACCTTAGAGAGGTCCTCGCCTTCCACGCGCAACGGCAAGCAACGGCAACCATGGTCGTACGCCCTGATCCCAAGGCAGAGCGGCGCGACGACGTGTGCCTCGACGCACACGGACGGATTCACCGTTTCCTCGGTCATGGGGAACCCATGCACGCCGAGCTGCAGCGCTGCATGTACGCGGGCGTCGCGGTGTTTACGAAGCAAATCTTTTCTCACTTTGGCAAAGGCGCCTTCAGCCTCACCCGCGACACCTGCCCCCGACTGTTGGCAGCCGGCGAGCCCATGTTTGGGTTCGTACACAGCGGCTACTGGCGCGTCCTCGACACCCACGCCGACCTAGCCGCAGGCCGCAGTGAGATCCCGCACCTGCTTCGGCACGGCTAGGAAACCTTTGCACTGGTTCATGCAAGTCGTCTTCCCTGCGGGGTCGGGGTCGCTATCGGACTCGGTATCGATCCCATTGCACCCGGTATCGCCCAACCTGTCTCGCGGCCGATTCCGATAGCGATTCCGACCCCGATCTGGTTGGCAGGGCTGCTTGAGCAGAGGTTCCCTTGCGGCCTGCCTGGCAGGTCCATCGTCCATCTGCCGACGATACTCTAAGCCCGAAAACAACAATTGAACCGCGGATGGACGCCGATGAACACGGATATAGGCAAGAGCCACAAGGGCAGAAGGAGAAAACGTTTTAGGTTTACCCGTCCACGGTCTTGTGTTTCTTGGTATTGATCCGTTTCGCAAGCAATCAGCGTCTATCCGCGTCCATCCG
>CAZGSN010000703.1:0-8153 GCA_964528465.1 uncultured Binatia bacterium (SeqCode)
AAGCTCGCCGCCTACGTACGCGATCTCAAGAAGCGCGATTCCGCGCATTGAGCCCGAAAACCTCAGTTCAATTACCCACGTTCTCACAACGGCACTTGAGATGGCCTTCGAGACGCGGCCTGAACAGATGGCCGCTCCTCAGGCCGAAGGGAAAGTTTGTTTGCCGATCCCAATAACCGTTCGCGCTGAGGAGCCGCCTCCTGAGTAGCGAAGCGTATCGAAGGATTTTGGCGGCGTCTCGAAGCGCGCGTCCAGTTGACTTCCAACCCAACTGAGGTTTTCGGGTTGAGTGCTGACAAACGCTGGCCTTCACTGGTGCGCGTCCAGCGCATGGCCTTTTGTTCGGCCTCCCGGTACTCGCACACGTACACGGCTCCGCTCTCCCGCACGTGATCGGCTCGCCCTATCATCCGTGTCAGCATGGCGACGATCCGCCGGCAATCTGTAGAAGCCGAACGCCCGGTCCTTCAGATCGTGTACGAGTACGTGTACCGCTTCGCTGAATACGAGTACGCAGACGCCGACTAACGCCCAACGACATCACCACCGAGGGCACCGAGATGCGTCGCCCAAAGACGAATTCTCTTCGCCCAAGATAGTCCTCTCGGGTGTTATCTGTATTGCCTGCTGGGACTGCTTCTGACCGGATCTTGTTCTCGATCAGCGTCCCTTCCAACGCGGGGCGCGCTTTTCAAGGAAGGCGCTGAGGCCTTCGCCGAAGTCTTCGGTGCCGAACATCTTGCCGATGCCTTCGCCCGACATGCGCCAACCCACTTCGTCGGGTTGATCCGTAGCTTCGAGAATAATGCGACGGCTTTCGCGCACGGCGAGGGGCGCGTTCTCGGTGATCTGGGCGGCTAAGCGCAGCGCCGCGTCGAGTGCCTCGCCCTCTTCGCACAGGACGTTTACCCAACCAAAGTGATGGGCGCGCTCGGCGGGGAAATCGAGACGACCGGTGAGGGCCAGTTCCATGGCAATGTTGCGCGGCAGCTTGCGCGGTAGACGGAAGAGACCACCGGCGGCCGCAACCAAATTCCGTTTCACCTCGGGAATACCGAATACTGCAGTTCGCGAGGCCACGACCAGATCGCACGACAGCACCAGCTCCGTGCCACCGGCCAAGGCGGGTCCGTCGACCGCAGCGATCAGCGGCTTAGTGCGCTCGCGCTGCACCAGCCCGCCGAAGCCACCACGCTGCGTCATCATGCCGCCAGGGTCGACGCTCATTTGCTTGAGGTCGGCGCCAGCGCAAAAGATGTAGCCCTTGGCGGTACGGGCGCCAGTAAGCACACCCACCCACACCTCGTCATCGCCTTCGATCTGGTCGATTGCCGACTCGATCCCCGTGGCCACAGCGGTATTCACCGCATTGCGCGCCTCCGGCCGGTTGATGGTGATGATGCCAATATTGCCGCGCTTCTCGTAGTCGATCATGGCCGCCGAAATAAGAGATTTTCCAAGCGTAGTTCCAGCCCCCCTGGGCGAATTCTCTTCCAATGCGGTGCCCTATCGCGCTAGTGCCGACGCGTACGTGGCCAAACAAGCAAGGCAAAGAGGCCAGAAAACACCGAAAGTACAACCAATACCCGTACCGGAGGTGGTCCCCATTGGAAGCACGAGACGAACACCACGGCACCTCCAAGCATCTGAAACGCGCCGACTTCTCTCCTCTTCAGCGAACGAGGGGGCGCGAATCTACGATATCCAAGAAACAGCAAGCAGCCAGGAAGGGGGACTAGCATCAGATACGGAAGGGATTGAAGTAACGTCACCCACAAATTTGTGGGTCCACGACCCAGCCACGGCTGGACCACAAAAACCAGGATCGATGCTACTGCCATCGTGCAGGCCATTCCGAAGTCGATCTCGGAAAGCCATTCTTTGCGGCAGCTCTCCGTGCACTGGGACCATTCCAGGATGGTGCGATAGCCTGTGTAAGCGACAATCAATGGCAGGAGAACATCCGGATGTGCGATCGTAACATTGTAGGCGTTGACTGGTTGCTGACCAATGTGGATCCCCAGGGCACTATAAAGTAGGAGAGTGCCGGACGCGAACTCAAACCAAGTTCGCGCCCGGCGGTAGTGAGCGGTTAGCTCGGAAGTCGCATTCGGCGACTCCCGAGCTGAGGTCGTCACAGATGCCCCTCGGTTGTTGCCGGAAATCGGCCGAACGGCGGAAGGTGATGTGCCGCGTACGCCTTGATCTGGCTAGGTGCTGATGTCACGGTCATGCGCACACGTTCCAGTATTTCGTTGGTATTCTGCATGTCGGAGGCGACTTGAGTCTTGACGCTTTGCTGCATGTTGTAAGCTCGTTGCGTCTCATCCTTGCCCTTCTGATTGTTGAACTCGAGAGCAGCGACTTTGGTTTCTGGGCGGGACGCCCCAAGCAACGATTCGGCGATGAAGCCGGGAGTGCCCAGGTAAGATACGGAGAGCCACGCACCCGCCTTACCGTTAACCGTAACTGGGGTTCCGCCATCCAGGGTGGTCACGACGGACGATGCGGTTGTCTGTTGGCTACGCACGTTGACGCGCTTCTGGGCATACTGGATGACCGGCTCGCGAGAGACAACCTTAGGCAACGGCGCTGCCTTCTTTGGCGCTGGCGGCTCGACAAGACCATCCTCAACCGCGGGAGCCGAGGCAACCTGTCCAGTTTCGATACCGGCACGATAGGAGTCGACGGCGATGCTCGACGCACTAGCACGTGCTTTGAGCTGCATGTCCGTTCGTTGTTCGGATTCGTCGAGGAAGGCGTTGATGATGATCTGATCGTCGCCCAGGCGCTTCTCAATCGACTGTAGTTCCGTCAAGGCAGCGGCTTTGTCGACTCGCTTGGCCTCCAGCTTCAGCGACACATTGGCAATCTGCTCGCGACGGCAGAGCGTGAGATTGTGGGCAGCCATGCCGACGGTCCCCAGGCTCTGCCTGAATGTGCTGGAGTCCCCATCAATGGCCCGCTCCAAGTCTTGCTTCGTGCTTGCTTGCGCGGATTTCTCGTGAATGTACCCCCCAACCACGGAACCCAGGAGAATCGCCGCGCCAATGCCCGCACACACCGCTGCTTTTTCCTTATTCATTGCGCAAAGGATGCCAGCGGTTGTTCCAGCCAGGACTCCTGCAGCCGCCCATTTCGTTAGCAGGGCGTATTGATTTGCCTGCGCCTCGCGCAGCGGTTGGCGGAACATTTCACAGGTGTCGCCAGGATCGACTGGCGGCAGCACCTTGCCGCCCAACATCCCCCCCGGTGACATTGCCGAGCACCCGTTCAACACGAGCGCGGCAACCATTACCGGTATCAACCGTCTTTGTCCGTGCATTTTTCCCTCCTGTTTCCTCTTGTTGAGCTCACCCTTTATTGGGTGCGCTTGGTTTCCTTGATCTCTTTCAACCACCGGTCTTTTTCAGAGCTGGCAATGGCACCACTTGCCTTGCGTGCTGTGGCAATGTGGCTTGAGACCACAGGCTGAAAGCGGTTGAGGACAAGGTTGCCTTCGGCACGGAACTGCTCGGTTATGCGCTTCTCGGCAACTGCGATTTCCGGCTCCGACACCTTCGACAACGAGATTGCCGTCTCCACGTAGTAGCGGAAGCTCCCATCGCTCGATTGAACCAACTGCTCTCGCATCGCGCTGAGGGGCCCAAGGTTCTCGAGGATTAGCTTCTTCTCTTCGGCATTGGTCGTCTGCTGGGCTCTCGCGGCGAGCTTCTCCAAATCCAACGCGCTAACCCGCACCTGGCGATCAACCGCACTGATGTTTGCGGCAGTTAGGATCAAGGAGCGAATCTGCTCTGCTTGCAGTCGTGCTTCGCGCTCGTTGACCGCTGCTTGGGCGCGGTCGAGGTTGGCTTTCACGCCGCTCAGCTCACTCTGCAGCTTACTCGTCAGCTCTTGCAGCACCTTGTCGGATCGAGTCTGCTCACTCGCTTTGCTGGCCTGCTTCTGCTCTGTACGCGCCTTCTCAAGCTCCAACTGCAAGGCGCTGATTTGTTTTTCCGCGGCAACACGCTCTTGTGATCCGGGAGCCGATGTCTGGCCCACAAGTTGTTCGTACGCTCGGCTGATCTTTTGCTCAAGCTCTGGGTTGCCGAGCGCCTCATTGCACTCCCCCATTCGCTTGTTCACCAAGAATGGCGAGGACAAGACCAGGCGAAATCCCGTTGTGGGAGAACGCACCACGCCATCCTTGCGGAACATTGGTACCTCTGTGCGCGCCCCCACGCCAACGGATGCTCCGCCCGAATCCGCGGCGCTTCCTCCCATAAGCACGAATCCACCAAGGGCCGACGGACGTTGGTCGGGGCGCAACGGCTGGAAGAAATCCAGCACCAGTTCCGCTGCGTTCCCGACCATGTCATAGATTCCAAAGCTATTGGGCAGCCGGCGACCTTGGTAGTGCACCTCCGACCCTTCCGGGGGAGAGATCTCCGCTGATGTGATGGACGCGATTTCTTCCAATGTGGCTGGACGGCGGGTGCCTTCGACAATCACATCGTACGTGCGCTTGCTTTGGGCCGCTTGCGATACGTCCCCACCACGGGCGGCGTATTCCCATTCGGCGGCAGTGGGTAGCCGTAGGAAAGCGGGTGTACTCTGCTCCCAGGGCAAGAGATTAGGGGGCTGGCAGCTTCGATCCTGTGCCAGCAACCACTCCGTGTAGGCCCGTGCAAAGTCCATCGCGTCGAACCAACTGATTTCTGTCGCCGGTAATACCGATGTCCCACTTGCCTGCCGGGCGGCGCTGACTATCGGCTGACAAGCTGGGTCACTGGCGTCCGCATGCCCACCCTATAGCGTGAGCAACCCGTGGCGATAGACGTCGTATTGCAGTCGGCTGACCTCGTACTTGCCGATGTAGTAGCCGCGCCGCACGTCACCGCCCCCTTCTGCCGCCAGTGGTAAGCTTGCGGAAACGAAAGCCTCGCGCGGACCGTTGACGACGCTACGCGTCGGTTTGCTCATCGGATCTTCGGCCGACTCGGCCACAACGCCGAGGAACGCATGTTGGTGATCCAGCACGCTGTGCATGGGGATCTCTACTTTGCGGAACACCATGGCCCGACCGCATGGCATCGGCAGCACCAGTTCCTCGGGCCGCTTCTCCGGTTCGCCGCGTGGAGGGCACGGAATATCTGCCGCGGCTATGTTCTTCTGCTGGCGTAGTACCTGGCTAGTGCCCGGATCGTCCAAGCGACACCACGGGTCTGGCTTGCTTGCGCCCGGAGTTTGCCCGAGGGCGCTGGTCGCAACCAATGCCCACAAAGCGATCGGCACTGCCGCTGCTCTATTCATGTCGAAGTCCTTCCGCCGGGCTCAGCGAGCTTGCCTTCCAGCCGGCTACCGCGCCCGCCGACAAGGCAAGCGAGAGAGTAAGTAGAAATGCAACTACAAAGGCGAGCAACGGCAACCGGCATAAAACCTGTCCGGCCAGTAGCCCTTCCGCGAACAAGCGATTGATCAAGGGCACCGCGACCGCGCACAGCAAGGTCGCAAGAAAGGAGCCGCCGACCGAGGTCAGCGCCGCATGGGTGAGTGGGAAGAGAGTGAGAGACGCGGACCGCAGCCCGAGTAACCGTAGAACCGCAATCTCGTAACGCTTACGTTCCACCCCGCCCCAGAGACTGATGGCAAGACTAAGGCCAAAGCCGGCCGCACCCAAGCCAGCGACAATCGAGAATAGCGTAGTAAGGCTGCGGTCGAGCCGTCTGACCAACTGAATTTCGCTCAGACGCGTGTCTGTATCCACCCCGCGAGCGATCAGCCACTCGCGCAAAGGAGCGACATCATCGATCTCTCGGGCGTACAGACGGAAGCTTGCAAACAACCTTTCCCCAGGCGGTCGAACCGCACCGGTGACGGAAAAGGCGTCCACCGCAAACCCTTCGCGGTAGTCTTCCGTCATGAGCAGTAGCTCGGGCGCAACAAAAGCGGCATCCGCGGAGGATCGTTCTATGGGCAGCACCGCTCGTACAGTGAAGGGCAGCTCGACGGCTTGCAGTTGATCCCCCATCGTCCGGCTAACGCGCGCAATGATCCGATCGCCGGCGGATACGCGTAGCTTGTCGGCCGCCGTGCGCGACAAGATCGTGTCCTCCCGAGTTGCCACTAGGCTGGCCAAGTTGGCGAGCAGCGGGTCACCTGCAGCGGTTGGGATCAAATCTGCTTCCACAGGAGCAAGGCTGGGGACGGACGGATTTCCCAGACGAACAATCGCAGGAATCGCACGAGTATTGGGAAGGAGAAATTGCACCTGAGGCTGGCCGCGCAGCTCAGCAAAAAACTCCTGTGTGTGCCGGCCCTGCGCCAGAGGGATGAGCTGCAAGGTTGTCGGATTACGATGCAGGTCCTCACGCAACTGCGAGATGATGCCAAAGCGAAGCCCGAACAATACCAGCAGCGGCGCTTGGACTGCTGCTAGCGCCGCTATCAAACAGAGGGAGACTCGGTACTCGTGGCGGTAGTCCGCGATCGCCAAGCTCACCGTGATCCGCCCATCTCGTAGCTTGCCGTGGCTCATTCTGTAGCTCAGTGCCCGAACCGTGCTGTGGTCACACCGGGAGATGATTCCGGCAGCAACTCATATTTCAATGTGCTGAGGCCGAAGCGTGCAACCCGCTCCACGTCATGACTTGCCACCACCAGGGTAGTGCGGATCTCATCGGCAAGCTCGACTAGCAGGCCCATCACATCGTCGGCGCGGTGCGGATCAAGGGAAGCGGTCGGCTCATCGGCTAGAACGAGGCTCGGGCGATGGACCAAGGCACGGGCAATGGCAACGCGTTGCCGCTCTCCCGAGGACAATTGTGCTGGCCACTTGCTTAGGTGCGGCAGGATTCCCAGATGTTCCGCAAGCTCCGTCACCGGTGCCATGGCATCGCGCCCAAGCAGGCGTAGTGGCAAGCGGATGTTGTCGCCCACGGTGATGGAAGCGAAGAGGCCGCCAGTTTGCAGCACGTATCCGATGTGGTGGCGACGAACTTCCCCCAATCCGTCAAGATCTGCGGCCTGAAGCATGGATGTCAAATCCACTCCAGCAGCGTCCGTGCTTAGGAATCGGTAGCTAGCCAGTGACGCCGGCAGCAGTATCAGGCCGAGGAAGTCAAGAAGAGTGCTCTTGCCGCAACCACTTGGCCCGACAAGGGCCACCTTGGCTCCCGCTTCCAAGTGGAGCGAATCGACACGCAACGCAAAACCTCCCGACCCAGAAGAACGCAGCACGCGCGCCCCTGAAACTTCAAGCGCTGCCATTTGGCTCAAGGAAGATAGATCAAGGGGACAGCGGCTACAGCCTGACCAGAATCGCCCGCCCCCAGGTCGTTCCAGTTTTTCGTATCCTCGTAGATTTCCTGGTAGGCGTGCAGCTTAGCGTTGAGGCGATCGACGACTGCTTGCATCTGGTCAGGTCCCATCGACTTCCACGTGTTCTCCGACAAAGCCAGGATGTCACTACGGTAGGGCAATAGCTTGAGGTAGGCCGGCAACAGGTTGGAGTCGGCGATGCGTTCGAATTTCGCCTGATAGCGCTGCGGATCCTGGATCGTTGCCGCAGCCAGGCTGCGCAGGAGGGAAAAGAAGGAAGCGAGATCGACGCCGGCCTTTTTCGCTTGGTCGAGGATGCGGCGCAAAGAGACGGACAGCTCGCTGAGCTGATTACGTGTGAGAAATACCGAGACGCGGAGTGCCTGCATCTGATGGCGTACCAAGTCTTTGTCTGCAGCCCAGCCGTTGAAGAAGCGTGGTGCCTCGGTGCCCTTGACCTCGCCGATATAGCGCATCTGGGCGTTGAACAGCTCGTTCCAAAGCACCTGGCCGAGGTCAATTTTGGTCGGATCAGCCGACCCGACTTCCTTCTTGGTCAAGGGCTGGTTCTTTGCATAGGTCCGAGCAGCATCGACAATTGCTGTGGCAACGGCATTGATCTGGCTCGAAAAGGCATTCGTCGAGTTCCCATCTACGGGTCGATAGCTCGGAAGGTTAGGGTCACACGTAACCGTCAATTGCTTATACTGCGCAGCCGCCTTGGTGACGTTGCCGAGCTTGATCCCAGCGGGGGACTGAATGTGCACGGGAATGACAACGATCCCTTTGGCGGTAGCGGCGACAGCGGCACTGAAGATGGATCCCTGTGCGATCTTCGCTCGGGGATT
>CAZGSN010000704.1:0-3727 GCA_964528465.1 uncultured Binatia bacterium (SeqCode)
TCGTCAGCGGCGGCGGGCAGGGCGAAGAACAATGCGATTAGAAGCAGTTTTTTCATGTGGGCCTCGATGAGTGGTCCGCCGAATACATTCAGCGTGCGTGATTTCAGGAAAGCGCGAAGCTTACTCCTTTGGCCCAGGACAAGCAGGGCGCCTCGCCGTGTTGCGGGGACTGACTTTCAGGGTATTCGCGCGGGTCCGGAATCGACCCTGATTGCACCATGACGAGCGTCGCAGGCGACTCCCGCTGCTCAGCCGGAGCGGACGTCAATGTCGATTTTTATTTTTCGACATCATAATCCGCTCTCCTCTGTTCTATGTAGAAATGATAAGCAGGTGGTTGAGGAGTATTGCGGAGGAATTGCTCAACGTCAGCGATGATCTGCTTCGCGCTCTCGGATCTGGGTTGGCACTTTTCCGCCCAGCTCCTACCAGGATGCAAGACATCCCATCTGGGGCGCATCCCCTGGTACCTACCCTTGCCTGGATCATGATTACCGAAGCCATCGATGATGTTGTTCCAGATCGGTGCAAACTTCGCGATTAGCAGGGATTCTCCAAGAGGAATCCAGATATCATCGACAACTAGAAATCGACATACGAAATCTTTTAGCTGAAGATTGTTAACGGCCTCTATGCTTTCCGCGTGTTCCTTGAGCCTATTGAAGAGCGCCTTCGTGGCGGAATTTCCGGTCCCAACGCCACCTTTACGAGCGCCCTGTGGCACGGCTTTCCCCACATATATTGGCGCCGTATGTCGCCCACCTGCGTTCCGCTTTGCGAGAAGCGCGTATGGTGCGAAGTTCCCCGTGTAATAGATGGCGTAGATACCCGCGCCCTTAAAGCTCTCCAGATCTTTGAGTGGGCGGGCTTTGCGTCCGAGCAGCGCCTCCGCGACACTCGCCGCAAGGTTCTGCTTGTCTAACGGATTAAACGGATCGAGGTTGCTCAAAGTGAAATCCGTTTATATTTATTGGCAATACTTCGAAGGCTAGCTTCAGCTAGGCTTTCAGCGACGGATGCGGCAACGATATGAGCTAAGGCAACAGGTACTGCATTGCCAAGCTGCCTCATCGCTTCCGTCCACGATCCATGGAATACGTAACCGTCCGGAAAGGTCTGGAGTCTCGCGGATTCCCGAACCGAGAAGTAGCGGACAGTGCCATCCGCCTTTACGAGCATATTTTCTCCACCAGGAACGCCGTGGTCACCCGCTTTAAGTGTCTTTGCGGGCAAATCAAGGCTGCTTCCCGTATGGCCAGGATAAGGCTTGGCTCCTGGCTGAAACTTATGATTGTGAGCCGAATGGTTCTCGGGGTAGAGCTCTGGGTCTGGTAGATCTACAAGCGCATCCCTGACCGTTCTCCAAGGTTGGTTCGTGGGAGGAAGGTTAAGGCCGCGGATTCGCCCGACTATGGGCTTAAAAGAGTCCGGCAAGGCTGGTCTATTGCGTTTAGCCACGGCATGTTTCTCCCAGTACTCTCCGGAAACCCATTGATCGTGCAGTAGCGCATGAAGGGCGTGAGTTTCTCTAGGAAAGTCCCATTCGATCTTGAGATCGCTGCGAAAGCCAACGATAAACACGCGCTCCCGACGCTGAGGAATTCCGTAATTAGCAGCGTTCAACAGTTTGGGCAGTACGTTGTACGTCAATCCAGAGCGCGATCGCTCGCGGCCTGAACTCTTCAACTGCTGTAGTCGCTGGTAATGCTCCATCCAACTCTCATCGCCTTTACGGACAACTTCAGGTAGTTCGAGCTGAAGCAGTATGTACTGGTAATAGTTATGGAAGGACGACCTGGTAAGGCCTTTGACGTTTTCGACAATGAAAGCTCGGGGCTGAAGTCGCCTGATAACCTCGACAGTTACAGGGAACATGTCTCGTGCGTCCTGGTGCGCACGATGCTTCCCCCCCATCGAAAAGGGTTGGCAGGGTGGGCCGCCCGCGACGAGGTCTACAGGCCCAGGACGTGATGCTGAATAAGCATTGATCCAATCACGAACATCCGCCTCGACTAGCGGCCAGTCCATAACTAAGGGAAATCCGCGTTCCTTGTTCTGACGGATGGTGTCGCACGCCCATTTATCCCACTCAACAACGGCGTCGGCTTTGAATCCAGCCAACGTGAGTCCCATTCCCAAGCCACCAGCTCCAGCGAAAAGCTCGATAGCATTCATATTCTTCTCCGTGGCCGCCCCAAAAACTTCCGTATTCTAGCCTTGATGCGGTCGGGGTGCGATAGTTGGCATTCCCAGATCACGATGTATCGCCATCCGAGACGGTTGAGTGCGCGCTGCGTCCTAAGATCTCTCGCTCGGTTCTCTAACAGTTTCGGTAACCAGAACTCCAAGCGACTCTTCGGAAGCCGTGCCAATTTGCAGCGCTTATTTGGATGTCGATGCCAGAAGCAACCGTGGACGAAGATTGCCTTTTCCACGTTAGGAAACGATAAATCAGGTGTTCCCGGTAACGAGCGGTTGTTAAGCGTATATCGGTGCCCGAGCGCACGGACTACTGATCGAATCTTCCTCTCAGGCAGGGTGTCGCGTGCTCGTACTAGCGCCATACGAGCACTTCGCTCCGTTGATGTTAGCGTATCGACCATAATCTGCTTTGACGTGTCGTAAGTGATTCTACCCGCGACAAATCGTGCCATTACGCATATGGAATGGCAACAACAAGAGACTGCTTCGGCCGAGTTTGAGACGCTGACCTTAGCCTGACAGTAGTTCCGCCCCTGGCTGAAACCGGACTGACCGCAAGGACCCGGCAAAAGTCAGTCTCCGCAGGACGGCGAGGCGAGGCAACGATAGTGGTTCTACCGTAGGAAGCCCCACACCCAGACCCACACCCCGCGCGCGGGGGGAGGGGGGCGAAGTGCCGCCCGGCCCGTAACAATCCCGTCACATTGACGCAATAAACTTCGCTCCGCACCCTCAGACAAGGAGAGAAGACATGAAGCATCTCAAGCAAACGATCATCGCGCTGGCGCTGGGCCAAATGGCCATCGGCGTCGTCCAGGCCCAGTCCAATGTTGTCAAGATCGACGGCTCCAGCACCGTCTATCCGATCACCGAGGCGGTCGCCGAGGAATTCCAGAAGGCGGAGAAGAACGCCATCAAGGTCACGGTCGGCATTTCCGGCACGGGCGGCGGCTTCAAGAAGTTCTGCCGCGGCGAGATCGACATTTCCGATGCCTCGCGCCCCATCCTGAAGAAGGAAATGGAGGCCTGCGCCGCCGCCGGCATCAAGTACTTCGAGCTGCCGGTCGCCTTCGACGCGCTGACCGTCGTCATCAACCCGAAGAACGCCTTCATCCAGCAGATTACGGTGGAAGAGCTGAAGAAGATGTGGGAGCCGTCCGCGCAGGGCAAGGTCACGCGCTGGAACCAGGTCAACCCGGCCTGGCCCGATGCGCCGCTGAAGCTGTTCGGCGCCGGTTCCGACTCCGGCACCTTCGACTACTTCACCGAGGCGCTGGTCGGCAAGGCCAAGTCGAGCCGCGGCGACTACACCGCCTCGGAAGACGACAACGTGCTGGTGCAGGGCGTGACCCAGGACACCAACGCGCTCGGCTACTTCGGCTATGCCTACTACGCCGAGAACACCGCCAAGCTGAAGGCCGTGCCGGTGGTCAACCCGAAGGGCAAGGCGGTGCTGCCGTCCATGGACAACGTCATCAACGGTTCCTACGAGCCGCTGTCGCGCCCGATCTTCATCTACGTCAGC
>CAZGSN010000705.1:0-9471 GCA_964528465.1 uncultured Binatia bacterium (SeqCode)
GCTTGCTGCATGGGCAAATCGAGAGCGGTGTGTACGCGCAAGCCAAGTGCGTAGAGGGCTGTCTCGCCATACTTCTGATCGAGAAGGCGGCGCACGTGCTCCACGTAGTAGGGAGCAGCTTTGAAGGAGCCGCCGCGGCGCACCAAGGCCAGCGGTTCCTGCGCCGCTGCCTCAGCTTCGTCGCTGCCAATCATTTGCGCCGCAGCCATGCGTTCGAGCACATAACGCTGCCGTTCCTTGGCGCGTGGCCAGTGCTTGGCAGGCGAGTAACGGCTTGGGGCTTGTGGCAATCCGGCCAGCAGTGCCGCTTCCGCGAGGGACAGCTTCTCCACGGGCTTTCCGAAATATTCCTGCGCCGCCGCCGCCACGCCGTAGGCGCCGCTGCCCAGATAAATGTGGTTCAAGTAGAGGTAGAGGATTTGATCCTTGCTGAGCTGGCCTTCGATCTGCAGCGCCAGCATGACTTCTTTGATTTTGCGCTCGTAGCTCTTCTTCGGAGTGAGGAGTAGCGATTTGACCACCTGCTGGGTGATGGTGCTACCGCCCTGAACGGTGCTCCCGGCCGCTAGGTTGTTGAGAAACGCCCGCACGATGCCGACGGGATCAATACCCTTGTGCGTGTAAAACGCCGCGTCTTCGGCGGCAATGAAGGCATCCCGTACATGGTGTGGGATACGGTCGATGGGGACCAAGTAGCGCTTCTCGTAATAGAACTCGCCAATCACGCTGCCGTCGTCGGCAAGAATCTGCGTCGCCATGGCGGGGCGATACTGTGCCAGTTGGTCGATCGGAGGCAGCCCCGATGTCAGCTCCCAGTACACCAGGCCGAGCGCCAACGTAACCGAGACGACGGAAATGAGGAACAGAAAGATCAGGAAGTTGCGGAGCGTGCGTCCGAAGCCTTCGCGACGTTGCGGACGCGTTCGCTGCCTAGCCATACAGTCGCGCGACGATACCGACGACCCGCATGCGAATCAACGCCACGCCGGATCCGGCGGTGCCCGGTGCGTCAGTTCGCCCGTGCGGGGTCCGGCGTTCGCGTGCACACGAACGCGAGTGTAGGCGTAACGGTTTCGGGTTCAGCGGAGGTGGTCCAGCGAAGACAAGCTTAGCTTAGCGGCGGATTAGGGTGGATGGACTTGTGCGGAAGCGAGCACCCGCACCGGCGCACCGGGTGCAGGCGCACCGGTCACCCCCGCGATCCGGCGCAGGCGGCGGATCGCGGAGCCTTGCCCCCACTTGCCCCTCGCGATACACCGCCAGGCCACAGTCATGGATCTAACCTATTCTCCTGAACAAGAAGTGTTCCGCCAGCGTGTGCGCGGGTGGTTGGTTGAGAATCTTCCCCGGGGTTGGGGCAGCGACGAGTTCCCAGCTTTCGCTTCGTACGAGGCAGAGGTGGAGTTCATGCGCGATTGGCAGGCCAAGCTCTACCAGGCTGGCTGGTGTGGATTGTCTTGGCCGAAGGAATACGGCGGTGGCGGTGCCACTTGGATTGAGCAAGCCATTTACAACGAGGAGATGGGTCGGGCTCAGGCCCCGGAACTGATCAACAAGGTTGGCGTTAATAACGTCGGTCCTACCCTGATCAACTACGGCAGCGAGGAACAGAAGCGGCGCTTCCTCGCCAAGATTCTTTCCGCAGAGGACATTTGGTGTCAGTTGTTCAGCGAGCCCGGTGCCGGTTCGGACCTTGCCGGTCTGCGCACACGTGCCGAGCGCGACGGCGATGGCTACCGGCTTACCGGACAGAAGGTGTGGACTAGCTACGCCGAGTTTTCGCGCTGGGGAATCTGCCTGGCCCGTACCGATCCCAATGTGCCCAAGCATAAGGGTATCACCTACATGATCGTCGACATGCAGGCGCCGGGAATCTCCATCCGGCCGCTGCGCCAGATTACCGGCAGCTCGGAGTTCAACGAGGTGTTTCTGGACGCGGTGTACGTTCCGCGCGAGTTCGTCATCGGCGCCGAAAACGAGGGTTGGCAGATTGCCATGAACACCCTCGCCCACGAACGCGGCACGGCTTACCTCTTCAAGGAGCAGGTGAAGCAGAAGATTGCCGTGGATCGTTTGATCGCTTGGGTGCGCGAACGGCGAGCGCGGGGGAGTGTTTTGCATCCCGCCTTGCGCGCTGAAATTGCCAAAGCCTACGTCAACGTCGAGATCCTGCGCATGATGAATCTCGATACCATGACTCGGCTGCAGCGGGGTATCGAGGCGGGACCGGAGACGAGTCTGAAGAAGGAATTTTGGACTCGTCTGACCCAGCACCTGCACGAAACCGCATTGGCGGCGCAGGGGCCGTCGGCGCAGCTATTGGGGGAGGACGCGCGTGCCGTCGACCAGGGTCGCTTCCAAAATTCCTTCCTCTACAGCCGCTCGCAAAGTATCTCGGGCGGAACGTCAGAGGTTCAATTGAACATTATCGCGCAGCGTTTGTTGGGATTACCGCGGGGAGCATGAAATACAGCGAGGTGATGAGACCTTCGGGCACGTTGGTCGAAGCCAAGCCGGCGGCGTCGGTTGTTGTCTTGCGCGATGCGCCGCACGGATGTGAGGCCCTGCTGGTGCTGCGCAATCCGCAGTTATCGTTCCACGGGGGTTCCTGGGTATTCCCAGGCGGACGCATTGACGCCGAGGACTACACACGGGCAGGGCAGGGGGACGATGTCGTCAGCGCCGCGCGCATGGCCGCCATCCGTGAGGCCAAGGAAGAAGCCGCGGTCGATATCGTTCACGGGGAACTCGTCTTGTATTCCCGTTGGATCACGCCGGAAGGTTTGCCGAAGCGCTTCGATACCTGGTTCTTCCTGGCTCCCACGAGTTCGGAGCAGGTGCAAGTCGACGGCGGGGAGATCTTCGATCACCGCTGGATTCGACCGCAGGATGCCTTGCAGGCACAGCGCAGTGGCGAGATGGAGTTGCCCCCGCCCACGTGGGTGACACTGCATCAACTGAGCCGTGCGCGTAGCCTTGCCGAGGCCTTGGCCGGCGCGCGCGCGCGACTGTTTGAAGAGTTCCTGCCGCGTCTGCACATTCTTGGCGATGGCGCGTGTTCGGTTTACGGGGGGGATGCGGCCTACGAGGGTGGGGAGTTGGAGTCTGCGGGGCCGCGGCATCGCTTGTGGATGTTGCCCGACGGCTGGCGCTACGAACGCGATCCAGGTTGAGCAGCACCGTGCAGATCCTCCTGAATCTGATCCGTATTCTGCTCACTATCGCCTGGACGACCGTGGTGGGGACACCGGTCGTGTTGATTACCTACGCGACCTACGTAGTCGGCCGCATTGCCTCCTGGCTTGGCCGAGAGGACTTGTTCACGGCCATTCTGGCGCGGAATGCCTGGGTTATGTCGGTGGTTGCCAAACATCTGTGGGCGCCGGTGCTCCTGCGCTTCAGCGGCGTGACCACCTGGAGCGAGGAGACGCAGGCCATCGATTGGCGGCGCTCGTGTGTCATCTGCTGCAACCACGCGAGCGTGTTCGACATCCTGGCACTGGTGCGCGCCTTGCCGGTGCCGGTCCGTTTCGTGGCCAAGCGTGAGCTGGTCAAGTGGCCGGTCATCGGCTGGTCGCTGCGGCCGGCGGGTCAGATCATCGTCGATCGGCAGCATCGCGACAAAGCGTTGCAGAGCATGCAAGAAGCCACCCGGCACAAGATGCACGGGCAAGTGATTTTCTTCGTCGAAGGCACGCGCACGCGCAACGGGGAGCTGCAACCCTTCAAACGCGGCGCTTTCCACTTCGCCCTGGCCAACCAAATGCCGGCACTACCCGTAGCCGTAGTCGGTAGCTTCAGCGCCCTGGCTCGCTTGCCGTGGTGGCGATTGCATCCCGGGCGGCGGATCGGTGTAGTCTTCGGCACCCCCATCGAGCCCACGGCGCGGCCTGAGGCCGGAGAGAGCGCACAAGCCGACCAGCTAATGACTGCCACCCGTATGCAGATGGAGGGGCTGCTGCAGCGTTACGAAGAAGAGCAGGTGGCCTAGCGTCAACGCTAGTCAGCCAAGAGTTCGAACCGTGGCGAATCGGAAGCCAACTTCTCTTCCGCGGAATAGCTTGTGCCCAGGCTCGACACCTTGTTCCCAGGCTGAGCCCTTAGCCTTACCCACAAATCGGCCGGCTGAACACCGACAGCAGAATGGAAAGGCAGCAAGGGTCGATGTCCTCTCCCGTGCATCTCCTTAGCGCGGGAGAGGACACCGCATGGCTGGCGATGGGGAAGTCTAATTGTCGTCGGTGGGAAAGAGTAATTGACGTTTGCCACCCAACTCGATGTCGAGCGCCCAAGTCCGCCCAAGTCCACGATTCTCTTGACAAGCAATTGACTGACAGATAGGCGCGAGATGATCCACCGCAAGTAAAGGCCATAGGTGCTTTCTTGGAAGGAGAGGGACAATGAAATCCTATCGGTGTATTCTTGGAAATCTGGTGATCGGGGTGCTTGTGCTCCTCGGTTGTTGCGGCTTGAGCTTTGCGCAGAGTAAATGCACCGCGCAGAATTGGAAAATGTTAGGCAAGCACGTCGGCTGCCTCGGCAAGGCCTATGTCAGGTCGGAAAAGTCCGGCATCGAGGTGCTGCCAACGGACGTCGCGATATGTAGCCAAAAAGGCAACGAACTCTGCGTTGCCGCGGAGACAAATGGAGACTGCCAGTACCTCGCAACCTGCCTCGTTCTTTTGACCAGCGAGGAGCAGCACACGGAGGCTGCGTTCTACTACGCCAGTCAGGATTTGGACGGATCAAAGTGCGATGGAAAGAAAATGAAGGCATTCATCAAAGGCGCGCGCTGCTTGGCGAGGCTGAAGGCCAAGTTTTGGAGCTGCGCAGGCGTAGGCTGCATACTACTCGTAGCCGACGAGGATAAATGCTTCGGAAAGTTCAACGTGGCTTGCGCCAAAGCCGAGGGCTCCTTCGATTGTGATACTCCGGGCATGTGTGAGGATGTACGACAAGAACTTGAGCAATGGTACTACGATGGCGACCAGTAAGCGTGTAGCCGCTACTGCTTCGCGCTGATATTGATTCGCTCTGATCTCTCGAGAACGTGGGAAATTGAACTGAGGTTCTCGGGCTACCGTGACTTTGCGTGAAGCCAGGACCTCGGTGGGCTGTCAGGTGGATTCATTCCTGTCGGGCTGTCCCTCGACGAGCAGCAACGGACGCAGCAAGTCTGGTGGAATATCCGCAACGAAGCGCGATGGCTTACCGAGGACATAGCCGAGCGATCGGTCGAACACGTTGATGGGGTAGGTGACGTACAGCTCTTCCTGCGCCCGCGTCGCCGCCACGTAAAACAAACGCCGCTCTTCTTCTACCGAGTCTTCGTCCAGCGTGTAGGTCGATGGAAAGCGTCCCTCGGCGGCCCATAGGATGAAGACCGCGTGCCATTCTAGACCCTTGGCCGAATGAATCGTGGATAGCGTCAGGACTTCGTCGTCCGGCTCGGTTACGAGAGCTTCCCCCATGCTGTCTGTAGGAGGCTCCAACGTCAGGTCGGCAAGGAAGCTCGGTAACGCTTGGTAGCGCGCGGCGATGGCGACCAACTGGTCCAGATCGCGGCGCCGCTTCGGCGAGTCGTCGCGGTATACACGCTTGAGCGTAGCGTCGTAGTACTTGAGCACGATCTCCAAGGTTTGGGCGGGGAGGAGCCCGTCGGCGCGCAGCGCCACAAGGAGTGCGGCTAAAGCCTGCAAGTCCGTCTTAATGCTGGCCTTGGGAAAGCTGCGAAGCTGTAAGACCGGATCGTTGCCGGCCAGCCAGCGGACGATCTCTTCACTCGATCGCGGCCCGATACCCTCGATGAGCTGCAAGATGCGGTGCCAGGACACTGCATCGCGCGGATTGAGCACGATGCGCAGAAAGGCCACGACATCTTTCACGTGGGCTGTCTCGATGAACTTGAAGCCGCCGCGCTTCACGAAGGGGATGTCGTGCCGCGCCAGTTCGAGTTCGAGATCGAAGGAATGAAAGCTGGAGCGAAAGAGCACGGCGAGATTGTGCAGAGGCACGCCTTCTTCGCGTAGCTCCAAGACCCGCTGGCAAACAAAGCGCGACTGAAAACGTTCCGACTCGGCCGCTACGAGAATCGGCGCTGCCCCTCCTGGCTTACGGGTGAAGAGATTCTTTGTGTAGCGCTCGCGGGCAGCGGCGATGACGGTGTTGGTGAGATCCAAGATCGGTTGCGTGCTGCGGTAGTTTTCCTCGAGCGGCAGGACTCGGGTTCCGGGAAACAGACTTGGGAAATCCATGATGTTGCGAAAGTCCGCACCACGAAAGGAGTAGATACTCTGCGCGTCGTCGCCGACGACCAAAACATTGTCATGCTCGCTGGCGAGGAGGCGCACGATCTGCGCCTGTAGGGCGTTGGTGTCTTGGTATTCGTCGACCATGATGTAGCGATGCGCCAGCGACAGCCGGCGCCGGACATCTTCGTGGTCGCGGAGCAGCTCGTGCGTGCGTACCAAGAGGTCGTCGTAGTCCGCCAATTGGTTGTCGCGCTTGTACTGTGTGTAGCGCGCCGCCAGGGCGAGCAGTTCCTCACTGTGCTCGATCAAGTGCGGGTAATCGGATTCGATGAGCATCGCCACCGGGACAGCCTTGTTGATGGCCATGCTGTACATTTCGGCCAACACCTGTTTGCGGGGAAAGCGCTTGTCCTTGGTGTCGAGCCCCGCTTCGGCGCGCAGCAGGTTGATGACGTCTTCCGCATCGCCGCGATCGAGGATGGTAAACGAAGGCTCCAGGCCGATGGCTTTGCCGTGGCGGCGCAGGACGGTATTGGCGAAGGAGTGAAAAGTACCCCCACTCACGTGTTCGCAACGACCGTCGAGAAGAGTGCTGGCGCGGCGCAACATTTCTTCGGCCGCCTTACGGGTAAAGGTCAGGAGCAAAATCTGGGCAGGGTCGACTCCGCTCTCGACAAGCCGGGCGACACGGTACACCAAGGTCCGAGTCTTGCCTGTTCCGGCTCCAGCGATGACCAGGACCGGACCCTGAGTCGCAATGGCAACTTGATACTGCGCCGGGTTGAGTTCGCCGGCATAATCGATTTGGTAACTGGCACGTCGCGGTGCATCGGCAGGAGCCCGCAAAACATACTTGTCGGTATCAATGGGCATGAACGAGCTGTCTGGTCGGGGCCGCTTTCCTGCGCGTAGGGCGAAGGGTATGAGGGGCGGGCGAAGGCGAGTGCATGCGGCGGGCGACTATAACAAGCAACGGAGAGAGCACCAACGTTGGTGGTTGCGCGTTTGTTGGTGATGTGCGGATGGAGCTTGATTTGCGCGGTGTGCGTTGCCCCTTGAGCTGGGCCAGAGCCAAGGTATGGCTGGAAAACATGGTGGCAGGAGAGCGCCTGCGTTTGCGCATCGACGAGGCAAAAGGGGCGCGTGATATTCCACGGGCTGCCGAAGCGGAGGGGTTTGCCGTCCTAGGCATCACTTTACAGCCTAAAGAGTGGGTTATTCTGATAGAGAAATGACCGCGTGGAATCTTGGCCAGACGGTTGTTTCGCTAGGTCAAGATATTGTAGTGTACGCCCGCTCCAGACGAGCAGAAGGGATAGGAAAAGATTTGGCATTTCGAGGAAGAGGCCCGCGGTTCGTTCCCCCACCGACCGATGCACATCGCATCAATCGTCATATTCGCGCTCCACAGGTTCGTTTGATCGGTGCTGACGGCGCACCCGCCGGCATCGTGACCATTGAGGACGCGTTGCGTCGCGCTGCCGATGCGCAGCTCGATCTCGTGGAGGTAGCGCCAACGGCCCAGCCGCCGGTATGCCGCATCCTGGATTACGGCAAGTTCAAGTACCAACAGCACAAGAAGGAAGCGGAAGCCCGGCGCAAGCAGACCAACACTACGGTCAAGGAACTGCGCCTCGGCTACCGCACCGACGTTGGTGACATGGAACGGCAGATCCAGAAAGCTCGCGAATTCTTGGCCGAGGGTGATCGTGTGAAGTTCACTCTGCGTTTCCGTGGTCGTGAGATGGCTTATCAGGATCTGGGTAGACAGAAGCTAATGAAAGTCTGCACTGCTCTCGAAGATGCCGCCACGGTCGAGGGGAATCCGCGCATGGAAGGACGCCTGATGGGTGTGGTCCTGGCGCCCCAGGTCAAGAAGAAAGCGTCGAGCCCCAAGCCTGCCGCACCCAAAGAACCGGAGAAAGCTCCGGCGCCAAAGCCTGAGCCGGCGCCTGTCGCCTAAAGTCTTGTACGTGTGGTCGCAGGCAGGACGCGCACGCAGCGGCCGACAATCTGCAAACGACCTTCGGCAAATAGCCGTACCGCCTGGGGATAGAGTTCGTTCTCCAGACCGTGCACGCGCTGCGCCAGCGAGGCGACAGTGTCATCGTCGAGGACAGGAATACAGCCCTGCAGGATGATGGGTCCGCGATCATACTCGTCATCGGCGAAGTGCACGGTGCAGCCGCTCACCTTCACGCCGGCTTCCAGCACGGCGCGGTGAACCTTGTCGCCATAGAAGCCTTTGCCGCAGAAGGCGGGGATCAGTGCCGGGTGGATGTTCAGGACCCGTTGCGCATAGCGGCCGCGCAGTTGGAACTGGGACAAGAAGCCCGCCAGCAAGATCAGGTCGAAGGAGTAGTTGGCGAGTTCCTTGTGCAGGGCATCGTTGAAGGCATCCGTAGTTGTGAATTCGCTGCGCGGAATCGCCACGGCGGGTATCCCCGCCTGCCGCGCTCGCTGTAGACCTCCCGCGTCGGAGCGCGAAGCAAGGACAACGGCGATTTCAGCGTGCAATCTGCCATCGCCGATACGATCGATAAAATTCTGCAGGGTAGTGCCGCTGCCGGATAGGAGAATGGCTAAACGAACCGGCTGTTCGAGAGGAGGCATGGCAGCAAGCTACTACGGATAGCGACCGCGCCGTGCAAGAGCAGGGGCAGCCGCCGGACCCGGCGCTGGCCGGATCCCTGGAAGCAACATGTACGAAACGAAGAATTCAGACGTCATTCCGGCGAAGCCCGAAATCTAAAGCTGGAACACCTACGTCATGGGCTCCATCTGGCATGGGACCCGTGTTCGCCCGAGTAGCGGGATTCAAACTTGCTTATTGCGACGGATTTGTTCGCCTTGATGATCAGGCTTGGAAGTGGGCACTTCGACAGTCTGTTCACTGGAGCGATGAGAGGTTGTGCAGCGGTCGCTTAGTCGTCGTTCTCCTGACGTTTGGTCGGACGCAGCGACTTTGACAGGACCCGTTTGCGAATGCGGATCGACTGCGGGGTGATTTCGACTAGCTCGTCGTCATCAATCCACTCGATGGCGGCTTCGAGACCCATCTCGCGATGCGGTGTGATGACCACGGCTTCGTCGCGACCGGAGGCGCGAATGTTCGTCAGCTTCTTCTCGCGGCAGACGTTGACGTTGAGATCATTCTCACGCGAGTACTCGCCGACGACCATGCCTTCGTAAACGCGTGTGCCGGGCGGGATGAAGAGGG
>CAZGSN010000706.1:0-1680 GCA_964528465.1 uncultured Binatia bacterium (SeqCode)
GGCTGTGTCTACCGTTGCTGCTGCGCCGGCCAAGCCACGCAAGCTGCTGATCGGCCAGGTGGTACCCGAATATACCTTCGATAGCTTCGTGGTCGGCGAAGCCAACGCGCGCACGTATAACGCGGCACGCTCCATCGCCGAGGCTCCTGGGCGGCGTTTCAATCCGCTGTTCGTTTGGGGTGGCGTGGGCTTGGGCAAGACCCATCTTGTGCATGCCTTGGCGAATGCCTTGCTCCAGCAGCCGCGTCGTCTGCGTACCGCTTGTGTTGCGTCTGAGAGCTTCATGAACTCGCTCATCGGCTCGCTCAAGCAGGATCAAATGGCCGCCTTTCGTGATCGCTTCCGCGTTCTCGACGCCTTGATCTTGGACGATGTTCAGTTTCTTGCCGGCAAGGAGCGAACCCAGGAAGAGTTCTTTCATACCTTCAATGCTCTCTATGAGGCGGGCAAGCAGGTGGTGCTGACTTCTGATAAACCTCCGCATGCCATCCCTCAGCTCGAGCAGCGCTTGCGTTCGCGCTTTGAGGGCGGCTTGATCGCCGAAATCCTGCCGCCGACCGCAGAGATGCGTGTGGCTATCCTTCAGCGCAAAGCGGCGGCCCATGGTGTGGCGTTATCCGCCGAGAGTGCGGCTGTGATTGCGGCGCGCAGTGGTGCCAGTGTGCGTGAACTCGAAGGTGCCCTCAATCGTGTCATTGCCGTGAGCGAGCTCGAATCGGTACCGCTGACTCCGGAGTTGGTTTCGCAGGTGGTCGGCTATCTGCCGGCGGCGCTACGCGTGGTCTCCGTCGAAGAAATTCAGAAGCATGTCAGTCTTCATTTCGGTCTAACCTTGAGCGACCTCACCTCGCACTCGCGGGAGCGCCATCTGGTGGTTCCGCGACAGATCGCCATGTACCTGTGCCGTACCGTCGCCGATGCCTCCTTCCCCGTTATCGCCGAGAAGTTCGGCGGGCGCGATCACTCCACCATCATGCACGCCGTCAAGGTCGTGGAAGGTAAGCGGGAGCAAGATGCTGCCTCGGACGCCCTGCTCAAACTGCTGGAGCAAGGTGTGCGCAGCCCCGCCCGAGCCCGTGGCTCTTCCTCGGTTGCTGCCAGCAGGGCTTCTTGAATGCAGAGGCGCGCGCTGCCTCTCAACCTGCTTGGCGGCTGATTCCGATCCCACTCGGACTGCCTGCGGAGCTACGGTCGCAGAGGCTTTGTAAGGCCCGTGCGGCGAGAGGGCAGGGCGGATAAATTGTCCTCAAACCAGGTCGGTGGCCGGCTCCCTTTGAGTACGTTGCGCTGATCGATGCGCACGCGAGCAACATCAGCATCGGGGAGTTGCTTGGGCTTCTGTCTTGCTCATGCCCTTACCCATGATCAAGGCCGGGAGTTTCCAGCCTAGGGAAGGGCACCTTCTCCAAGCCAAGTGGAGGTGAGGCGCGACATGCCTTCGCAGCTCCACGAGGCGTTGTTGCTTCTGTTTCGTAATCGCCCGCAACTGGCGGCTGAGCTGCTGCGCGATGCATTGCATGTGCCGTTGCCGGCCTACAGCGAGGCGCGCATCGAGTCGGCCGACCTGACCGATGTCCAGCCCGCGGAGTACCGCGCCGATCTTGTCGTGCTGTTGAGCAACGGTAAGCCGGTGCTCGGCATCGTCATCGAGGCGCAAATGCGACGCGACGCGGACAAACT
>CAZGSN010000707.1:0-5685 GCA_964528465.1 uncultured Binatia bacterium (SeqCode)
CAGCCCCGCCAGGCACCAGAATGCCCTCTGTGCCGTCGCTTCGGGGAGAATCATGTAGATGATGCGCAGGATGCCGTAGGTGCCCATCTTCAGAAGGACACCGGCCACGATCACCGAGATCGCCGTGGGGGCCTCGACGTGCGCGTCGGGCAACCAGGTGTGGAACGGAAAAGCCGGAATCTTGATGGCAAAGCCGATGAACAAACCAATCCACAACAAGGTCTGCATTTGCGCCGAGTACTGAATCGCCGGCGCCGCCAGCTTGGTCATGTCGAACGTATGCGGGGTCTGATGGAAATACAGCGCCAGCATGGCGACGAGCATGAGCACGCTGCCGGCGAGCGTGTACAGGAAGAACTTGATGGCCGCGTACTCGCGCCGCGGTCCGCCCCAGATGCCGATGAGAAAGTACATCGGCAGCAACATCAGCTCCCAGAAGATGTAGAAGAGGAAAAAGTCGAGGGCGACGAAAACCCCCATCATGGCGGCATCGAGCAACAGGAAGAGAGCGAAGTACCCCTTCACTGCCTTCTCGATTCCGAACGACGCGATCATGCACAGGAAGCACAGCAAGGCCGACAACAGCACCATGGTGATGCTGATGCCGTCGACGCCAACGAAGTATTCAATGTTGAAGCTGGGGATCCACTTGTAGTGCTCGACGAACTGAAAGCCGGATTGCGTGCGGTCGAAGGCTCCGTACAGCCAGATGGCCATGAGCAGCGGCGGCACCGTGAACCCAGTTGCGGCGTAGCGAATCACATTGGGGTTCTTCCCCGGAAGAAACAGCACGACGGCTGCTCCAAGCAAAGGACAGAACGTCATCAGAGACAGAATGTGGCTTTCCATCATAACCCCTTAAACCCGAACCCGATCTGAGCCGGACGTGGCTTGCGCCCGCGGCCCGTCACATCAAACGTACGACCATCACCACGACGACGCCCACCACGACGACGTAGAGATACCCGTTGATGCTCCCGCTTTGCAGTTGTCGAAAGCGACTGCCGATACCGACCGTCGCATACCCCACCATGTTCACGGCACCGTCGATCACGTACTGATCGAATAGACCGTCCACCCAAGATACGAGTCGAACTACCGAGGCCACACCGTTGACGATGCGGTCGATGACATTGGCATCGAACCAGGCACAGGCTTGCGTCAGCGCCAGCATGCCGTTGACGAACACTTTTTCGTAGAGTTCGTCGACGAAGTACTTGTTGTAGATCACCCGGTAGGGGCTGCCACCCGCGAGATTGGCAAAGGTATCGGGCGACAGGGACTTCGTCACATACATGGCTCGGGCCAGGAGGATTCCGGAGATAGCGATCCCGACGGACGCCAACATTAGGATATACTCCATGGGATCGTGGCCGTGCGCCCCGTGATGCTCGGCGCCGTGACCGTGGCTGAACACCGGAGCCAGCCACTGGTCGAAGCGATTACTTCCTCCCAGCGCCGGCGGCACGCCAATCGCACTGACGACAAGAGCCAGCGTGGCCAGAATGACCAGCGGATACGTCATCACCGCAGGAGATTCATGCGGATGATCGTGCCCACCGTGACCGTGTCCATGGCCGTGATCGTCGCCATGCCCGTGCCCAACATGGGCGCCACGGAACTCGCCGTGGAAGGTCATGAACACCTGGCGAAACATATAGAAGGCCGTCATGCCGGCAGCGGCAAACCCGATGAGCCACAGCACGACACTGCCGTGCTCGCTCGAATATGCCTTCCACAGGATCTCGTCTTTCGAGAAGAACCCAGACATCGGGGGAAGCCCCGCGATCGCAACCGTCGAAGCAAGGAACGTGTAGTAGGTCAGCGGCATCCACTGTTTCAGGCCGCCCATCTTCCGCATATCTTGCTCATGGTGCATGGCGTGAATGACGCTGCCGGAGCCGAGGAACAAACAGGCCTTGAAGAAGGCATGCGTCATCAAGTGGTAGATGGCGGCCGAGTAAGCACCTACGCCGAGCCCAAGAAACATGTAGCCGAGCTGGCTGACCGTCGAGTAGGCCAACACCTTCTTGATGTCGTTCTGCGCCAAGCCAACGGTCGCGGCAAAGAAGGCCGTGAGGGCACCGATCGCGGCAATGACGTGCAAGGTCGCCGGGGCCATGCTGAACAGAAAATTGAAGCGGGCGATCATGTAGATGCCGGCCGTGACCATGGTGGCCGCATGGATGAGGGCGCTAACCGGCGTCGGGCCGGCCATGGCATCCGGTAACCACACGTACAAAGGAATCTGCGCCGACTTGCCGGTGGCCCCAACGAACATCAGCAGCGTGATCAACGTCGGCACGGCCATGCCCCAGAACATCTTGCCCTCGAGTACGTGTGCGTGCTGGCCGATCTCACGAAAGATCACGCTGCCGTGTCCGGCTTCTTGCATGCTCCAGAACAGCAGGAAGGAGCCCAGCATGAAGCCAAAGTCACCGACGCGGTTGACGATGAACGCCTTGCTGCCGGCGCTGGCATTCGCCCATTCCTTGTACCAGAAGCCAATCAACGCATAGGAGCACAGGCCCACACCTTCCCAGCCGACGAACAACAAGAGAATGTTGTCGCCGAGAACGAGGGTGAGCATCGCCGAGGTAAACAGGTTGAGCCAAGTGAAGAAGCGCCAGTACGACGGCTCCTCGTGCATGTAGCCGGTCGAATAAATGTGGATCAGGCCACCCACGCCGGTGACGACAAGGATCATCACCGAGGATAGCGGGTCGACCCAAAAGGCAATGTCGGCACGCAAGCTACCGACGTTCAGCCAGGTCCAGCAGGTATCGAGCAAGAAGCGCTGCTCTGGCGGCAG
The DNA here is from genome assembly GCA_964528465.1 of uncultured Binatia bacterium (SeqCode). Lineage (GTDB taxonomy): Bacteria > Desulfobacterota > Binatia > HRBIN30 > HRBIN30 > CAZGSN01. The sequence goes on from CAZGSN010000707.1 coordinate 2,813, forward strand.
CCCGAGGAGCTGCGTGAACGCGCGCAGGGCAAGGACGAAAGCCAGCACCACCGGCGCGCACGCCAGCAGGGAGATGGCCCCTTTGCCGAATCGCTTCTGGATGTGGTTACCGAGCAAACCGTTGATGGCAGCCCCCAGCAAGGGCAGCAGCACGATCCAACGTAGGTATGAAACTTCGATCGGGTGTTCCATAAAAGTTGTGCGGATTCGAGGACGCGACTGCGCTTACCCCCGCAAGGTCTCCGTCGCCTCCACATCGATGGTTTGGAACGTTTGGTAGATGCCGAGCACGATGGCCAAGCCGATGGCTGCCTCAGCAGCGGCCAGCATGATCACGAAGATGGCGAAGATCTGTCCGTCGTAGGCGCCAGAGCTGTAGCGAGCGAAGGCCAGGTAATTGATATTGGCCGAGTTCAAGATCAGCTCGACACCCATCAAGATGCCGATGGCGTTGCGTCGCGTCAGCACGCAGTACAAGCCCAGCACAAACAGGATTAGGGCAACGATGAGGAAGTGGCTCAATCCGACGGTCATCCCTTGAGCTCCTTGCGCGACAACACCACGGCTCCAATCAGCGCTGCCAACAACACGACCGACGCCAACTCGAATGGCAACACATAGTCGGTGAGGAAAGCATTGCCGATGCCGTAGGTGGTGGGTCTCGCCCCTTCGACCACGATCGTCTTCCAGTTCGCGGTACGCACCGCCTGGATCATTACCGCGGCGATGATGGCGATGATGCCCAAGGACGGCAGCTTGCCCACCGAGCGATTCGACACGGTTGGGTCGGCAATGCGGTGCGTGAGCATGACCGCGAACAGAGTCAGAACCAGGATGCCCCCGACATAGACGAGCAGTTGCACGACGGCGACGAAATCGGCTGCCAGCATCGCATACAAGCCCGCCACACCGAGGAACGTGCCCATCAAGCAAAAGGCGGAATGGACGATATTGGGAGAGAAGGCCACGCCACCGGCCGAAATCAGGGTGACGGCCGTAACCAGATAGAAGGGGATATCGGCAATCGACGGGGCGTTCATGCAGCATCTTCCTCGGCGCCGGCGGGCTTGCCATCGGGGGTGGCGAACTCTTCGACGTAACGCTCGCCGCGATTGAGGATGGGAAGAATTTCCGGGTCGGTCTCGGGGCCCTTCTTTGGTTTGTAGGCCACCACTGGGTCCTTCACGAAACGGCGGATCAGACTTTCCAGGGAGTAGTCCGACCCTTCAAACTCGGGGGTATGATGGATCGACCCAGTCGGGCACGGCTCGCTGCACAAACCACAATACATGCACTTCGCCATGTCGATGTCGAAGCGCGTCATCACCATGCCGATGTTCTTTTCCTTCTTCACGTCGATGACGATGCAATCGATCGGGCACGCCCGTTCGCAGGCCAGACATCCGGTGCAGATCTCGAGATCCACCTCGAGGATGCCGCGGTAACGGAAGGGCAGCGTGTCTTGCACCCGTATCGGCATGCGGTCGGGGTATTGCACCGTCGAGGGCTTGCGCACGAAATGCGAAAAGGTCACGGCCATCCCATCGAGGACGGTCATGCACATGTCGGCGATGCTGCCGAAATACGTGTTGCGGTTCATGGCGTCTCTCTCAAGACAAAGGGCTCAGCAGCAACTCGCCGCGTTCGCGCACGCGCGCCCGGCGCAGATGGAAGGCCACGCGACTAAAGAAGTAGCCGATAATGAAGAGGCCAAACCCGAACATCACCCAGGTCATCGGGGCGAAGCCGTGCGGGAAAACCAGAACCCACAGGGCCGCCCCGAGAATGTTCACGAACGAGATCGGCACGAAGTACTTCCAGCACACCGACATCAACTGATCGACGCGCGTTCGGGGCAAGGTGGCACGAATCCACATGGCCACCAACGCCCAGAAATACGACTTCACGAAGAAGGTGAGGAACTGCAGCACGTTTTTCAGCACAACGTTGTCCGTCACCGGTGGGATGTGCCAGCCGCCCAAGAACAGCGTCGTGACAATGGCGCCGATGATGTACAGGTTGCCCCACTCCGCCATGAAGAACATCAGGTAGCGGACACCGGAGTATTCGGTGACGAAACCAGCGACCAGCTCGGATTCCGCTTCCGGCAAATCGAACGGAGTACGGTTACCTTCGGCCAGAGCCGACACAAAGAAGATGAAGAAGGCAACAAAGTTGAACGGGTTGGCGAAGATGTACCATTCCCAGGGCAGCCAGCTTTGCCCTTCGATCAAGGCTTGCATGCTCAAGGTTCCGGTCATGAGCACCACCGGAAAGATCGAGAGAGCCGCCGGGATTTCATAGCTGACGATTTGCGAAGCGGAGCGAATACCACCGATCAGCGACCACTTGTTGTTGGAAGCCCAGCCAGCCATCAAGATGCCGACGACAACCAAGGCGGTAACCGACGTGATGTACAGAATGCCGACGTTCATGTCGGCTACGATCAAACCACTGCTGAAGGGCATGACGACGAAGGCGCCGATGAAGCCCATCATCACCACGTACGGTGCGAACATGAACAAATAGCGGTCGGCTTCTGCCGGGATGACGTCTTCCTTCATCAACAGCTTGATGCCGTCGACGAGCCACTGCAGGATGCCCTGAGGGCCGACACGATTGGGTCCAACGCGCGATTGAATACGCGCCCACAAGCGACGCTCGACGAAGGTGGTGACACCGGAAACGTTGAGGATGAACCCCAACAGCACGATGGCGCCAAACACTACCATACCGGCGAGATAAACGGCTTCCCACGGAAGTCCGGGGAAGTAGCCTTGCGCAATCAGACCATCGAGAAACTCTTGCATACGTTCACCGATCGATCTCAGGAGCTACGACGTCGAGACTGGCGATCACCGTCACCAGGTCGG
>CAZGSN010000708.1:0-10503 GCA_964528465.1 uncultured Binatia bacterium (SeqCode)
TTGCGAAAACGGATCAGGACCAAAAAGCACAGGGCTGTGGACGGGCGTATCCCAGCGTTTCTCCTCTTGCCCTTGTAACTGCTGCCTGTATCCGTGTTCATCGGCGTCCATCCGCGGTTCAATTGTTGTTTTCGGGCTGAGGAGGCGCGTAGCGCCGTCTCGAAGGCCAAGGGACTATTTGAACGGGCTGCTAAGGGCTCATGAGTGCTCAGTTGCGACGGCGGAGGATGAGCGTGGCACCCTGGCGTTGCAGATTGAAGCGATTCAGGAAGCTCATGCCCAGCAGCCCGAAAGGCAGGGCATTGGAGTCCATGACCACCGCCTCGACGTTGCGTACCGTTACCGAGCCAAGGCTCACCGAATCCAAAGATATTTCCCAACCGCGGCTCAGACCGCTCGCCGTCTGCGAGATCGTCTGTTTGCCATGGCGATACGAAATGCCGAGGCGCTCGGCATCGCGCCGGGATATCGCGACCACCGTCGCACCGGTGTCGACAAGCACGCGCAAGGTGCGGCCGTTGACAAGGGCATTGCCCGTGAAGTGTCCACTCTCGTCGGCAGACAGGACAATACTACTGCCCGTGCTGCTGCCTGGGCGGTTCGCCGAGGATCCGGAAAGCAATGGCAGCGTCTTGGTAGAGCCGTCGATGTCCAGCACGGCTTGGGTACGTTCCGCACGCAAGAGCCTGACGCCATCGACGGCTTCCCCAATCTCGAGCAGCATTGGACTCTTCGAATCGATGATCAAGGTGGCGCTACGCCCCGGCGCAATCGCGACAACACTCACCTCGGTCGCTGCGGCTAGCGACGGAAGCGCAAGCAGAATCACGCGCAGCAGCGACCGGACTTTCGCCGCAGCCGACAGCCAACTCCCCTTCCGACTCTGACGCATGCGCCGACTCTGCCATCTCATGCCGCACGACGCCAGCGAGAACCCAGCGCGGCCAGGGCCGCAACCAAAGTCCGGAGCTTGATCGTGATCACGGTGGAGTGCGGTCGTTTGGGCTCGATCGAGGCTGGCCGCGCAGGCTGTAGGCTGTAGACCGGAGGCTGTAGGTCGGAGGCAGATTCGGAGGTACCAAATTGTTACTAAGCATCGAACGGCTACCGGATCGTACCGCCGCGAATTTGCGCGAGCCGACAAGAATTGAAGCGTTTGCTTCACAGGGCTCGACGCGGCCCGGGCGCTGGCTCAGGTTGAGTTTTCCCGGACACTGTGCGAAGTCCCCGCGCCATGGTTTTTTTGCGACACGTCATGCTGTTGGCACTGCTCACCCTGGTTACCGGGTGCAGTGGTGGGGGCTCTGCCACAGTAACGGCAGTGGGTGCGGCTTGGCCGAAATTTCGACACGATTCGAGCAATTCGGGCCAGGGGGTCGGGGCTGTCTTCTTCAACGATGGTCAAGTTCGAGGAACGGTGAGCTTGCTGGGGCAAACATCCGCCTCGCCAGCCATCAACAGCGATGGCTCTTTGTACTTGGGCACGGAGTCCTGCACGGCGCAGGGTTGCGAGGCTGTTTCGTTGCCGAGTTGCCCTTGCCTACCCAGCAACGGGGGAACCTTGTTCGCCATCGACCCCGACTCGGTTCAAGCGCGCTGGGCCACGCAAGAAAACAGCACCTGCGTCGGCGATCGCAAGCTGGGTGCGATGACCTCCTCGCCAGCCGTCTACACGTTCGATGTGGAAGCCAACATCTATGTCGGCTCAGAGAACGGGCGCGTGCACGCCTTCAAAGATACTACCGACGCAACACAACCAACCCCGGTCTTCTGCTTCGATCCAACTCTGCTGGCGGCGCCCGATGGTGTCCGCAAGGCTCGTTTTACCTCGTCGCCAACCTTCACCCTAAACTCCGCGTCCGTCACCGTGGACGGTGTCTTCATCGGCGCTACTGTCGAAACGACTACCGGGCAAGAAGAAGGCCGCATCTACTCCATCGCCAACGACGGCACCTTGCGCTGGCAGTTCCCACGTACCGGGGCAGCGCGCATTGCGCCGGTCAGCTCTTCGCCGGCGATTGTTTCCGGGTCGCTGTACGTTATTGCCAACGATAGCGACGGCAGCGGACAACTTTACGCGCTCGACCTCAACGGCAATCTCAAGTGGAGCCGTGCCGTCGGTAAGGTTCTCGACAGCAACGCGTTGTTTGCCGTCTCCCCGGTAGCCGTTGCCTCTGGTGTATTCGTCGGCACCGCCGATGGCACGATCCTCGCCATCAACCCGGACGGTAGCGAACGCTGGCGGCGGCCCACTCCGAACCGCTTCCACGGCTCACTTGCCTTGGGCGTGCCCTTGAACACACCCACACCTACCGAGACGCCGACGCCACTGGAATCCCCCATACCGCAACCAACACCCACGGGAGCAGCAACCAGCTCGCCGACACCCACATTGACGCCGTTACCATTTCAGGCTCCAGCGACTCTGGTCGGCGTCACCATTGATGGCACCTTGGTCATGTTCGCCGCGGCTGCACCGACACCGATCCAGCTCACAGATGCACAGGATGTCGAGGGCGAGGTGCTTGGTTCGCCAGCGATATCCTTCGATGGCCAGATCGTATTTGCATCTAGCACCAGCTCAGGAGGCTTGGTGTACGTGCTCGACATGCTGACTGGAATGCCGCCAGCAACGCCTACGGGAACTCCGTCGCCGGTTCCGTGGCCGAAAGCAATCGAGGGCACTGGGGTGTTATCTTCTCCTGTGATCGGCAACGACGGTACCATTTGGATCGGCACCAAGGATGGGAAGCTGTACGCCATAGGAACCAATCTATGAGACGGAACGTACCCACAGCCCTGATTCTCGCTGCCGGCCTTTCCGCGCTCCTGCCTGCTTGCTCCGGGGGTGGTGGCGGCGGCCCAAGCTGCAATCTCGACAACCCAGCCACCTTTGATGCAAGTTCACCGTGGCCAAAGTTCCACCGGGACCTCGCCAACACAGGAACGATTCCCTTAACCAACGCCTCCGCCTTCGCGGTTCTGACGTCCGCTTCTGCGAGCAAACAGGCGCGCGTGTTTCCAGACGGAGATGCGAAGGGAGCTTTCACAGCTTCGCCCGTGATCAGCAATGACGGTAGCTTCGTCTACATTGGGTCCAACGACACGACCATGTATGCCCTGCGCAGCGATGACTGGACGCAAACCGATTTCAATTTGGTTGGTGGCCAGGCCTTCACTGCGGCAGCACTGGTGGGAAGACGCGATGGCAAGGATGCCATTTTCGCCGCCAACCTCGATAGCCTCATCTACGGCTTAGACGACACTGCCACCGAGCAATCCGGCGAATGGCCCTTTGTCGGCTCACTACCCACAGACACGAGTCTCGCGCTGGGCGGCGACGGCACCGTTTACGGCGGATCCTCCAACGGCCTTCTCTACGCGGTCTGCCCGAATGGAGTCCAGCGTTTCACGCTCTCCATCGGCGACGTCAGCCCCGTCGCCATTGATGCGCAGAACGACTTCTACGTCGGCTCCAGCGACCGCCTGTTGCGCGCCTTTCGTAACGATGGTCTGTCACGCTGGTCGGTCGTCGCCTCACAGCCGATCGTGGCAGCCCCCGTCGTCGAGATTGTGAACGGCACCACCAACGCCGTGTATTTCGCCGATCTGGGTGGCAGGGTCTTCAAGGTCAATGGCAGTGGTCTTCTCGATAATACTTTTCGATTCTCCGGCGCTGCCGCCATCGAATCGACCCCTGCCCTCAGTAATGGCACACTCTTCTTCGGCAGCAGTGACGGGTTGGTGCATGCCATCTCGACGACCACGGGAGAAGAACGCCAAGGCTGGCCGATCGTTACTGGGGGTCCGGTATTGTCGTCGCCTGCGGTGGCGGAGTTCGAGGGTCAACGCGCCGTAGTCGTCGGCTCTGATGACGGCAACCTTTATTTCATCGTCGATAGCGACAACCAGCCCGCCGTCTCGACCTACACCATTGGCGCCCCCGTGCGCTCGTCACCAGCGATCGATTTCAACGGTATCGTCTACGTCGGGGCCGAGGACGGGCGCGTCTACGCCGTCGGCAGTAACACTCCCTAGCCGGTGGGATTCACCACCGAGGCACCAAGAACACCAAGATCATCCCTTTCGAGTATCGGTAGCTCGGGTCTTTGTGTCACAGCGCAGCCGAGTGGCCGCAACCGTCCTGGCATTTCCCGGCAGAGCCTGCGAACGAGATACAATCCTTTTCGAGTATCGAGGATCGGTAGGTCGGGTCTTGGTGTCTTTGTGTCTTCGTGGTTCCTTCCTTGAAACGGCTCCCTGGCAAACGAGTAGACCGAGCATCTCCAGCCTCGACTGCTAGCGACGGTTCTGGCTGGCTTCTTGTTCCTTGACGAGCACTTTCGTATTGTCGCCCGCAATGGGTTCCAGCTTCGGACAATTGTTTCGCATCTCGACGTTCGGCGAATCGCACGGTGGTGGTGTAGGTGTGGTGGTAGATGGCTGCCCACCACGCTTGCCAATTACGCTAGAGGAAGTGCAACGCGATCTCGATCGACGCCGCCCTGGGCAGAGCAAGATCACCACACCTCGCAACGAACCGGATCGGGCCGAAATCCTATCGGGTCTCTTCGAGGGCCTGACGCTGGGGACACCCATCGCCATCCTCGTACGCAACACCGATGCGCGCCCTTCGGCCTACGCCGATTTCAAGGACATCTACCGCCCCTCGCACGCCGACTATACCTACGAAGCCAAGTACGGAATTCGCAACTGGCAAGGCGGTGGCCGGGCCTCGGCGCGCGAGACCATCGGGCGCGTTGCCGCCGGCGCGATTGCCCGCAAGCTTCTCGGCGATCGCCACAAGATCGAAGTGATCGCCTACGTACAACAAGTGCATTCCATCACCGCCGCCATTGATCCGACGATCGTGGATCTCGCCGCGGTGGACAGTAACATTGTGCGCTGCCCCGAGCCGGCGATTGCCGAGCAGATGATTGCGCGGATCGACACGGCGCGGCGTGCCGGGGACTCGCTCGGCGGTGTGGTGGAGTGTGTATGTCGTAACGTGCCCCCAGGCCTTGGAGAGCCGGTGTTCGACCGCCTAGAGGCCGACTTGGCCAAGGCCATGATGTCGCTGCCCGCCACCAAGGGTTTCGAGATCGGCAGCGGCTTTGCCGGCACCCTGCTTACCGGAATCGAACACAACGATCCGTTTACGACCGACGAACAAGGCCGGGTGCGCACAACCAGCAACCGCTCCGGCGGTGTGCAAGGTGGCATCAGCAACGGCGAAGACATTGTATTCCGTGTAGCCTTCAAGCCCACGGCAACCATCACCCAAGCGCAGCAGTCCGTCGACAGCCAAGGCCAGCAAGTTACCCTAGAAGCTCGCGGCCGCCACGATCCCTGCGTCTTGCCACGCGCCGTACCAATCGTAGAAGCAATGGCCTGCCTGGTCCTCGCCGACCACATGCTGCGCCAGCAAGCCTTGGACGGCGCAAGAGCGTAACATCTTGCGCCGTCGTGGTGCCTGCCGGCGACGGCGATACGGTTACCTACTTGATCTTCTTGGCTCGGCCTTGACTGATCAGCGTCTGCAGGTAGCTGCCACCGGGGTAGTAGGTGGCGGTATAGGTGCCGTAGGCTAGGTCGCGAGCCCAGGCGGCAGACAGAACCTGCATGTAGCCGATGTTAATGGATTGCGGGAAACCACACGCCAACTGGGCAACAATATCGCCGTTGCCACCCTCAACATCGTTATGAGTGCTCAGCCTGGTGAGTTGCACACCGACAAAGGGATTGCCGAGCCCGCGCAGCGCGCCGTTGGCGTTGTTGAGCGAGTTGCACGCCGAGGCGTTGGCGGTGATCGCTAACACCGGCCGTGAGCCACCGGCAGAAATCGCGTTCAAGTTATCGGTAAAGCCACCCGCGGCAACAGGATCGGCAAGCACGGCGCCTGCAAACTGAGCGTAGCCGCGCTCGACGAGACGCTTGCCGACGGCCGAGGCGAAGTGCCCACCGGCAGAGTGACCACCGACGATGTACCGCAAGGGAAGCGGCTTACCGTTCGGCGGCGTCAAGCTCCGGTTAGCCATCAAGTCGCCCAACGCCGCGCCCAAAGATGGATTGCCGCCGCTCATGCTGGCGTTGAGACAGAGCAGCATGACCCCTTGGCGCATGATGTTGATGCTGGTGTTACGCAGATTGCCACAGCCACGGCTGAAACCATGCTGCAGGAGCATGAAGCCCTGCGGCGTGCCGCTCGGCAGGTACCAGTCGGCATTGTACGACGTGCCGGCAACCGCGACCTGGCTGTTGATGACGCTGCCCGTGGCGTCGGCAAAGACGATCGTGTCGGCTGCCGCACGGCCACCCACCAGCAAGAACGTTTGCGCCACAATTCCAAAAACGATCATCGAGGTTTTCTTCATAAGCTCCTCCCTGAGCTGAGCCGAAAAATAGCGCCGGCTCACGGTCTCTGCTTTCAATGTTGCTTAAATTTGCATTAAATCGGCCGCCCTTAGGTTGCGCATGAGCGAGGAACGCCAGATCGTCTTCAAGCCGTACGTCTTGGACTGTCGCAACCAGCGGTTGTGGCGTGGCTCCGAGCCAGTACCGCTGCGCCGCAAAACCTTTGCGGTCCTCCGCTATCTCGCCGAGCGCCCGGATTTGCTGGTTACCACCGAGGACCTTCTCGATAGCGTGTGGCCAGGCACGGTGGTGGGCGATGGCGGCCTCAAGGTGTGTATCAACGAGCTGCGCCGTGCCCTTGGCGATAGCTTCAATGCCCCGCGCTTCATCGAAACCGTACGCGGCCGCGGCTACCGCTTCGTCGCCAGCTCCGGGCGCAGTCTCGACGGTGCCAGGGACGACAAGCCACAGTTGCGCTCCGGGCGCTTCGTCGGTCGTGAGCGGGAGCTGAATCTTCTGATCGCAGAGATGGAGGAGGCCTTTGCCGGTAATGCTCGCTTGGTTCTGCTCAGCGGCGACGCCGGAGTGGGCAAGACACGTCTGGCCGCCGAGCTAGCCAGCCTGGCAGCGCGCCGCGGCGGGCGTGTGCTGCCGGCCCGTTGTATGGAGCGTGGCGCCGTTCCCTTTTGGCCGTGGATGCAAGTGTTACGCAACTACGCGGCAAGCCTAGACGATCCTAGCCTACGTGCCGCGCTTGGTGTCGCCGGCGCGCAGTTGGTGCAGCTTGATCCGGTCCTGCAGGAACGCTTGCCGGAACGTCCGGCGCCCGGCCCATCGACACCCGAGGAGGCGCGCTTCCGTCTATTCGATGCGTTTGCAACCGTGTTACGGCGGGCCGCTGCACAGCAACCGTTGGTTCTAATTGTCGACGACCTGCACTGGGCTGATCCCTCTTCCTTGCTGCTTCTGGGACACCTCGGCCGCGAGATCCATGGGACCGCGACCTTTCTCCTCGGCACCTATCGCGACCGCGAAATCGATCGCAGTCATCCGTTGGCGGAGATAACCGCAGAGCTATTGCGCGAGCCTGGCAGCTCGCGCGTGGCGCTGCAGGGCTTGGCAGCGAGCGACGCAACCTTGCTACTCGGAGAACTCTGCGGCCCTAGTGTCCCCGCACGCTTGGCCGTCCAGATGCTGGAGCGAACGGAAGGCAATCCGTTTTTCCTGGAGGAGATGTCACGCCACCTCCTCGAGTCGGGCGTCATGGACCCAAGCAGCGGCGTCTGGCCTGGTGATCTGGCCAAAGCACTCGGGGGTATTCCGGAAGGCATTCGCGCACTCCTCGGCCGCCGCCTGGCGCAACTCAGCGAGCCGTGTCGTCGTGCTCTCGCTATCGCGGCGCTACTCGGGCGCGAGTTTCACGCCGATGTGCTGCAACTGGTGCGCGAGGATACCGCGGCGCCGCCAGCGATCCAGTGGTTGGAGATTGTCGAGGAGGCCGTGCGGGCGCACGTGATTGTGCCGGTGGATCGGCGCAAGCAGCGCTTTGCTTTTGCCCACACCTTGATCCGCGAGACGCTTGCGGACGATGTGGTGCCAGCACGGCGTGCGCGTCTGCATGGAATCATCGCTACCGCTCTCGAGCGCTACTACGCCAGTGAACTCGACGACCACATTGCCGAGCTGGCCCATCACTACGGCGAGGCGGCTCGTGCCGGTGGCGACCCCACGCGGGCGATTGCCTACGCCACACGGGCCGGAGAGCAAGCCATCGCGCTGGTGGCGCACGAAGCCGCCAGCGAGCACTACGAGCGCGCCCTGAGCATCCTCGACTTGATCCAGCCCGGCATACCGTCGCCACAGCGCTATCTGCTGCTTATGGCCCTTGCCGAGGCGTTCGCCGGCGCCCGCAACTTGGCGCAGGCACGCTCGAGCTTCCGCAAAGCGGCTGAGGTTGCGCGGGCTCTGCAGGATCGCGAAGGGTTTGCGCAGGCGGTATTGGGGCTTAGCGCGGAGACGCAAGATTTCGAAAGCAGTCGCAGCCGCGATGATGCGTCGGTGGCCTTGCTGGAGGAGGCGCGTCTCGGCTTAGGGGATTCCATCTCTGCCTTGCGGGCAAAAGTCTTGGCGCGTCTCTCCCGCATTGTGCATCCGTCCTTGTCTGCCCACAGACGTGCCGAACTCAGTCGCGAGGCTGTAAGCGTCGCACGCCAAGCCGGCTACCCGGCGGCACTCGCCGAGGCCTTGCACAGCAAGTACTGGGCACGCTGGGGAGAAGAAGACGCGCACCAGCGAGTCGCTACGACGAGCGAGATGGTACGCGCGGCAGAGGCGGCAGGCGATACCTCCATGAGTCAGGAGGGGCGCCTGCAGCCAGTGGTCTGACGCGCCCGGGTTGAGCGCTTGAGCTAGGCACTATGCCAGTGCGCTAAGGTTCGATTGCGAAATGCTTGGCAGCACAAGGTCGGCTGCGCGAAGGAAGTTTAGGCATTCATGTCCTTCATGGGCTTCATGGGCTTCATGGGCTTCATGGTGAAAGCAAGCGGCGCGGATTTTGATGCAAGCCCTCCAGGCACCTCCGGGCGTTTGAATGCAGGCTACTGTCAGACTGCCCTTGCAAAGCTTGGGGTTCCGACGTTCCCCAGAATTATCTCGCACACCCGGCAGAGTTCTTGTGTGCATGGATTATACCGGGTATTTTCCACACGTGTACGAACGCCTGTTGCTTGCCCGCCTTCGCGCGACAACCCGTAGCGTCTTGCTGCTTGGCCCGAGACAGGTGGGCAAGTCGACGCTGCTGGCGCTGCTGAAACCAGACCTGACGCTGAACCTGGCCGATCCAGGGGTGCACCGGCGCTATGTCGCCCGCCCGGAGCTGCTGCTGGAGACGCTCGAGGCGACACCGGCGTCCACGCGCACGGTATTCCTCGACGAGGTCCAGAAGATCCCGGCTTTGCTCGATGCGGTGCAGGTGGTCCTTGACGCAAAGCCCAAACGCTTCCGCTTCCTGCTGTCGGGATCAAGCGCCCGCAAGCTCAAACGCGGTCACGCCAATCTCCTCCCTGGCCGCGTGCTCGTCTACTCGATGCATCCACTGCTCGAACGCGAGCTGGGCAAGGAATTCCAACTGGACCGCGCCCTCGCCCACGGCACATTGCCGGCGACGTGGGGGCACGACGAGCCCGCGGAGCGGGCTCAGATGCTACGCAGCTACGCCGATGTCTACCTTCGCGAGGAGGTGCAGGCGGAGGCCCTGGTACGTGACCTCGGCGGTTACGCACGTATGCTCGACTTCGTCGCCGCGGCGTCGGGCACAATCGTGAACGTGAACGCGCTGTGCCGTGCCGCCGAGATCCAGCACGAGACCGCACGCCGCTATCTCGACGTCCTCGAGGAGACCCTGGTCATGTTTCGTGTTCCAGCGTGGAGCGGGTCGGATCGTGCGGCCCTCATCTCCCATCCGAAGCTCTACCTTTTCGATACCGGCGTCAGAAACGCCTTGCTGCGGCGGCCGTTGGATCGTCCGTTGCACGACGAGAAAGGACTGCTGCTCGAGCACTTCCTGGCGCAGGAGCTGCACCGTCGCGTCGGCACGTTGTGGCCGGAAGCGCGGCTATTCCACTATCGAACCAAGCACGGGGCCGAAGTGGACTTCGTGTTGGAGGTCGGGCGCGATCTGTGGGGGATTGAAGTGAAATCTGCGCGAACTGCGTCACCCGACATGCTGTCAGGGCTCGACTCTCTCGCCGATCGCACCAAACGGCTGAAGCGCCGGATTATCGTCTGCACGACCGACCGGCGTGCTCGCATCCGTGACGTGGAGGTCCTGCCGATCCGCGAATTCCTGGCTCAGTTGCCCGCCTGATGTGCGGCCCCAGCAACTCGACGCGCTTACTGTTGGAAAGAATGCCGGTCTCGCCCATGCGGTGATAATCACCACGGGTAAAGAGATGCTTGGCGACTTTCCCGTTCAATCACCGCTCCTTCGCGATCGCTGGTGCTTGCGTACCATGGGCACGCTGTTCAGATGAACTCGCTCTCATAGAAAATTGACTGTGACTGCCGGTGCGCCGGCCTGTCGGTACTGGGGCGCCCATGCGACATGCGTTTCCGCACAGGCTGACAACCTTTTCAGTGCTGGCCCACCCC
>CAZGSN010000709.1:0-5692 GCA_964528465.1 uncultured Binatia bacterium (SeqCode)
GGTCATTCCTTCCCCGACCTCTGCCGCTGGATTGTTGCTGATTTCAGGGCTGGGCTTGTCGATTGCTTGGATGCTGCGCCAAACGGCAGCCGCCACTTCGAAGCACTAAGCTCTCTAAAATCGTTCCTTCTAAGAAGAAGAGCCGCACGCCGCAAAGGTGTGCGGCTCTTCTCGTTTTTGCTCGCTGATTGGAGGGATTTCGTACCTCCGGAATCGGCATGCCCTGCCCCAGCCATCACCGCATTAGCTCATCGAGCTGTAATATTCGCTTGACAACTTAGATCCCCATGTTTCGATGCCATTGCGCCATGCGAACTGGATCAAGTCATAAGCCCAAGCGATGGCTATCGCTCGCGGTCTTCCTTGCCGTGCTACCGATAGCCCAACAAGCGCGTGCCGTGGTCCTAAGCCTTGTGCCCGAAGCTCTCGTAACCGACCCCACTTCGAGCCTCGCGACAATGGAGCTACGCGTCGACGACCCACAAGCGGTCGCCATCTATCAATTGGGTCTCGCCTTCGACCCAGGCGTTCTCCATGCGAACGTGGAACTGACGGAAGATGTTTCGCCTCCGAACTGCGCCGCTGCGGTCAACGATACCGTCGACGGCAAAATTTGCCTGTACATCACCTGCTTTCCTGCTCTGACGATGAGCCATGCGCTGCTGGCACGACTGCACTTGCAGGGACAGACCATCGCAAGTAGCTCCGTAACCTTTGATGGGTCGGCATGCCCCGAAGCCGCAGCAAGCGGCTGCTCCGCTGCGGATGCCGAAGAGGCGCCTATCCCCTGTGAATCCAGAAACGGCAGCGTAGAAGTGCAGGCTACGATTACGGCAACACTGCCACCACAGGCCACGGCAACGCCGACAGCAACGCCCACTCCGACAACAACTCCCACTATTCCCACACCGACCGCAACCGCCACGATCCCCTTGTCCCTCGACTTACTTCCGATACCACAAATCGGAGTTCTCCCTGGTGGAGTGGCTTGCTTCGGAGTCAAGCTTGCGGGCGCTAGCGGCAACCAGGTAGCGCAGACACGCAGCACAATCGGCCTGGGACAGGACGCCCAGATCACCTTCCTCGACTGCTCACTGCCCACCACGCTCGGACCGCAATCCGCTTTCAACAAGGCCATTCACTATTCCAACAACGCGGGGATTTTGCAGGTTGATGTCAACGGCAGTGACGCTTCCTTGGTAGACGGCGACCTCTTTGCCTGTCGAGCACGCGTGTCCGCTCAGGCAACGACAGGAACCACCTTTCCTTTGAGTAACGAGGGCGTTGCCAGCAACGCTTCCGGCAATGAAGTAGGCGTGGCCCTAGAAGCAGATACAGCCCTCCGGGTTACCACCTGTGGCGGCGACTGTAACGGCAATCATCAGATCAGCGTGGCCGAGCTACAACGCTGCGTAGCTCATTTCCTAGGCCAACCCATCTGTGCCCCCAACAAGCTCGACAGCAACTGCCCTGCGGCCGACACCGACCACAACGGCGCCGTCTCCATCAGTGAAGTGTCCCGTTGCGTGAACAACTTCCTCGGTGGCTGCCCCCAGTCCTGATTTACAGAGTTATTACCTTAGCCAGCGATTTGATGAGCTGGCTTGGCGTCGCTGCCGCAAGCACGAAGGTACAATGAGGGGCGTAACTCGCCATGACGCTGTCGCCGCTGTTCCACAACAATGGCGTCTCCGGATTCAGCCATACGATTGCCTTAACCCTAGGGGCGAGCCTTGCCAGGACATCGACACGCGCTGGTCGGCGGTTATTGCGCGCATCACCCAGAATCAACAGCAACGTATTGCGCGTCAGCAAGGTCGGATGCCCTTCATACAGCCCCAACAACGCGCGCCCGAAGTCGGAGCGGGCATGCAGATCGAGCGGCTGATGCGGCACCAAGTGGCCTGCCTCAAACGAAATCTCGACCGGGGTGTCGACGAACCCGAACATGTGCACGCCCTGAAAGAAGCCCGCACAAGGACGAAGGAGGGCAAGCAAGAACTGGCTTGCCGTAGCCACCGAGTAGGAACAGTCGCACAAGACTAGAAGCTGGACTCGCCCAGGACGGCGATGGCGAAAGACGGGCTGTATCGGCACGCCCCCATGGCGCACGGATCGGCGAATCGTTGTCCGGATATCAACAACACCTCGCCGACAACGCCGATAGCGACGCGTTTGACGTGCGTGCAGCAGCTTTGCGAGTTCCTCGGCGAGCAGAGCGCAATCCTCCTGCTCCTGCGCATCCATCTGCCGGAACTCACGCAGATTCAGAGCCTTGCCTTGCAACTTCTTGCGTTGCCAAGCGGCGCCCACTTTCGATTGATCGCGAAGCGACTTCCCTTGCTCGGTTTGATCCCGTGCCGATCGGTCACCCTGGGCGTCCCGCGGCTCGACAGGCGAGCCCTGTCCCTCGGCTTCGCCGCGACCACCCGGGCCGCCCTCCCCTGCCTGCTCCGGTTTCGCGGTCTTGCCCCGCTTACCAGGTCGGTAGCGAAAGAACTGGTCGAACGTAGCTCGGAACAGCGGTCGATCCGCCTCATCCTTCACCAGCGTTGCGGCAAGAGCCTCGAAGGTGTGCTCGCGCGCAAGGCCTGCCACACTCACCGCGGCGACGGCATCAAGAGACTCAGCAGTGGAAGACTTCAACCCCGCGCGACGAAGTGCATCAATGAAATCAAGGATGCGATCTCTCATGCCGGCCAGCCCCCGGAGACTACACTCCCGCCTAGTCCCAACCGCTAGTGCTGGCTCGCAGCCATCGCATCGCGATCAAAGCGATACGAACGGGCCACCTCGGCCACCTCGACACTGAAGAACTGATACCACGATTCACGCCCTAAGCGCTGGGCTACGGCGTGCCGCAGGTCATCTGTCCATAGGCGCAACGTTTCCTGCGACTCCCAGTGAATGATCGAGACGTTCTCGCCATCGTCGGCGGTGAACGACTTGAAATCGATGAACCCCGCCATACCCTGAGCCCGCTGCAAGAGTTCCTGTGCCATAGCCGCGTAGTCCGCCGTCGGAGCCTCTTTCAGCCGCGACCGAAAGATAACAACCACCATCAGACTAGCGACCCTTCCAGGCAGGCTTGCGCTTCTCAACAAAGCTGCGCGGGCCTTCTTTGTGATCCTCCGACTGCTCCACTATTTCCAAGTACCCGACGGCGATTTCTTCGGCCTGCGGAATCGGCAAGCCAAGCCCCTGCAGAATCCCCATCTTGGTGCCCCACACCGCCAACGGAGCGTTACTGGCCACCATCGCCGCAAGCTCGCGGGCGCGGGGCATCAATTGATCGTGCGCGACCACCTCAGTCACCAAACCAACTTCGTAGGCCCGCTGCGCGCTCATGCGCTCGCGGCTGCCAAGCAAGGCCATACGCAAGCACACGGATACCGGCACCCGCCGCGCCATGTTCACCATTTCGTGCGACGACACGTATCCGATCGAAACGTGGGGGTCGACGAAGTAGGCCTTCTCCGAGGCGATCGGGATGTCCGACTCGGTCACCAGATCCAAAGAGAAGCCCGCGCACACGCCGTTCACCGCCGCAATCACCGGCTTGTGCACACGTAAGCGGCGCGGCGTCGGCAGCTCGGTCACACCCTCGATCATCGCCAGCTCTCGCCAACGATCCGGCTTGGTGAAGGCATTGTTGGCAAGCGACTCTACATCCGCACCGCTGGAAAAACCGTCCCCCGCACCGGTGATGATGGCAACCCAGATGTCCGGGTCGGCCCGCACCTGACGCCAACACTCGCGCAACTCATCCTTGAGTTGCTGATTCATGGCATTCTTGCGCTCTGGGCGATTGAGCGTGATGGTTGCGATCTTGTCGGCAACCTCAAAACGAACCGTCTGAAACTCCGCCATGTGTATGGTTCCCTTCGTCAGTTAGGTGAGATGAAATTGCGCCTGCCGGCACCACAGCCCAGATCGGGCTACGCCGGCTCCCATACCGGCAAGGTGATCCGCTCGGTTAGCCGCTTGTAGGCTACGCGCACAGGCATTTCGAAACGCATCTGCTCGGGGGTGCAGTGGACCATATGACCGACGATGCGGACACTTTCTTCAAGCTGCACGACAACCATGATGTGCGGCAACATGTCTTGAAAGGCGGGGAGAAACGGCTCGTAGCCCACAACGTAAGTGTAAACCCGCCCTCGCCCCGAGGCATCGAAGTACTCAAGGCGGCCGCGCTTCCAGTACGCCGGCTTGGGTGGCCAATGCACTTGGCCTGTCTCGCGATCACGCTGCAAGATCAACTTGCCACCGCGGCAGCCGTTCCAAAACGGTGCCATCACCGGGTCGTCGATATCCGGCAGCGGGTAGTCCGGGTGCAGCCCGGCCTCCACCATCTCCCGGCCTTGCGCTTCCGATACCTGCGGACGCCGCACCTCCGACATTAGTCTACCCTCAACACCGCAGCGCTAGTCGCAACTCCGGAAGCGCCCGTGACCAACGTGTTCTTACAATTCGACACCTGGTTGTAGGCCGTGCCCCGTAGTTGCCGCGTAGCCTCAAGGATCAAGTTGAAGCCGTGCACATAGGCCTCCGACAAACCTCCACCCGAGGTCAGCAGCGGCAAGGCGCCACCGATCTCAATTCGCCCATGCTCCGTAAACGGACCACCCTCGCCGCGCTTACAAAAACCGTAATCTTCGAGACCGGAGATCACCAGCGGCGTGAAGGCATCGTAAATCTGCGCGCAGTCCATGTCCTTCGGCTGCAACTGCGAGCGCTCCCACAGGAGCTTGGCACAAGCCACCGAGGTCGTCTCCATCGCCGGCGTGTTGTTGTAGTTGGCGAGATGCACAGGATTGGGTCCCGACGCTTGCGCCACAGCGTGCAAGAGCACCGGCTTCTGCTTGAGATCCCGAGCCCGCTCCACCGAGGTCACAATGCAAGCCAAGGCCCCGTCGGTCTCTAAGCAACAGTCGTACAAGGTGAGCGGATAGCCGATGACTCGGCCGCTCAAGTAGGTGGGCATGTCGAGCTTGCGCCCGCGCATCATGGCGTAGGGATTGTTGTGCGCGTGCTTGCGGGCGGCAATGGCGACGTTTCCAAGGTGCTCTCGGGTAGTGCCAAACTCATGCATATGGCGATGCGCCCACATGCCGATCACATCGACGGGCCGAATCAAACCCCACGGTACGTGCAAGGCCTTGTCATCGCTCACCAGTTCGCGTTCCTGCGACCAAGGCCGTGACGCCTTCGACCCGCGATTACGAGCACGATGACAAAGCACGGTGGTCGCAAGACCACTGGCGATCGCCGCGGCCGCGTGCATCAACGTGGCACACGAAGCGCCGCCGCCGTAAGAAATCTTGTCCCACCAGGAAAGATTGGTGACGCCCAAACGCCGAGCAATGGAGACCTCGTGCGTATGCTCCATCTCAAACATCGAGATGCCGTCGACATCCTCTGCCTCCAAACCCGCGTCTTCGAGCGCAAGCTGAGCGGCTTCGACAGCCGTGTCCGAGATCGGCCGGCCAATGTCCTTCGAGAAGGGCAAGTGGCCAATACCAACAATGGCAATCTTATCTTGAATGCGCCGGAACAGGTCGCCGTCGATGTCTGCCATGCTGACCGCACTGCATAGTCAGACCTATCGCCTATTCCAAGAGGCAACCTGTCGCCTGCCGCCAGGATCAGGCCAGGTCCGACGCTGGGGTCCCCACGCGCCAATCTGCAT
>CAZGSN010000710.1:0-4083 GCA_964528465.1 uncultured Binatia bacterium (SeqCode)
CGGCACCCCGGTCCAACCCGGCGTCCGATAGCCTACCGTGGGAGGATTACGCGCGGTCAACGTGCTCCAACCACCTCCCGGGAGCGCCTCGATGGGTACGGGACCAGCCAGCGCCTCAGGGTCCACCATCCGCAAACCTTCCTTCTTCGTGATCAACTTGAACTCGAAGTCCTCCGGTTTGCCATCGAAGAAGAATCCGTCATCGCCACTGATGTCTGAGCCGAGGTACCCGTCCGACCGATTCGACGGACTCACCGCGCGCACGCGTCGCAGCGCCGGCACAAACGCCCATACCGAGTCGCGCTTCTCCGGATCGCGATAGCGCCAGGTCAGCGACGCAGTGCCCTGCAAGTCGGCCGGCTTGAGAACCACGCCGAGAAATTGACTCTGCAAGTTTGCAGGATTAGCCGGACGGTACTTGGGCGTTTGCCCGTCGTAGAAATGGAACCAACCGTTGGCGACGATCTCGCGATCGAGACCCTTGCGATTGAGCATCGATACCAGCGTGCGGTTGAAGCTGCTGCCGCCGTACCAGTACGAGAAGAACTGATTCCACACGACCTTGATGCCGGCCTTCGGGTCATTGGCATCAATCAGCGGGAAGGGAATGCCGTAAACATACGGAGGCTGCTTGCCCGTTCCCTTCTCGACGATGGTGCCGCGGGCGTCCACATCGAGTTGCCCGGCATTCTTCTCCGTGGATTCCACGAAGGACTTTTCCCAATGAACACCCAGTGGGTAGGCGATGATCTTGTTGCGATAGTCGCCTTTCTCGTAGTGCTTAAGAATTTCCGGTGGCAGTAAATCCTTGGCGGTGGCGGCGTTGCTTTGATCCAGCATGTCGCCAACCTTCAGGCCCGGCGCTACCTCTTGGGCCAAAGCCGCCCAGGGTTGCGCCACCGCCATCCCAATCCCCCAAAACCCCAACACGAACAAACGCATCCTTCGCATAGTCGTGCGCGTACTCATGCTCTGTGCACCTCCTTCTTTGCGGCGCAGCTTCCCTGAGGAGCTGTCCGATTGTGTTGCTATTTGCGTAAATTGGCGGCCGCTTCTAGCACAGCCCGTATTGACAAACAAACGTTTGTTAGAATACATCGCGCGCATGGCAAGTCCTTCCTCTGAAGCACCAATGTGCGCGCAGCAAGTGATGGAGTTCCCCTACAAGCACTCGACCGGAGACACGGTGGGGCGCTTTCTGGCCGGGCTCAAGGAACAAAAGACGATCTGGGGTCAACGCGCTTCCGGTCAAGGAGTCGTAGTGCCGCCACTCGGATACTCCGAGATCGACGGCAGCGACGCCAGTGACTGGGTTCAGGTCAAAGACACCGGCGTGATCACGGCCTGTGCCATCGTGCACGAGCCGCTGCCGCGATTGCACCCGTGCAGCGAGCCCTTCGCCTTTGTCCTCGTCAAGCTCGACGGCGCCGATACGGCCTTGGCGCATTGGGTCCAAGGCAACCTGCAACAGGTTCGTGTCGGAGCGCGCGTACGCGCCGTGTGGCACGACGACGCCCAGCGTGTCGGCTCGGTCAAGGACATCGCCCACTTCGCGGTGATTGAGGAATAAAGCGATGCAAGAACCACCTAAAGAACCCGTCAAGTACGTCGACTCCAATGTCTACCTACCTTACGACTACGTCGCGGGCGATTACAAGGCCAAGTACCTGCGTGCCCTGAAGGATAAGCGCATCCTGGGATCCAAGTGTTCGAAGACCGGCAAGGTCTTCGTCCCACCGATCGTCAACTCGCCGGAAAGCTTTGCGCCCTGCGACGAGTTCGTCGACGTAGCCGACCGCGGCGTGCTCACAACATTTTGCATCGTCAACATTCCCGTCATTGGCCGCAATCTAGAGATTCCCTACGTGGCCGCCTCGGTTGCACTGGATGGAGCCGATATTTCGATCTTCGCCCTCATCCAGGAATGCAAGCCGGAGGAAGCACGCATGGGTATGCGGGTCGAGGCCGTGTGGAAGCCGGACAGCGAACGCCAGGGCGATCATGAGGACATCCTGTACTTCCGCCCGACCGGCGAGCCGGATGCGCCGCAAGCATCCTACATGAACCGATTGTGAGCCAACTATGACCAAGCTGCGTAACGTTGCCATCGTTGGCTTTGCCCAACTTCCCATCGTCGCCCGCGACGAGCATCGCATGGCTACAGAGATGCTCTACCCCGTGGTGCGCCAAGCGCTCCAACAATGCGGTGTAGAGCGCGATGCCATAGATTTTCAGATTGCCGGCTCGACGGATTATATGGATGGCCGCCCTTTCGGCTTTGTGGCGGCGCTCGACATGATCGGCTCGTGGCCGCCACGCCAAGACTTGCACCTGGAAATGGACGCAGCCTTTTGCGCCTACTACGCCTGGGTGCGCATGCAAGCCGGTGATTGCGATTCCGCGATCGTCGTCGGCCACGGCAAAGGGTCGGAGGGGGACTTCCGGCGCGTGCAGAACCTGCAGCTCGACCCCTACTACCAACAGCAAATCGGCCTCGATCCAATTTCCACTAGCGCCCTACAAGCCAGTGCCTACATGGCCCGCACCGGCGTCAGCGATTCCGATTTGGCCACCATTGCCGCGCGCAATCGCAGCACCGGGGTGAGCAACACCGATAATCAGGTTCGCCAAGCCGCAAGCGCCGAGGAACTCCGCAAAGGAGCCTGGGCAGTGGAGCCGCTGCGCCAGACCTACCTGCCTCCCGTCGGCGAAACGGCCACATGCCTCGTGCTCGCGGCAGAAGGCAAAGCCGAGAAGATGTGCGACAAGCCCGTGTGGATCCACGGCACCGATCACCGCACCGAAATGCAAAGCCTCGGAGCGCGCGACTTGTCGCGCAGCGCCAGCACTCGCCTCGCAGGCGAGAAGGCGTTGGCTATGGCTGGCCTGTCTCGCGCCAGCGAGGTCGATCTCGTTGAACTCGCCTCGGTAACTCCGGTCGATGAACTGATTCTCTGCGAAGCCTTGGGCCTCGACGCCAAGACGAGTCGCCCGGTCATCAACCCTTCCGGCGGACCCATCTGCGGCAATCCGATCATGATGACGGGCGGCATTCGCATGGGTGAAGCGTTCCGGCAGCTCGCGCAGAAAGCCCCTGGGCGGCAAGTCCAAGGGGCAAAGCGCGCCTTAGCCCACGCCAGCCAAGGACATTGCTTACAACAGAACTTGATATGGGTGCTCGGCACCGACCGGAGGTGGACATGAAGCGCCCGGTAGCAGTCGTCGGCGTCGGCCAGACTCATCACTCCGCGCGTCGATCGGACGTCAACATTGCCGGCCTCGTTCGCGAGGCGGTGGACCGCGCCCTCAAGGACGCAGGGCTCGAGCACAAGGACATCGACGCAGTCGTCATCGGTAAAGCGCCAGACATGCTCGAAGGGGTCTGCCATCCCGAACAGTTCCTGGCCGGCGCGCTCGGCGCCAACATGAAGCCGCTACTGCGCGTGCACACGGCAGGATCGGTTGGTGCGTCGACGGCGCTGACCGCCGTAACCCATGTGGCTTCCGGACTTTACGATCGCGTCCTCACCATTGCCTTCGAAAAACAATCGGAAGGCAACGCCATGTGGGCACTGTCGCCGAATATGCCATTCGTTGCGCCGCTGGTGGCCGGTGCCGGTGGCTTCTTTGCCCCGTACTGTCGTGCCTACATCAAACGTACCGACTGTCCGCCGCATATTGGCCCGCTAACCGCCGTCAATGCGCGCGCCAACGCCGCCAAGAATCCTTACGCCCATCTGCGCGAGCCAGTCTCGCTGGAAGATGTGATGAATTCGCCGATGCTGTGGGATCCGATTCGCTATCTGGAAACCTGCCCTTCTTCCGACGGAGCGATTGCGCTCGTGGTCGCATCGGAAGAGACGGCCAAGAAGGGTCCGCGCAAACCAGCCTGGGTGAAGTCGGGATACTCGTACGCGGAGGCCATGTGGATTCCGGGGCGCGACCAGGTGAGCCCAGCCGCCGGCCAGTTGTGCGCCAAGAAGGTCTACGAGAAGGCCGGCATCACCAATCCGTGGAAAGAAATCGACACCGCCGAGATTTATGTGCCGTTTGCCTGGTTCGAAGCCATGTGGCTCGAGAACC
>CAZGSN010000711.1:0-7823 GCA_964528465.1 uncultured Binatia bacterium (SeqCode)
CCAACTCGCAGAACCTGTGCCGCTTGCTGGCGGAGAAGTTCCGCGAACATTTCGACGAGGACACCCTCGCCATCCTGCCCGGTGTGCGCGCGCAAGACTTCTCCACTCTCCCTTACGATCACATCATCTTTACGGGCTCGGCGGATGCCGGTCGCAATGTGATGCGCTCGGCAGCGGAGAATCTCACCCCGGTCACTTTGGAACTGGGCGGGAAATCGCCAACCATCCTATGTGCCGACTACGACGTGAAGACCGCCGCCGAGAACATCCTCTACGGCAAGTTCATCAATGCGGGCCAAACCTGCCTGGCTCCTGACTATCTGTTTCTCCCCGAAGGCAAGCAAGAACAGTTCGTCGAGGCGGCCAAGAAGATCGTTGCCAAGCGCTATCCGGACATCAACGCGCGCAGCTACACCTCGATCATTGATGACAAATCCTATCGCCGCTTGCGCGCCACCCTCGAAGACGCGGAGCGTAAGGGGGCGCGCCTCGTGTCGCTTGTACCAGGTGCGACTTTCAACGACCTGCAGCGCAAGATCCCTCCGCACCTCGTGCTTGGGGTCACCGATGAGATGACCATCATGCGCGAAGAAATCTTCGGGCCCCTGTTCCCGTTGATGACCTACCAGAACCTCGATGACGTCATTGCCTACGTGAACTCCAAGGACCGCCCGCTCGGCTTCTATTTCTTCACCAACGACAAGGACGTCGAAGAGAAGCTTCTCTACAGCACGATTTCCGGAGGGGTGACGATCAATAACGTGATCCTACACGTGGCCCAGCACGACATGCCGTTCGGTGGCATCGGCGCCAGCGGCATGGGGCAGTACCACGGCTACGAAGGCTTCCTGGAAGTCAGCAAGCTGCGCCCGGTCTTCACCAATCCCAAGCTGTCGCTACTCAGCATGTTCTACCCCCCCTACAACAAGCGCCAGTCGCGCATCATGGACTTCATGCTCAAGTACAAGAAGTAATTTCGCCACGCCTTGGACTCAGCGGTGCCTCCCAGCGGTGAGGCATCGCTGGGCTGCCTTACTGCGTCCACGCTTCGCTGCGTTCCCAAAGTTGCCGTGCAAGCTCTGGGTCGCGCGCCACGCGGGTGGGTTCACGCTCGACGCCTTCGTCGTAATAGCGACCGCTGTGGTCGGCGAGCTGCGCATCGGCGGCGCAGCGTAATGACGGCTGCGCGCCTTCTTCGTTCGACTTCATGAACCAGGTGGCAATTTGGCTGAGAGGCCACGGGATACGGCGCCACACGTTGGACCCTATCACGCCGGGATGCAGCGAGTAGGTGCTGACACCGCTGCCGGCGAGGCGGCGTGCCAGTTCGTTCGCGTGCAGGATGTTGCAAAGTTTCGACACGGCATACTCGGGTAGGCCACTGAAGCTGGCGGTCGGCTTCTGGACGGCCTCGAAGTCAATCCCCTTGGCATCGGTGTGAGCGCGGCTGGCAACGTTGACGATGCGCGCGGGGGCGTGGCGGCGCAGTGCATCCAGCAGCAGGTTGGTGAACAAGAAATGCCCGAGATGGTTGACGCCAAAGTGCAGCTCGAATCCTTGGCGTGTGTGGCCACGCTGGCCGGCAAGACCGGCGTTGTTGATCAACACATGCAGCGGCACGCCGCGGCGCAAGAAGTCATCGGCACAACCGCGCACCGAATCGAGATCCGCGAGATCGAGTTGCAGAAAGTCGATGTCGTCGTTGCCCGTTGCTGTCCGGATCTCATCAATCACGGGCGCGGTGGTTTCCGCAGAGCGACATGCCAACCACAGGCGCGCGCCACGTTGCGCGAGTGCATGCGCCGTGGCTTTGCCGATGCCCGAGTTGGCGCCGGTGATCAGGAAGCTGCGTCCTTGTAGATCCTTCATGCCGTCTCCCTCTTGTTCTCTCGTCCTCGTGGTGCCTTGCGATTGTCGAGCTAGCTCACGCCATGAATTCTGGGTTGAGCATATCGGTCCACGACGCCAGAGAGAGAGCCCCATCGGCCACAATGGTGGCGCCGTTGATGTAGTGCGCTGCCGGCGAACACAGGAACACTGTGATTGCGGCCATCTCTTCGGGCTCGGCGAGACGATGCGTTGGAATGTCCTGGATTGCCACCTTTTCGTAGTCGCTGTGCTCTGCCGCGCTGAACTCTTCTTCGCGCACACCCCGGGTTGAAACGGTGCCGGGAGCCAGCGCGTTGATGGTGACGCCGCGTCTTGCCCAGTAATACGCCAAGGACTTGGTGAGATTGATCACGCCAGCACGCGCCGCACCGGAATGCGCAAACGCCGGGGAACCGCGCTCCAGGGAATAAATGTGCACGACGTTGACGACCGAACCACGGCCGCGCTCGAGCATGTGACGGCCGACACGGCTGCACATGTTCCAGGTGCCGTTGAGGTTGAGGTCGACGACGGCACGCCAACCGCGGTCGCTGATATCGGCAGGGCGCGCGGGAAACTGGCCGCCGGCGTTGTTGATGCAGATATCGATGGCTCCAAAGCGGTCGATGCTTTTCTGCACTAAGGCTTCCACCTGATCCACCTCGCGAATGTTCATCGCTACCGCCAGACACTCTGCGCCCATGGCGGTGAGTTCCGCGGCTGTCGGGTCGAGATTTTCAGGGTGGCGCGAAGCGATGACCACGTTGGCGCCAAGGCGCGCAAAGGCCACGGCAATGGCCTTGCCGATACCGCGGCCACCCCCGGTGACCAAGGCGGTGCGGCCACGAAAGAGATTAGGAGCAAACACGCTGACGGGATCTTGCGATTCGAGCATGGGCGCAGATTCTCAGACAATCCAAGCTGGCACAACCAGGCGCCAAGCACGGCGCGGCGGTGTTTCCAGGCATCATGGAACCTATGGAACCTATGGGACCAATGAAACCCATGCGTCCCATGAGTCCTATAGGTCCTATGAGATCCGGCTCCTATGGCATTGGCAGGTCACCTCCGATAGGCGTGGGCGCATGCTGATTGCCTACAACGGGTGCTTGCCCAAGATTGCGTCCGACGCCTATGTGCAGCAAAGCGCGCAGGTCATCGGTGATGTCGAGATCGGTGCTCAGTCGAGCGTGTGGTTCAACGTCGTCCTGCGCGGCGACGTGCACTTCATTCGTGTCGGCGAGCGCAGCAACATTCAGGATAACTCCACGGTGCACGTCACCACCGGCACCTGGCCCACGCTCATTGGCAACGACGTGACGGTTGGCCACGGCGTGATTTTGCATGGCTGCCAAATCGGCGATGGCTGTCTGGTCGGGATGGGCGCGATCGTCATGGATGACGCCCGCATCGAAGAAGAATGCTTGATTGCAGCGGGGGCCTTGGTCACTCCGCGGGCTCGCATCGGGCCTCGCCAACTAGTTGCCGGCAGCCCGGCGAAGGCTATCCGCGAGTTGCGCCCGGAAGAGTTGCAGCGCCTCCAACGGTCGGCAGCCAACTATGTGGCGCATTTAGAAAGCTACAAGCGACAGGGGATCTCGTAACGGGCGGCCCACAACGCCTAGGCAGAGGCCAGTCCGCTACAGGCCCGAACGGAACGGCGAGCCTGTAGCGGGACTGCGGAGTCGTGCCGACTCAGTTCAGCTCTTTGCTGGAGTAACCGAGGATGCGGCGGGCGATGATCATCAAGTTGATTTGCTGCGTGCCTTCGAAGATGTCGTTGATCTTGGCATCGCGCATCCACTTCTCCACCAGGAGCTTGCGCGAGTAGCCGAGAGGTCCGAGCAGCTCGACGGCTTTCTGCGTAACCTGCGTAACCGCCAAGCCGGCCTTGGCTTTCGACATCGATGCTTCCAAGTTGTTGTGCATGCCCTCGTCCATCATCCACGAGGCGCGCCAAGTGAGCAGGCGGGCGGCTTGCAGATTGGCCTCCATCTCCATGAAGTCGCGCTCACGGGTAGTCAGCTTGGACGGCGCAACACCGTAGCGTATCGGAAGCCCTTCCTTCTCGAACACTTCACGCACAAACTCGACCGCGGCCCGGCCAATACCAATGGCGCTAGCAGCGACCGCGGGGCGGGTGGCGTCAAACGTCGCCATGACACCCTTGAACCCTTCCGAAGAAGCCTTGGGGATGTCGGCGCTACCCAGAAGGTTGTCGATCGGAATGCGGCAATCTTCGAACACGATCATCGCAGTATCGGAGGCGCGGATGCCCATCTTGTGCTCGAGTTTAGTCACGGTCATGCCCGGAGTACCGCGCTCGACGACGAAGGCTTTGATTCCCGCGCGTCCGGCCGACTTGTCCAACGTTGCCCATACAACCACGAAGCCGTCCGACTTCTCCGCCGCCATCCAGCCGCTGGTCACGAAGATCTTGGTGCCGTTGATTACCCAATGGTCCCCGTCGCGCGCCGCGGTGGTGGTGATTGCCGCCGAATCGGAACCGCAACCGGGCTCGGTGATTGCCATGGCGCCCCACTTCGGCTCGCCATCACGAAAGCGCGAAAGGAAGCGTTGTTTTTGCTCGGTAGTGCCGGCAGCCGCAACCGCTGCGCCACCCAGACCAGGATTGGGAATCGACAAGTACAAACCTGCATCGCCCCAAGACAGTTCTTCGATGGTGACGGCCGACATCAGGTTGCGCACCGACGGGCCACTCGACTGCTTATTGCGACCTTCCCCGAAGGACACCGGGTTAGCGGTTTGCGATGCCACCCACATCATTTGATGAAAGTCCCAGGCGCGTTCGTGCTCACGCTCATCGAACTCGCGCGAGATCGGGCGCATGGCCTGTTCGGCCACCATGTGGATCATGTTGCGTGCATTCTGGATTTCTTGAGGCATTTCGAAATCGATCATTGTCTAATCTCCTTGTGCGATCGCCATTGCGATCAAACCGTCGCCAACCCTTCGAAGATTCCAAAACCGCGACCGTTGCGCAGCCACATCTCGACAGGATGCTCACGGATGTAGCCGTGGCCGCCAAGCACCTGCACGGCGTTGTCGGTAACCTTGAGCGCCATGTTGGCCGCGTAGTTCTTGGCCAGGTAACACTCGCGCGTCGCGTCTTCGCCGCGGTCGAGCATCCAGGCAGCTTCCCAGGTCAGTAGGCGCGCAGCATCAATCTCAAGAGCCATCTCCGCGAGCATGAAGGCAATGGCTTGCTTCTGGGCAATGAAGGCTCCAAAGGCTTTGCGCTCCTTGGCGTAATCGCGGGCGTACTCGAAGGAGGCGCGGGCCACGCCGACGGCCATCGCGGCAAGGCCAATGCGGGCTTCGTTCATGAGCTTCGAGAAGTTGCAACCTTGGTCACCACCGAGACGATTGGCAGCCGGGACCTTGCAGTTCTCGAGAACGATCTCGTGCGTCGGCAACGCCTTGATGCCCATATTCTTCTCGCGCTCGACAACTTTGAATCCGGGCGTGCCCTGCTCGACCAGGAAGCCGCCAACTCCGGCATAGCCAGTGGCATCGCCGGTTTGGGCGTAGACCAGGACATGTTGCGACTCGCTACCCAGCGGCACGTAGCATTTGCTGCCGTTGAGGACGTAGCCGCCGTTATCGCGACGCGCCGTCGTCTTGAGGTCGGATAGGTCGAACTCCATGCTCGGCTCCATGACCGCAGCGGTACCCGCGTGGAACTGAGCTCCGGTGAACGGCTTGAGGAGACGTTGCTTTTGTTCCGCCGTGCCCATCTCCACCAGCGGATAGGCGAGCAGGCGCGGAGCGAGGAGATTGAGAGCAATGGAGAGGTCGCCCCAGGCGAGTTCTTCCGCGATCAACGCGCCGGTTACGGCCGAGCGCGTGTCCCCGGCTCCACCGAGGTTTTCGGGAATGGCGCTGAGGACCAGGCCCAGATCCCAGCCGGCTTGCAGCACCGTGCTTGGGATGTCGCCCTTCTCGTCCGCATCATGCGCCAGCGGCCGGATTTGCTCTTTGGCAAAGTCGGCAACTGTGTCCTTGATGAGTTGCTGGTCTTCGGTTGGTTGGAAACTGATCATGCTTTCCTCCTCCTTTTGCCGTTACGGCTAGTGCCCATGGCCGCCTCGTTTCCCGAGGCGAGCCAGAAAATGAACTGGTTCAGGAAGGCATCGATGGTCGCTCCCAGATCGAAGGCCTTCGGGTTCTGATAGTACTGGATCTCCGCTCCCATGATGGCGCCGGCAAACACCTCGGCGGCAACCGTAGCGTCGATGTCTGTGCGGAACTGCTGGCGTTGCTGGCCGCTGCCGATCACCGCCTGCAGGAAGCCACGAAACCGTTCCATCATCTGACGGAACTGCGCCGACACGCGTTGGTTAGTGTCGAGCGACTCTACCATCAGAGTCACAATCAAGCGCCGGTGGTTGCTCTTCGTCGCATGCTCGAAGCAGATGCGTCCGAGATTACGCAGCGCCTGCGCTGCGTCGGTGCTGGGCTCGATGTCGACGAGGACCTTGCGCTCGAACTGTCCGACGCGGTTCTTCACCGCTTCGAAGAGCAGCTCTTCCTTGTCCTTGAAGTGGTAGTACAGAGCCCCCTTGGTGACCCCCGCGGCCTTGGCGATGCGGTCGATCGACGTCGCCTGAAACCCAAATTTGGCGAAGCAATCGATGGCAACGTTCATCAACTCCCGGCGCGAGTCCTCCGCGCGCCCAGGCTTCAAGGCCGGTTGCATACTGAACGTTTAGTATGCTGGCAAAACAAGTGCAACGGGTACGCCGGGGTATCGGTTCGCCAGTGCGCCGGTTCGGGGCGTGGCCCCGTTGCTCGAGTGTCAGGGCTTAGGGAACCTCTGCAAAAGTCCGTGCACGTCGCCTCCCTGCGGGGTCGGGGTCGCTATCGGAATCGGTATCGATCTCATTGCACACGGTATCTCCCCACCTTTGTCGCGGCCGATTCCGACCCCGATTCCGATTCCGACCCCGATCTGATTACAGGGCTACTTGTGCAGAGGTTCCCTAGGGCAGTTCGTCGTAGCGGATGGCGAGTACTTCCAGCTCTTCCAGGCCGCGCGGGGTGCGCATGGTGACGACGTCTCCGACGGTTGCCTTGAGCAAGGCCGTGGCAATGGGGGAAATCCACGAGACGCGCCCACGGGCCGGGTCGAGTTCGTCGACGCCCACGATGCTTACCGTGCGTTCGCCGCCGGATTCATCGGCAACGGTAACGGTAGCTCCGAAATAGACTTTGTCGTGATCCTTGCCGGCGTTGTCGACGACGACGGCACTGTCGAGTCGTTTGGAGAGGAAGCGGATGCGGCGGTCGATCTCGCGTAGTTTTCGCTTGCCATAGATGTAGTCGCCGTTTTCGGAGCGGTCGCCGTTGCTGGCGGCCCAAGCAATTGTATCGACGAGCTTCGGGCGCTCGACCTTCCAGAGTTGTGTGAGTTCGTCGTTCAGTCGTTTGCGCCCGCCCGGAGTGATGTAGTTGATGAAGCCGGCCGGCAATGCCGCTTCCCCGGCCAACCCATGTTCGTCCTCATCGCCGTCCGATTCTTTCGTAAATGCCTTGCTCATGCTGAATCCGATCCCCCGGAGTGTCGAAGCCCTTAGCACGCAACCGGCCCCTTACCAGCTTCGCACTAGGCACCTCGCGATCCGGCGCTGGCGCCAGATCGGAGCGGATCGCATTGCATTTACTCCCCCAAAACCCTGTGCTAGCAACGCCGCGCCTTTTTCTTCGTGGAGGTTCAACATGTCGGGTCATTCCAAGTGGAGTACGATCAAGCACAAGAAGGCTGCCAAGGATGCCAAGCGTGGCAAGGTCTTCACCAAGCTGATCAAGGAAATCACGGTTGCTGCACGTATGGGCGGGGGCGACATCAACGGCAACCCGCGTTTACGCACGGCGGTGAAAACAGCGCGTGCCGCCAGTATGCCGAGCGACAACATCGACCGCGCCATCAAGAA
>CAZGSN010000712.1:0-5129 GCA_964528465.1 uncultured Binatia bacterium (SeqCode)
GACGCCGCCCGTGCCGCCGGGTTGCCCGCCAGATTCGTGAGTGGCTACTCGGTCACTGAGGCTTCCGACCCGACGCTGCACGCTTGGGCCGAGGTGTTTCTCCCCGGTGCTGGGTGGCTTGGCTTTGATCCGACACAAGGCCTCGCCGTGGCGGACTGCCACGTCGCCATGGCCGCCGCCGCCGATCCGAAAGACGCCTCGTTGTTGGAAGGCAGCTTCCTCGGCAAGAATGCCGTGTCGACCCTCTCTGCCGCCGTCGACATGCGCCTGCCGCTGGCGGCTTCGTAGGGCCCGATTCGGCGCCTGCGCCGAATCGGAAGTGCCCGGTGAGCCAGTTCACCAGTGCGGGGTGTCTCAATGGCGGCGCTTCAACTGGTGCGCACCCCCGACTGGTCTCAAAACTATTGCGCATGCCCCCGAAATTGGATGCCGCGGGTGATGGCTCAGCTACTTACTATGGTGAAGCCACTTCCGCGACAAGTCAGATCCAGGATTTACGCGTGCCGACAAGATTTGGGTCCTTTGTTGCGCAGATTGTTTGGGGGACTCCGCAGTTTGGACTCCGAAACACGGAGTTTCTCGGAAAACTCCCCAGTTTGAACTTCAAAACGCGGAGTTTCGCGGAAAACTCCCCGATTTGGACTCCAAAGCGCGGAATCTCTTAGGGAAGCTCTGCACAAGTTCCGCGAGTCCGACTCGGCACGGCCGGGCGCAGACCTTCTCGGACGGAGATGCCCGAAGCGACTCGGGACGGGGAGCGGTGGGCAGTTATCTCACGCGAACGCGCGAAGCCGCGAAAACTAAGTGTAACACCTACTCCAAAGGAGGGGCGCGCCCTATCGAGATCGGCCAAACTGACCACGGTCAGCGATACACATGATGGACACGATCAGCCACGACCGGTGGCAGCGGCTCAATCGAAGCCGAAGCTCCTTGATCAGGTACGCGACGCGATCTGCACGCGCCACTACAGCTATCGCACGCTTGGCGTAGACCACCCACGGTGTACGGCATACCTCGCTGCTGGCAGGTGCCCAAACGGCGCGCCGTTTGGCGGCCCCGACGACACTCGTCGCATTGGAGCGGCTTTCCTTCTGGTGAGCCGGAGGATATTCACTGCACTTGCTCGCGGGCCGCTGAGTGAATGAATGGACCTTTTCCTCAATGCAATTCCGACCAACAAGGACACGTGCTTCGTGTGCGGCCGACGCGCCGCAACGATCGGACGGCGAGCCCGAAGGTCGCTACCGACTGAGAGACCCGTGGTGAGCCCGTGTCGAACACGCCGCTGGAACCGACGGCGGGCGGTAGCTGGATTCTTGATTCGAAGCTGTCCTCGGCTCGCCGCGGTTCAGCGGCAGGGCGTTCGGCAGCAATTTGCCATGTGGTCCCATAGGAAGGTACTTTGGTGGCAAAGCGTCTCTTTTTAGTACGCCATTGCGAGTCTACAGGGCAGGAGGCGTTTGCACCGCTCACCGCCGTGGGGCACACCCAGGCTGTTCTGCTGGCAGACCATCTGGGCACGGCGGGTGTAGATCTGCTCGTGTCGAGTCCGTATACGCGTGCACAGCAATCGATGGCCCCGCTCGCCCAACGGCTGGGTCTCACGGTGGAGACCGATGCCCGTCTCACGGAGCGCGTGCTCTCAGCCGCGCCACCGGGGCAGTGGCGCGAGTCGCTCCGCCAGACGTTTGCCGATCTCGATCTGGCGTGGCCCGGTGGGGAATCGAGCCGAACGGCCATGGCGCGCGGACGTGCGGCGCTGGATGCGCTCCTGGCCCGTCCGGCACGGGCCCCGGTCGTCGTCACGCATGGTAACCTGATGGCGCTGATCCTGTGCTCGTTCGAGCCGCAGTTCGGGTTCCAGACCTGGGAAGACCTTTCGAACCCGGACGTCTACTGCATCGCGGTCCATGGGGAACGTGTCGAGATTTCTCGTACGTGGGTTCCCCCCTCGACGACACCCAGCCGGAGCAGGGGGCCTGATGCAGAGTGAAAGCGTGAGGAAGCTCATCGGGGCACCAAGACAGAAACAAGGAGTGGGGAAATACATTGTCCCTATCGCGTTCTGGGCCGAACAAGGGCGTGGAGCTGACAGCTTCCAGCGTCCGCTCGTGCCTCGCTCCCGCTTCCAGCCGCAGCTCCCGCCTGGCATTCGACGCTCGCAGTAGATGCCCCTCATGAATTGTGCTGGCTAGAGGTGCAAGGAATTCTACACACCCCGTGGCTCTGCGACGTGGTTGTCTCTGCTTGATCCCACCAACCGATTCAGCCTACGTTGCGGCGTGATTGCCATCGAACAAATCCAAGCCGCGCGCCGGCGGGCACAGGGTGTCGTCAAAGTTACCCCCCTCGACCGTAGCGCCACTTTCAGTGCCATGTGTGGCTGTGAGGTCTACCTCAAGCTGGAGAACCTGCAAAAGACCGGATCGTTCAAGGTGCGCGGCGCCTTGAACAAGATCCAGCTTCTCGATGCCGAGACACGCGGGCGTGGGGTGGTGACCGCTTCAGCCGGCAACCATGCGCAGGGTGTAACCTATGCGGGGCGCATGGCCGAGGTCGCCGTAACTGTCGTGATGCCCGAAACAGCCTCGTTCAGTAAGATCAGCGCTACGACTGGATACGGGGCACGGGTAGTGCTGAGTGGGCGCGACTACCGTGAGGCCTACTCCGCTGCTGCTGCTCTCGCGGAGAAGGAGGGGCTTACCTTCATCCACGGATTCGACGATGCCGATATTATTGCGGGGCAGGGGACGGTTGCGCTCGAGGTGCTCGATCAGCTCGCTGACGTCGATACCGTTGTGGTGCCGGTGGGAGGCGGCGGACTGTGCGCCGGGATCGTGGAAGCTCTGCGCGGGATGGGCTCTACGGCCCGCGTCCTTGCCGTGCAGGCAGCGGGTGCGGCTGCTTTGAATCCGAGCCTGCAGGCCGGGGCTCCGGTCGAGATGTCTGCCGTCGAGACCATCGCCGACGGCTTGGCCACACGCATGATCGGCAGGCTGCCGTTCGAGATCATGCGCACTGGAATCGAGCGTTGTGTGGAAGTAAGCGATGCAGAAATTGCGCAAGCCGTGCTGCTGCTTCTGGAGCGCGCCAAGATTGTGGTCGAAGGGGCTGGTGCTGTCGGCCTGGCAGCTTGCTTGGGGCAGCGGTTGCCGGCAGACGCCAAGAAGGTGGCGGTGATCATTTCCGGCGGTAACATCGACACCAACCTCCTCGATCGCATCATCAATCTCGGGTTGGTCCACGAGAACCGCATGCTGCGCATCTCGGTGCGCCTACCCGATCGCCCCGGGGAGCTGTTGCGTCTGATCTCGTGTGTCGCTTCCTGCCGCGCCAATATCCATCAAATCAGTCACGAGCGCGCGCAGCCGGGCCTAGCTCTGACGCAAGTAGCCGTGACGCTAACCCTAGAAACACGTGGCCTCGAACATGTCGACGACATCAAGGCCACCTTGCGGCAAGCCGGCTTCGAGTTCTTGGCCGGTATTGGCGGCTCCGTCACCTGAAGCACGCCAGCAGGGTCTTGCTGGTGGAGACGGGGCCAAGGCGGCGCTGAGGTCTTACCTGGGGCTTGGGGCTGGGGACTTGAAATAGACGGTGCAGATTTGGCCAGCCCCGAGTCGCCGGCCCCGCAAGCCTTTGACACTGTCGTCCTCACGCACTCTAGAACGGGCTTTGCACGCCAAGTCACTTGGGCGGGCATTCCATCTGACGCGCCGCGGGGGCGCGGCGTCTCCATTGCTTGTAAACATTGATGAATCTGAGTCGGAGACGGGCCGCCCTCGGCCCGCGTCTGGTGTAGGAACGATTTGGCGAACAAAGCCCCTAAAACGCCAAGAGGGCTCAGTTGCCTGAGCCCTCTTGGGTTACGCAAAATTGTGTCGGTACGAGCTTAGTGGGAAGTGTTCGCTCCTAGGCGGCGCAAGGCAAAGGCGCCAATGCCTACCATCAGAACCGCCAGGAAAGCCACGCCCGCGGTCGAGGTCACCGGTACCGAGTGCGGCCCGACCGCCAAGCCACTGGGATCGACGATAGTGTTGTCATCCCCCGTCGCGTCGCCAAGCTGATTGTCGTTGAGGGTGAACATGGCGGTGACCACCGGAGTTCCGCTGAAATTGCTGGTGCTCAGCATCACGTTGGGCAAAGTGTAAAACTTGGTCGTTGCTGCCACGCCAGGAGTGGTCGGACCGTACTTGCGGTACTGAGATCCCGCCAAGACTGCAGAGCCGCCATGGAAGAAAACCTTGACCTGCGCTGTCTCGCAAGTGGGCAGGGTGAAACCAATCAGGCCGAAAGGATAGTCGTTGCCCGGATCGCCCGTCCCGTGGTCTCCGGGCTCAGAGGCGGTCACGTCGTTCAAGTCGCAGCCCGTAATCTGAACCGTAATGCAGGAGTCATGCGTCGCCGAAGGTAGCGATGCCACGTTCGACTGCGCACTGTCGAGAATGCCGTCGTTGTTGCCATCGCCTGTATTTAGGCCGTTGGCGCCGTACCCAGGGCAGTTGTCTTCGATTCCTTGGCCAACGCCATCGTTGTCCTCCAGCGATTGGCAATTGTCGTTACAGGTGTCGCTGTTGTCGCTATCCCCGTCGTCGCATTGCTCGCCGCCGTTGACCATGCCATCGCCGCAGCAGGTGTGCTGGCAGGAGGCGCTGCAGCAGTTGTCCGAGTCCTTGGTGCCGCCGTCATCACACTGCTCGTTGCCGGTGATCATGCCGTCGCCGCAAACGGATGAAACCGCCATTGCACGTGCCGGCAGCATCAGCCAACCCGCCAACAAGACCATCAGACCTAAAAGACGGTAACCTTTTCGCATTTTCTCCCTCGCGTTCTGAAAAAAATCAGTGGCCCGTGTACCATGGTGGCAAGCGAATCTCAATGCGATTTGCGAATTCCTGATCCGGCGCCAGCGCCGGATCAGCATGTGCCGGGTGCCCGGTGGCCCGGTGCGGGACGCGGAGTTTCTTGTCTTGTTGGAATGCTCTCTCAGCCCGAAAACAACAATTGAACCGCGGATGGACGCCGATGAACACGGATACAGGCAGCAGTTACAAGGGCAAGAGGAGAAACGCTGGGATACGCCCGTCCACAGCCCTGTGCTTTTTGGTCCTGATCCGTTTTCGCAA
>CAZGSN010000713.1:0-7632 GCA_964528465.1 uncultured Binatia bacterium (SeqCode)
TGGTGTCATGGTCGAGGTGTGGCGCGACGTTGCCTTCCGCTTGTTACCGGTAAGCGATCGCGACGCTGCCGATATGCTCGAACAACTGCGCGGCGCCAAGTTGCTTGCCGGCTTTCGCGGGGCGCCGGCGGGTGACCGCGACGCTCTGATTACCCTGATGCAGCGGCTATCGGCCTTGGTGGAGATTATCCCCGAGCTGCGTGAACTCGACCTTAATCCGGTCAAAGTTCTTGCCCCCGGTCAAGGAGTGGTGGTCGTCGATTGCCGCATGCGCCTTGAGCCGCATCCAAGCTGAGAACTCGCCGGCTCCGTCATGGTGGTAAACCTACGAGTTGTCTTTGCCGCAGTGCTGGGAGCACTGCTGTCGACTTTGGCGTTGTGGTGGGTGGCTCGCCGCAGCGCGGCACGAGACACCAGTCAAATTTCGCTAGCCGAGCTGTCGCGACGCTATCGCCCCTGGGAGGTAGCGGGGGTAGCGATACTGTTGCTGGCGATCCTGATTTCCTGGCTAGGACTGCTTTGGCTTGCGCAGTTGTTCCCGGCTCCCGACGCCGCCGTGGCCTACCGCCTGACCGTGCATCCCTTCTTCTGGGGCGTCGTTGCCTTCTTTGTCGGTAACTTGCTGGCTACCGCGCCGACGCATTTTCTCTACGCTTGGATGATGGGAGACGACTTTGCCCAGTTCCGCTCCTATCAAGCTCGTAAATTTGGATTCGATTCGCGCCGCTGGATGCTGCCATTCTACTTGGTCTTCGGGGTTGCTTCGCTGGCGACCATAGTTTTTCTTCTGGATTGGTACGTTCTCATCGGTGCCAACGGCATCGAGCTGAACGATTTCCCGAGGCTGTCCGCCCGCCATTATGCGTACAGCCAGCTCCTACAGATTCGCACTGCCGAGCGAGTCGAGACCAAGGATGGATCCATCCAGAATCGCTTCACCGTGGTATTTCAATTCGACGACGGCCGCCACTGGAGCAGCCGGCGCGACGCGGCCCATACATCAGAGAAACACCTGCGTGACCTGGCCGCCTACGTCTCCCGACAAAGCACCCTGCCGATCGTCGAGCTGGCGGTGCTGCAACAGTCGGAACTTTGAACCACGCTTCGATTGGGCTCATAAGGAAGCTCTGCGCAAGTCCGTGCAAGCCGCTTCCCTGCGGGGTCGGGGTCGCTATCGGAATCGGTATCGGTATCGGTATCGATCTCATTTCGCGCCGTATCTCCCCACCCTTGTCGCGGCCGATTCCGACCCCGATTCCGATTCCGACCCCGCTCTGGTTACAGGGCTACTTGTACAGAGGTTCCATAAAGGGCCGCCTCCTTACACCGCCACGATCGAGCTCCCAAGAGCCATTGTTGCCGCAGTCGTTGTCAGAGCCGCGGCAGCGCGTTGACTCAATTGGGGCATGGGGTTAAGGCACCTGCCCACGTGCCCGCCATGAATCCGAGCTTCAAAGAGATGATGAACGAGGTCGTCGCGTACGGTAGTTGCTGCGAATGCGGGAGCTGCGTGCTGGTGTGCCCGCACAACGTGATCGACTACATCGACGGCAAACCCAAGCAAGTCGCCAAGGCCAGCAACCCATTCGACTATTGCGGCATCAGCGAAGGCATTGGCTGTGATTGCTGCGCGCAAGTGTGCCCGCGACTGGGAACTCGGGAGCACGAACTTGGGGAAGCGGTCTTTCCCGATGCCAACGACCACTACCGCGGCGCCTTCGGCTACTACCGCCGCCTCGTGGTGGCACGCACCAAGGACCCGGAAGTTCTCGCACGCTGCGAGGACGGGGGCGTTGTGACCACAATCCTATGTTGGGGTTTGCGTAACGGCACCTTCGATGGTGGCGTGGTCTCCACCATCGAGGCGGACAAGCCTTGTCAGCCGGTTCCCAAGGTGGTGACCACTGCCGACGATGCCATCCGCAGCGCCAGCTCTTGGTACACCTACTGCCCGAACAACTTGGCCCTGGCCGATGCCGAGAAGCTTGGCCTGACCAAGGTCGCCTTCGTCGGTGTGCCTTGCCAGATCACGCCAGTGCGCAAGATGCAGGTCGTGGATCCGGCCTACCTCAACAACGGCCGCAAGAAAGATAAGATCATCGATAAGCAGACCACCTTCTTGAAAGGCTACGGTGATCGCGTGGCGCTCAACATCGGGCTGCTGTGCAGTGAAGTGTTCGACTTCCAAGAGCTGATGGTCGACAAGATCCAGAAGCAAATGGGAATCGCACTCAGCGACATTCGCCAGTTCAACGTCAAGGGCAAGGTGCAGGTCTTCAAGAAGGACGGCGAGCTGGTGGAGATCAACCTGCGCGAAGCCCAGGAATACGCCCGCCCCGAGTGCCACCATTGCGCCGACTTCTCCGCCGAGCTGGCAGACATCTCTTGCGGCGGCGTGGGCGCTTCCGGGTGGACAATCACGGTGCTGCGCTCACGCAAGGGCGAAGAGGTGTTCTCGGCCCTCGAGCGCGAGGGCTTGGTGGAAGTGAAATCCATTGAGGAATTCGAAACCTCGATGAAGGTTTTCTTGCGCCTGGCCCGCAAACAACGTGATCGCGTGCCGGTCCCGCCCGGGCGCACCGATTCCTTTGTGCGTCCGTCTGGTTTCGGTGTACGCTGAGGCTAGGATTCATCCCTTCGATGTCAGAAATCGCCCCTACGCAGTTTCCGCCCAACTACCTGCTGCAATTGATCGAGAGCTCTCCCGACATTGTCGTTGCGGTAGACCGCACCGGCACGATCGTTTTCTACAACGATGGCGCCGAGAAGACGTTGGGCTACACGGCCAAGGAGATTCTCGGTCAGAAGGTAGGCATCATCTATCCGACCGGCGAAGAAGCGCGCCGCGTCATGCAAGCCATGCGCAGCCAGGATTGTGGCGGCCCCGGCAAGGTGAAGAACTTTGAAACCGTCTTTGTCGATCGCTGGGGCGCGCTACTTCCCGTAGCCATATCCGGCTCCGTCCTGCACGACGAAGCTGGCCTCGAAATCGGCTCGATCGGCTTTGCCAAGGACATTCGCGACATCCGCCGTAAGGATCGTCTCGCTACCCTCGGGGAGGTTACGGTGGCTGTGTGCCACCAAATCAACAACCCGCTCGAAGTGATCCTCAACCAAGTTGAGCTGCTCGATCATTTCGTGCAGCAAGTTGCCACCGATGCCCGCGCCCTAGTGGAAGAGGAGCGCCTCGAGGGCATTCGCCGCGAGGTGCATCGCATCCAGGAGATCATCAACAAGCTGGTCGCCATGTCTCAGGGCTCCACCTATCAAACCACCGAATACCACGACGGCACGCAGATGGCCGACCTGCGGCCGAGCCCACCGCCGTGCGGCGGCTTGGAAGGAATTCGCATTCTCGTTGTCGACGACGACCTCGGCGTTTGTCGCTCTGTGCGCGACCTGTTGGCGGAAGAAGGAGCTGAAGTATCCACCGCGAGCAACGGCCTGGAGGCTCTGCAGGTTTTCGATCGATCTCCCGTCGACGTAATCGTAAGTGACGTCGTCATGCCCGACCTCGACGGCTACGACTTGTACATGGAAATCAAAAAACGCGGGGACACGCCGGTGCTGCTGATGACCGGGTTCCATCACGACGTGGATCACGTGATCAAGCGCAGCCGCATCGAAGGCTTGCGCGGCGTGCTGTTCAAGAAGCCTGTCGATCCGGTTCGCCTCAAGGCGATGATCCGGGAGATGGTGAAGCGGCCAACGGCAACTGCGACGGAGCGCGCGTCGGCGTAATTCGTGGGGCAAGGCGCCGCGTCGGCGAAAACGTCGGCGTCGGGGCCGGTGCAACCCACATCTCCAAATCTCCGTCTTTCGTTCGGACGACAACCTTCTCGCCACCAATCCGCATCAGCTTCCCCAAGCCAGGGACTTCCTCGTTCAGGCGATACAGACTAGTGCCGCCTCCCGGCGGCTCGATTGCCGCATACGAGGTGGAGCCGCCTACCGCGACCCCGGCAAGACGAAACCCCGGTGGAATCGCTGCGATCACCGTTGCCGTAGGCGTTGCCGACACAGGCACCGCAGTCGGTGTGATCACCGGTGGCGTTGGGATACGTTCTGCCGTGGTCCACATCCACATCAGCAACAACAGGCCGGCGAAGCCCGCGAGGACGACGAGAACCACACGTTGCGCAGGAGTCATGCGAGCACACTCGGCATCAGTGCCGAGCTTCTCGCACACCCACTTCGGTTTGGCGAGAGGCGTAGGACTGCGCCGAATCGGAACGTGCCGCTGCGCCGCTACGGGCGCAGCGTTCCTGAAATCGGACGCGCCAGCCTAGGGGTAAGCGTGCGGGGTTGGCCCGCTGCACATGCCGGCAGCAGAACTTGGAGAAGTGCGCGGTCGTTTTCCGCAATCATCACGAGGGCCATGTTAGGAATGAGCGGCAGTCTGACCGATGCGCCCAACATAGCAACATTGGGCCCGCGGCCAGGCAACGAATGCGCATGCGCATAAACGGCCTCCGTAGTGCCACCCACGCGGATGCGGGATCCTGTGGTGCTGCTTTCCCATGCTCGCGGCTTGCAGTATCAGGGGCGCGACAAGAGGAGGGTCGCC
This sequence comes from uncultured Binatia bacterium (SeqCode), assembly GCA_964528465.1. Classification (GTDB taxonomy): domain Bacteria; phylum Desulfobacterota; class Binatia; order HRBIN30; family HRBIN30; genus CAZGSN01. Next base: position 4,568 of record CAZGSN010000713.1, read on the forward strand.
ATGTTGCAGGTGCTCGACGGGGTTCGGCTCATTGAGGTGGCGGAATGGTTCTTTGTGCCCGGTGCCGGCACGGTGCTTGCCGACTGGGGCGTCGAGGTCATTAAGGTCGAGCATCCCACGCGCGGCGATCCCCTGCGCGGGTTGATCAGCTCCGGGATGATTCCGGGCGCCAAGGGCCACAACTTTTTCGTCGAGAACGGGAGTCGCAACAAGCGCAGCATTGGCTTGGATCTGCTCCAGGAGCGTGGGCGCGAGGTCTTGTATCGGCTGGTCGAGAAGGCGGACGTCTTCCTTACTAGCTTCCTCCCTCCGGCGCGACGCAAACTGAGGATCGACTACGAGGATCTCAAGGCCATCAACCCGAAGCTCATCTATGCCCGTGGCTCGGGGCAGGGGCCACGCGGGCCGGAAGCCGAGCGTGGCGGATTCGATGCCGGTTCGTTTTGGGCCCGCGGCGGTGTCGGGCACATGCTGACCGAGCCGGGCAAGCCGCCGATCATGCAACGCGCAGCGTTTGGAGACACTATCGGCGCCACCTTCATTGCCGGTGGCATCGCCGCTGCTTTGTACCGAAGAGAGAAGACGGGCCTCGGCTGTGTGGTGGATGTTTCGCTTCTCGGCACTGCCGTCTGGCTGATGGCACCGGACATCTTGGGGGCCTTGCAGCTCGGGCGCGACTTGCCGCACGGCGATCGCAGCCGTGCACCCAACCCCATCATGAACACCTATCGTTGCCAGGACGGCACCTGGCTCATGCTGATGATGCTGACACCACAGCGCCATTGGGACGAATTCTGCAAAGCCATCGAGCGCGAGGATCTGTTGGCCGAGTACCCTCTGATCCAGTGGATCGACGAGCAGGTACGTGCCGACCTTGTACGTCTTCTCGGAGAACACTTTGCAACGCGGCCGCGCAGCGAGTGGATAGAACGACTCCTGCGGTACGACACCTTGCACGCACCGGTGCAGACCCCGAGCGAAATTCGCGACGACCCGCAAGTAATCGCCAACGGCTATCTGGTCGACTACGTCCACCCAAGCCATGGCCCCTTCAAGGTCGCCAGCAGCCCCGTGCAGTTCGACGGCGAGCCAACTGATGTCCGCCGGGTTGCCCCCGACGCCGGGCAGGACACCGAGGAGGTGCTGCTCGAAGCTGGCCTGAGCTGGGAAGAGATCGGCGTGATGAAGCAAAATGCGGTGATTCCCTAGCGTAGACCTCTGCAGAATCGGGTGCATGCTTGTTCCCGAAGTCGGTAGCGAACAGTGCAAGATCGGGGATGTTGTCGTTGGATCACCTCGGCGAAATCAAAGAAGGCAGACTCGGCACCAGTAAGCCGTCAATGATCCGATCGTGGGTTCTTCGCATTGGCTACATGGAAAAAATTGACCATGATATCTGACCATGGTAGGCCGCTTTCCATGGAAGAAATGGCCATCTCAAAGTTCAAGGCAATCTGCCTCGGAGCGCTGGAACGTGTGCGTCGTACGGGTCGCCCGCTGCGGGTCACGCGCTTCGGTAAGCCGATTGCCGATATCGTTCCGCCAGCGATTGAGAGCCCGGAGGACAAATGGATGGGCTCGCTGCGTGGGACGATGAAGATCTGCGACGACATCGTTGGCCCGACAGGTGATCTGGTCCCTTGGGATGCGCTCAAGTGAATCTGCTACTCGACACGCACATATGGCTGTGGAGTCACGTCGAGCCGGAACGGCTCAGCAAGCGAGCGGCGACGGCCATTGCATCACCCGACAATCGCCTCTGGCTATCTCCGATCAGTATTTGGGAGCTTCTGCTGCTCGCCGAGCGCGGGCGCGTTCAACTGAATGGGCGCACCACCGCTGTCGAGTGGATCGATGTGGCTCTGGCACGTGCGCCGATGCGTGATGCACCCCTCACGCGTGAGGTTGCTCTGCGTAGCCGCACGATCCAGCTTGCTCATGAAGACCCAGCGGACCGCTTTCTCGCGGCAACGGCGGATGTCTTCGAGCTAACGCTGGTAACGGCAGATCGAGCGCTTCTCCGTGGCAGAGGCTATCGGACACTTGCAAGTCGGTAATGTTCGGCGGGAAGCCGAACATCAAGGCGGAACCATCCACGTCAAGCCTGTAGCCACCGTCGATAAATGGCGAGCGGCACGCAGCGAAGAGTTCGTGCACATTCATTTCATCGCCGATGGTGTCGCTGCTGCCCTGTGCGGGCAGGAGAAGGCGGTCTACGGCTGCTTGCGCAGGAAAGCTTCGACCGAGGCGCGCATCTCCTTTGCCTGCTGGCTTTCGTCAAAGCTCTTCACGCTGCGCAAGTAGTCCACGTACGGCTCGGGCAGTCTATGTTCGAGGGCTCCTTCGATCAGCAAACGCATGTAGCGGTGCGAGGGCAGGGGCTCGCTATGCCTTCTCTCCGACGTCAACGTGTGCGCCTCCATGCTGAGGAGACCTTCGAGTGACTCGACGGTGACGGGCACGCGGCGGTAGTTGCCGATGAGGACACCTTCCGTGAGGTCGATGTGAGCCATGTCGTCGTCGCTTACCAAGAAGCTAACCCCACAGACGTGGGCACCGTCCTCGGGAACGATGTTGGCAAAGGTGTTGCCGTCGCCAAGCAACGACGGCTTGTCGAATACCAACCGCCACCCGGAAAGTCGCGACGCCACAGCGCGCTCATACCCAACCCCACGCCGACCCCGCAGCGTCGCACTCTGCATGTTCGATCCGTAAGCGAAATACCAAGGCATGCACGCCGCCTATCGCGATTCCTCCGCTGTAGCCAGCAATCCCCAATGCTCGATCTTGACGTGGTAGCTACTAGCGGCGCTGCCGACGGGAGCACCAACGACCTGCGAGCCGCCGAGGCTTCACCAAAGACCGTGGCCGAGGAGTCGATCGGCGATGCCCTGGCTGACGAAACTGCTCTCGTTGGCTAAGTAGCGGCGCTATGCCGCGCACCCACAAGGCGTGGGCTGGCCGTATGGCCGAGCCGACGCATCCCTTGGTTGAATCGTTCAGTACTTCTTACCCGTTCGATTGCCGTCTCTTCGCGCAGGATATCCGCGGCAGCATCGCCCATT